>CAZBIP010000561.1:0-2142 GCA_964491885.1 uncultured Vicinamibacterales bacterium
TGGCCGCCGTCGTGAACACGCCGTTTCCCGCGTGCGGAACGCGCGACGTCCGGATCTCGAGGTGCTGCTCGCAGGTGGACTGGCCGTGCGTGAACGCGACGGCAAGCGAGGCGGCAAACGCCGCGACGACAACTGGCGCGAGGCGCCGCACCGTGGTTCGCATCGGCTCACCCTCCCTGTGCCGGCAGGCGCGCAGCGGGCTCGCGTCAGAGCACAGGCCGCGTGCGCGCCCCCGGCTTGCGCGGGGGCGCATCATCCTTCCGAGCCGTCCTCCGTCGAGTCCTGTAGCGGCAGATCCGGGAGGCCGCCGGCCCTGAACGCCTGCGGGCTCCTGCCTGCCCACCTGCGAAACGCGCGCGTGAACGCGCTCGGCTCCGAGAAACCGAGCAGGTACGCGACCTCACCGATGCTCAGCCCCCGGTCGCCCAGATACTCGCGGGCCAGGCCGGCGCGGAGTTCCTCGACAAGCGCGCGGTAGCTCGTCCCCTCGAGCCCGAGTTGCCGCTGAAGCGTTCTCGGCCCCATCCCGAGGCTCGACGCGATCTCGCCGATTGACGGGACACCGCCCCGGACCCCCCGCAGCCATTCGGTCCGGACCTTCCGGGCCAGCGTGTCCGCTCCCGCGCCGCGGCTCCGTTCGATCAGCAGCTCGGCGTGGCGGCACAGGGTCCGATTGAGCCCCTCGTCGCTGCCGGACAGGCGGGCGGTCCAGGCATCACGCCGGTACGCCAGCGCGTCCCGTGAGGCGTGAAGGGCGACATCCCCGCCGAACACCTGCACGTAGTCACGCTCCGGGGCGAGCGCCGGGCCGGCAAGCTCGACGCGCGACGGGCGGCAACTCCCGCAGGCGGCCACGCGGCCGGCGACGGCTGACAGGCAGAAGTCGCGCACCTGGAACAGCGGTCCGCCGGGCGGGACCCGCCACACCAGGGCGAAGAGCACGTCGGCGTTCCGCGGAACAACCTCGTACGTGGCTGCCCGCATGGCCACCGCGAAGTACTTCGCAAACTGCGCCAGCCCGTCGCCGAGTGTCGCGCTGCTCAGCAGGAGGTAATCGAGCACCTCGCAGGCCCCCATCGGAGCGCGCTGTCCCGCCTGCAGCCCGAGACCCGGCCTGGCCCATAGCCGATCGGCCGCATCCCACACCGCGCGGAGCCTCGCTGCCGGGAGCACCAGGTCCGGGTCCTCGAGCTCGACACCGTCCAGCCCCGACTCGCGGCGGATCCTCGCCGCGTCCAGGCCGAGGGCTGCAAAAGACGCCAGCATCGCCCTCACGCCGATCGAGCCGACGACAGGCTGCCGGGTCACGACCGGACTCCTTCCCCTGCGAACGCGGCATCCGTCTGTCGCGCCGAGTCAAGAGACTGTCGCCCGGGGGCAAAACGCGGCCGGCCTCCCTGCCGTCTCAGCTTCCAGACGCGGACAGGCCGCACCCGCAGCGGCCCCAACCGGAGGTGGCACATGTTCGATCTCTCGACGTATTCGGTCGTGCTGCTCGTCCACATCATGTCGGGCATCGTGCTTGTCGGCAGCTCGCTGTTCACGCCGCTGACGCGGCGCGAGATCGCGAGCGTCCGAACGCTCGATCGGCTGCGCGAGTGGCTGGCCTTTGCCGCCCGCTCGACCCGCGCGAACGGTCCGGCCGCGATGCTCCTGCTCGCCACCGGCGTGTACCTCGGCTCCACCGGGTGGTGGAGCCAGGGCTGGTTCTACGTGGCTGTGGGCGCCTGGTTCTTCAGTCTGATCCTCGCGATGCTCTTCGTCAAGCCGTCAGCGATCGCGGTCGGGCGCGCCGCCGCCGAGGCCGGAAACGGTCCCGTGACCGAGGCCATCGACCGGCTGCGCCGCAGCCGCCGGTGGGAGGTGGCCGAGGGCGTGATGCTCGGCAATGACCTGGCGATGCTCTACGTCATGTTCATGAAGCCGTCGCTGGCGGAATCGCTCCTGGTCGTCGGGGTTGCCGGGGCCGCGTGCGTCGGGCTCGAGTCGATGCTCACAAGACGCCGGAGCCAGCTAGAGCCCGCGTCCATGGAGGCTCCCGCGGCCGAACTGCCGTAGGCATCCCCCTGGAACCGGGGCGACCTCCCTTCCCTTGCAACGCCTGCGGGCCCGACACATACTTGCCCAGCCTGTCCGTCACGC
>CAZBIP010000562.1:0-2140 GCA_964491885.1 uncultured Vicinamibacterales bacterium
GCTTGCGCGAGCGGCAGGGGACCTTTCAGGAGGCGCTCTGCCAGCGTCTGGCCGGCGAGGTGCTCCATCACCAGGAAGTGAATGGGGGCTGGGGGTTGGGGGCTGGGGACTCGGCCGGGACTCGGGACTCGGGATTCGGGATTCGGAATTCGGGCGTCGCGCTGACCCGCTGCGACCGAGTCGGGCTCGCTCGCGACCGCCTCCCCGATGTCGAAGAGCGCGCAGATGTGGGGGTGGGAGAGGGCGGCGACGGCGCGGGCCTCGCGCTCGAAGCGCGCGCGGCGGCCCGGGTCGGCGCTCAGCTCAGCCGGGAGGACCTTGATGGCGACGGTGCGGTCCAGGCGCGTGTCCTGCGCCTTGTACACCTCGCCCATGCCGCCCCGTCCGATCAGGGCGGTGATCTCGTACGGCCCGAGGCGGCTGCCCGCGGCCAGGGACATGGAAGGAGAACCTGCGGCGCATCATAGCACCGGGAAGTACGTGCCGTGCTGCGGAATGCTCGAAGGCGAGTGCTTCGCGTGCGAGCGAAACGTCAGGAGCATAGCGTCATGATGGGTTCGACCGCAGGCGAAAAACGCCGTGAGTGATTTTGACTATAGGTGAAAATATCTGTAGACTGCTCCGATGCTCGTCCGCCGCTACCTCTCGTCCCAGCTCCGTGACGACCTCGCACGAAAGATGGTCTTCGTCGCCGGCCCCCGCCAGGTCGGCAAGACCACCCTCGCGCTCGGGCTCCCCGGCGCCAGGGCGGGCTACCTGAACTGGGACGTGTCCGAGCATCGCGAGCGCATCCTCCGCGGCGAACTCCCGGTCTCGAAGCTCTGGGTGCTCGACGAGGTCCACAAGTACCGCCGCTGGCGCAACTACCTGAAAGGGCTGTACGACGGGCGCCGCCGGGGTCAACGTATCGTCGTGACCGGCAGCGGCCGCCTCGACCTCTACCGCTTCGGGGGCGAGTCCCTCCAGGGCCGCTACCACCTGTTGAGGCTGCACCCGTTCTCGGCCGCGGAGCTGGGCCTGCGCACGCCGGCGGAACTGCGGACGCTGCTGACGCTCGGCGGGTTCCCCGAGCCCTACCTCGGAGGCAGTGACGTGGAGGCCCGGCGCTGGTCGCGCGAACACCGGAGCCGCCTCGTCCGGGAGGATGTCGCCTCGCTCGAACGCATCCAGGACCTCGGGCACCTGGAGTTGTTGATGCTGCGACTCCCTGAACTGGTCGGCTCGCCGCTCTCGATCAACGCCGTGCGCGAGGACCTCCAGGTCAGCCACAAGGCCGTCGCCTCATGGCTGGCCGCCCTCGAGCGGCTGTATGCCATCGTCCGCGTGCCGCCGCTGGGCGCGCCGCGCATCCGCGCCGTCACGAAGGCGCAGAAACACTACCACCTCGACTGGTCCATCGTGCCCGCTGAATCCGCGCGCTTCGAGAATCTGGCCGCGTGCCATCTGCTGAAGTGGGTGCACTTCCAGCAGGACACGCTCGGCCGAGACGTCGAGCTGCGGTACTTCCGCGACACCGACGGCCGCGAAGTGGACTTCGTCGTGGTCGAGGGCCGCGCGCCGATCCTCCTCGTCGAGTGCAAGTGGGGCGACGGCGAGGCGGATCGGAGCCTGCGGTACCTGAAGGCGAAGTTCCCCGGCGCCGAGGCGTGGCAGATCTCCGCGACGGGAACGAAGGACTACGTCACTCGGGAGGGAATCCGCGTGGCGCCGGCGCTCGCGCTCCTGGGACGGCTGACCTGACCTCGCCGGAGCTCCGTAGCAGTCAATCGGAGCGGAGGAGGGCCGGGCGCCGCGCGTCTCCGACGAATCGTCGTCCATCGCGCCCTATCGCTTACCTCCGCCTTCGCCAGACGGCCTGTTGGCCGGCTTCGGCGGGCAGGCTCCGCCTGCCCCGAGCGAAGCCGTGACCTCATTCGGACCGAGGCGCACGCCTGCAGCGAGAGCCATGGTTGGTCTACCCGGCGCGCACTAGAGCGCCGCGCAGTGGAATCGGGGCGTTGCTGGTCTCGCGTGTGGTCGCGCGTGCGGCCGCGCCAGAGCTACCGCGTCGCGCGCGCCAGAATGGCCTCGAACAGCGGCGACAGGTCGCTCTGGCCGAGGGCGGACTCGAGGAGCGCGAGCGTGGAGCGGATCACGCCCA
>CAZBIP010000563.1:0-2138 GCA_964491885.1 uncultured Vicinamibacterales bacterium
AGCCCTTGAGCACGGCGTACGCGACCCCGGCGAGCAAGAGGATGTTCGCGACCGTGCCCGCCTTGGCGTCCGTCCAGGACGTGAAGATGACTGCCTGGGAGACCACCAATGCGACCGCACCAATCATCCACCACCCGCGCGGCCAGACGAAGAGGGCCGCGGCGGTTGCCAGTGTCAGCACGCCCGCCAGCAGCCAGACCACCCCCATGCCGCGCGAGATGGGCTGCATGAGTTGGGGGATATCGGCGAAGCCGAACGCCTTGGCTGGTCCCATGAGGTGAATCAGCCCGTGCAGCACGATGATGACCGCGAAGACCCAGCGCATACTGGAACCCTTCAAACCGGGGGCAGGCCCGGAAAACCAAGAGGTCGCCAGAGCCATGGTACCCGAACGCTCGGCCTGCCACGCTGATGTGACCGAATCACGGGCTCGGGTTCTTCTGTGATCGTGGACCTGGAAAGGACCATCGTCGAGTTGGCGCCGCGCGTGCTTCGCTACGCGCATGCCCGGCTCGGAGACCCGGCGCTCGCCGAGGATGTTGCTCAGGAGAGCCTGGCGGCGCTCGTGCGCGCCTGCCGCAACGGCGGCGCCCCAGACTCGGCCGAGGCGTTCGTCTTCGCCATCGCCCGCCGGCGGGCGGCCCGCGCGTCCTGGAGGCAACGGCTGTGGGTGCCGCTCGACTCCGCGGTCGGTGCGCGCGCCACCGCGCCGACGCCCGAGGCGCGGGCCATCGCGCGCGACGAGGCGGAGCGCCTCCGTGGCGCGCTCGCGCGTCTCTCCTCACGCGACCGGGAGGCGCTTCTGTTCGTGGCCGCCGGCGGCCTCAGCATGGCGGCTGCGGCCGCGGCGCTTGGCATTTCGGTTCCGGCGGTGAAAATGCGCGTGTCCCGCTCCCGCGCGCGCCTTGCCGCCCTGCTCGAGGAACGCCATGACCGACCGTGACCGGCCCGAAATCGACGACCTTCTCCGCCGCGCGTTCGAACCGGACGCCTCGGCGGTCGCGCGCGCCGCCAACCGCGCGCTCGGCGCCTCCCCCGGCTCGCTGCGGCGCCTTCGCCTGACGCGGCCCGCCACCGCGGCAGCCGCGGCGGTCCTCGCGCTCGCCGCCCTGTTCACCGTGAACCGGGGCTCGCAGACGCCCGCCCCGCCTGTGGGTCCCGAGGTCCTCGCCGGCACCCTGTCCGGCGGCATGCTCGTCATCCAGATGCCGGACGGCTCCGTGTCGATCACCGGCGGCCCGGCCCGCGAAGGCCGTTCGCCGGAGGGCCACGGCCTCTTGCTCGTCGAAGGAGCACCCCGATGAACCGTGCGTTTCCCGTGCTGCTGCTCACCGTGCTTCTCGCGGCGACGGCTTCGCCCGCGCTCGCGCAGGACCTCGAGTCGAAGAAGGTCACGCTGGACCTGAACGCCGTTGCGCCGGCGGACGCGTTCAAGGCCGTGGCTGACGCCATCGGCGTCTCGGCCGCCGTCGATGCGTCGCTGACAATGCCCGTGGACATCGCGGTGAGGAACGTCACCGCCAGGACGGCGCTCAACGCCATGTGCGAGAGCATCGGGTGCTCCTGGGAACTGACCAGCGCGCGGCTCGTCGTTCAGGCCTCGGGCAGCGCCGCCTCCAAGGCGGGCCGGGTGTACGTGGGCGGGAAAGCCGCGACGCCGGAAGCCCAGGCCGTGGTGGACGCGTTCCGGAAAGAACTGCCCCCGGGCTTGAGATTCGAGAACGCGCCGCTCGCCGAGGTCGGCAGGCGGCTGAGCGATGTGCTCGGGATGGCCGTCCGGCTCACGTGCAGGGACTCATCGGTCACCACGCTGACGATGGACTTCAGCGGCCTGACCCTGCAGAGCGCGCTCCAGCACATCGGCGACGGCGAGGAGCGGCCCAAGGCCGTTTGGCAACTCGTCGTCGGTCCCGCGCCAGGCGCCAAGTCGCCGCAGATCGCCATCGCAGTCGGATCGGGGAAGAAGCAGCAGTAGGAGGCTGGCAACCCGGCCAAGGTTCGGTCGCGACGTTCTCTGATATATTACATTTCAGATGAACGCCCCGGCCGCGCACAAACACGCCGCTGCGCCGGAGTCTCTCTATCCCGAAGCGGCTCCGCGGCTGCAAACCCGGTCTCTCAGAGAACAGGTCTACGAC
>CAZBIP010000564.1:0-2136 GCA_964491885.1 uncultured Vicinamibacterales bacterium
GGACCGCCAGGCCCGGACGGTTTCCCCCCGAACGAGCGTGGCCCGCCAGGACCCGAGGGCTTGCCGCCGAACGAGCGCGGGCCGCCGGGTCCGGACGGCTTCCCGCTGAAGGGACGCTGACCGAACGGCTTCTTCCCGAATGGCCTTGGCGGCCCTTGCGGACGCTCCCCCTCCGGTTGGCCTCCCGGCGGACGCTCGCCAAAAGGCCTCTTGCCGAAGGGTTTCGATCCCAGGTTGCGCTCCTTCCAGCGCTTCCGGGCCTGTCCGGGCGGGAGCTTGTACTTGTCGCGCGGATCCTTGTGCTCGCCGCCTGGGCGCCAGCCCTTGCCCCGGCGATCGGCGTTCGGCGCCCCCGAATCTGCCTTGTCCCGAGCGAGCCCACGAGAGGCAGGTGAGTCGAGGGAAGACCCGGAGCCCCAGGGACGGGGAGACCGAACGCTTCGTTCTGGAGTGGGCGGCTTCTGATCACTGCCGTCCGCGGGGCGGCCGTGCTGCCGGCGGAACTCGGCCAGCGGGTCTGGCATGTCCCGAGCGTGGCCGCGAGTGGCAGGTGAGTCGAGGGAAGACCCGGGGCTCCCTTGGCGAGGAGCCGCCGCGCGTCGTTCTGAGGACCCAGGGCTCCAGGGGCGAGGAGGCCCGGCGCTTCGCTCCGGAGTCGGTGGCTTCTGATCGCTGCCATCGGCGGGGCGGCCGTGCTGCCGGCGGAACTCGGCCAGCGGGTCGTTCTCGGGCGAACCCTCGGCTCCGGGTTCGCGTCCCTGCCCCCGCGCCTCCCGCTCCTGCTTCCTGCGCTCGTCGCGGAACAGGCGCACGCGCTCGAGTTGGCGCGCTTCTTTTGCCTGGTCGGGCGATTCCCACAGCTTGCCGCCGGAGAACCACTTCAGCTCGGCGCTGGCGTTCTTGGCCTTCAGTTGGTTGAAGAGCGGCAGGATCTCGTCGCGCTCGCGCGTGCGGAACGACGTGGGCGCGCCGTCGAGAATGATGGTCCAGTAGGCAAAGCGGGGAGGCATGGGTCTATCTCCAGGGGCTGGGGACTGGGGGCTGGGCGCTGGGCAGTCTCGCTATCTCCCGGCACCCTCGCCCCGGCCGTCACGCCGTGTACCCCTCACCGGCGTCATGTCCTCGACGAAATCACGAGCGCGCTTCCTCCAGTAGCCGGCGGAGGTAGTTCGCGTAGTTGCTCTTGCCGAGGCCATCGGCCAGGCGCCCGAGTTGGGCCGCGTCGATGAAGCCCTGGTGGAACGCGATTTCCTCGGGGCACGCGATCTTCAGCCCCTGCCGGCGCTCGATCGTCTGGATGAACAGCCCGGCCTCGAGCAGGGACTCGTGCGTGCCCGTGTCGAGCCACGCGTAGCCCCGGCCCATCTTCTCCACGGACAGCTGCCCGCGGTCGAGATACAGGCGGTTGAGATCCGTGATCTCGAGCTCGCCTCTCGCCGAGGGCTTCAGCGACGCGGCCAGGTCGGCGACCTGGCTGTCGTAGAAGTACAGCCCGGTGACGGCGTAGCTCGACTTCGGGCGCGCCGGCTTCTCCTCGATGGATGTCGCGCGGCCTGACGCGTCGAATCCCACCACGCCGTAACGCTCCGGGTCCTCCACGTGGTACGCGAACACGGTGGCCCCGTCCGCGCGCGCGCCGGCGCGCGCCAGGATCGCCTGCAGGCTGTCGCCGTAGAAGATGTTGTCGCCGAGCACCAGCGTGGACGGCCCGCCGCCCAGGAACGCGCGGCCGATGACGAACGCCTGCGCGATGCCGTTGGGCTCGGGTTGCACCGCGTAGCTGATGGCGAGGCCCCACTGCGACCCGTCACCCAGCAGGTGCTCGAAGCGCGGCGTGTCCTGCGGCGTCGAGATGACGAGGATGTCGCGGATGCCCGCCAGCATCAGCGTGCTGAGCGGGTAGTAGATCATCGGCTTGTCGTACACGGGCACCAGTTGCTTCGACACGGCCTGGGTGACCGGATACAGGCGCGTGCCGGCACCGCCCGCGAGAATGATGCCCTTGCGTGTGCTCATGGCGAGGATATTGTACCGCCGGACGGCACCCGGCAGCCCGCCGATGATCCAAGAACAGAAGGTGAGGGTGATGGGCGACAGGACCCGGCTCCGGCGTGCGCGAGCGGGACAGGCGAGCGC
>CAZBIP010000565.1:0-2136 GCA_964491885.1 uncultured Vicinamibacterales bacterium
GGCTGGCCTGGGCGAGCGGGTGCTCCTCGCCGTGCGCGAGCACCCGCGTCACCCGGCGCAGGACCGCTGGCTGCGACTGGGCGGATTGGCTCATCCTGCTGCCGGCGCTCCCCGGCCGGCGTTCCACGCGCACGACGTCGTCGGCGAACAGAGGCTCCCGCCCGGGTGTATCGGCCGAATCGGCCGCGGTCTTGACGCCGTCCCGGCTCGCGCCCTGTCGATCTACGATGGACGCCGTTTCCCGGCGCAAACCGGCCCGCCCGGTCCACTATACAGGTGAGCGCGGGTGATGGCGTGAAACCATGACGGGCGAAACGGACCGCTACTTCGTCGAGCGATGCCTGGACGGGCACCGCGAGGACTTCCGCCATCTCGTGCAGCGTTACCAGAAGCCGCTGATGGCCGGCATCCGCTGCCGGCAGGTTCGGCCCGACGTGGCGGAGGACGCGGTACAGGAGGCGTTCGTCCGGGCGTTTGCCGGCCTGGCGACGCTGAAGAAGCCCGACTCGTTCTTCTCGTGGCTGCTGGGCATCGCGTACCGCGTGCTGCTGGAGCGGGCGGACCGCGATCGACGGGAGCGGGCCGGCCTCGCCAGGATGGCATCCGAAGCGGCCGCCGCCGAGGCCACCGCCGGGCCCTGGTCGGGCGACGCCGCCCTCGAGGCGGCCCTGGCCGCGCTGGCCGAACCGCTCCGCGAGGTGGTCCTGCTCCGGTACTACGGCGACTGCTCCTGCAGCGAAGCCGCGGCGCGGCTCGGGATCCCGCTCGGCACAGTGACGAAGCGGCTCTCGCGGGCGTACGAGGAGATGCGGCGCACCTTGGCGGTCCGGGAATCGGAACGGGAACACCCATGTCCTGCGACAAGCACCGCGAAGACCTGATCGGCGTCCTCGAGTCCACGGCGACACCAGGAGCGGCGGAGGCCGTCCGCCGGCACATCGACGCGTGCCCCGCGTGCCGCGCCGACATGGAGCAGGACCGCCGCCTGCAGGCGCGCCTGGCGTCGTCGGCGGCCGCAGCAGTTCAGCCCTCGCTCGAGGACGCGGTGATGAGGCGCGTGCGGGCCGCCCAGCCGACCGACACCCCTGTCGAGCGGCTCCAGCGCTGGCTTTCCCGCGCGACACTCGGCGCCCGCGCCTGGCGCCTCGGCCTCGGCACGGTCGGCCTGACCGTGCTCGTCATCGCCGCTGCCGCCGTGTTCCTGCGCGAGCCTTCCCAGGCGTGGAGCATCGACCAGAGCATCGAGGCCGTCCGGCCGTTCCGGGCCCTGCACCTGCGGGGCCGCTTCGGCGGCGGCGCCTCTTTCGAGCTGTGGGCCCGCTCGTCGGCCGATCGCGCCCGCTCAGAGCGGCTGCTCATCCGCATCGTTGGAGGGCCGACGGTCTGGACCGAAGGCAACGCCACGCACTACCTCGAGCCGGGAAGCCGCACGGTCCTCACCGAGGACGCGATCACCGCGGGATTCAATCCGTGGCCGGGTCCGAGGCTGTTCGAGCTGGCCCGGGCCGTCGGTGTGCGCTCTGTCCAGACCCGCTGGCGCTTCCCGAACCGGCGAACGGTGATCACCGAGTGGAGCCAGTTGACGGCCGAAGGTCCCAGGTCGGCCCGCGCGGAGTTCGACCTCGAGTCGAAGCTCCTCGTCGGCCTTCGGCAGTGGGACAACATGGACCGCCAGGGGACGCCCGGCTTCGAGTCCGACGACATCGAGTACCTGGCCGACCTGCCCGACGAGGCGTTCCTGGTCGATTTACCGAAGGGCGCGGCGTTCCAGCCGAAGCCCTTCGAAGTGCGCGAGTCGCTGATCGGCCTGCTCGCCCTGGACGATGCCGGCATCGAGACGACGGATCTCCCGGCCGAAGAGGCGGCCCGCCGGATCGTCACGGAGATGTGGCTGGCGATGCAGGCCCGGGACGTCGAGCGGTTCAGGCAGCTCTGTCCCGTGGCGAGAGGATGGAGCCGGGAGATGCTCGCGGCCCTGATCCTGACCCGCGACGACGATCCGGACGCGGTCGTCGGCGTCGAGTCGGTCGGCCCCGGTTCGGTTCGCGGCTCCTCGCGGCTCGGCCCGGTCTCGGTGGTGACGAGCCGGGTCCGCCGCCGCGACGGCGGACTGTACGAAGTAAAGACGAGCGTCCA
>CAZBIP010000566.1:0-2129 GCA_964491885.1 uncultured Vicinamibacterales bacterium
CGGCCGGCGTCTCGTGGACGATGTCCTCCGACATCGCCGGGTACGACTCGGTGAATTACGGCGTCTGGTACGACGATGCGCAGCTGGCGCGCGTGGCGCGCCTTCACGTGCAGGTGGCCAAGAAGCTGGGCGTGAAGAAGATCGTCGTCGGCGAGTGCGGCCACGCGCACAAGGCGCTGCTCGTCGTCGCCGACCGGCTGATCGATGGCGACCTGCGGGTTCCCCGCGAGAGCGGGCTGACGCTCCTTCGCGACATCGTGGCCAGCGGCCGGCTGCGGCTCGACCCGTCCCGGAACGACTTCCCGGTGACGCTGCACGACCCGTGCAACATGGTCCGCCTGATGGGCATCGTCGAGCCGCAGCGCGAGGTGCTGCGCCGCATCTGCCCGCAGTTCCGCGAGATGACGCCCCACGGGGTGGACAACTACTGCTGCGGCGGCGGCAGCGGCTTCGCCGTCATCAGCGGCAACGGGTTCCAGGACTGGCGGTCGCAGGTCGCGGGCCGCAAGAAGCTCCAGCAGATCTTCGACGCCTTCTCCGGCTGCCTCGATCCGTCCGTCCGCAAGTACGTGTGCGCGCCCTGCAGCAACTGCAAGGGCCAGATCCGCGATCTCCTGGCGTTCCACGACGTGTGGCGGCGGCACGGCATCCTCTACGGCGGCCTCGCCGAGCTGATCGTCAACGCGATGGAAGACGTCCGTCCCGGATTCGTCGAATGGGAGTGGCGCTGAGCCGGGAGGCCAGGCGCCCAGGCAGGCGATGCCCATGGACAGCAGCTTCGATGCGGCCTACCGCGAGTTCCTGATTGGGTTCCCCGGCTATGCGGCCACCGCCGCGCTGGACGTGCTGCGCGCATCCGACTACGCGCGCCTGGACGAACTGGGCCACGTGTATCTCGACTACACGGGCGGCGGCCTCTTTTCGACGTCCCAGATCCTCCGGCACCAGGACCTGCTCCTCGGCAGCGTGCTCGGCAACCCGCATTCCGGAAACCCCACCTCGATGGCGGCTTCGGAGTTGGTGGACCAGGCGCGTTCCGCGGTGCTGCGCTTCTTCGGCGCGGACCCGGCCGAGTACGGCGCGATCTTCGTGCCCAACGCCAGCGGCGCCTTGAAGCTGGTGGGGGAGTCGTTCCCGTTCGAGCCCGGCGGGCGTTACCTGCTGACCTACGACAACCACAACTCCGTCAACGGCCTTCGCGAGTACGCCCGGCGCGGCGGATCGAGCGTCACCTACGTGCCCGTGAGGAGCCCGGAGCTGCGGTGCGACGGGGACGTCGTGCTCGCCGAACTGGACAAGACGACGGCAGGCAAGCCGCGCCTGTTCGCGTACCCGGCCCAGTCGAACTTCAGCGGCGTACAGCACCCGCTCGAGTGGGTCGCGTGGGCCCGCGAGCGGGGGTGGCGGGTGATCCTGGACAGCGCCGCATTCGCCCCGACGAACCGCCTCGACCTCTCGCGCGTCAAGCCCGACTTCGTGCCGCTGTCCTTCTACAAGATGTTCGGCTATCCGACGGGCATCGGCGCGCTGCTCTTCCGGCACGAGGCGCTCGACGAACTCCGGCGTCCCTGGTTCGCCGGCGGCACGATCACCGTGGCATCGGTGCAGGGCGACGGGTGGCACCACCTGGCGCCCGGGCACGCGGGGTTCGAGGACGGGACGGTGGATTACCTGGGGCTGCCGGCCGTGACGATCGGCCTCGAGCACCTGGCGTCGGCCGGCATCGACGTCATTCACGAGCGGGTGATGGCGCTGACCGGGTGGATCGTGAAGCGGCTGACGGCGCTGACCCACTCGAACCGCGCGCGCCTCGCACGCGTGTTCGGACCGACCGACCTGGCCCGGCGCGGCGGGACCGTCGCGTTCTATCTCCTCGACCCGGACGGCAAGCCCTTCGACGTGCGGGCGCTCGAGGCCGAGGCGGGCCGTGCGGGCATCTCGCTGCGCACGGGATGCTTCTGCAACCCGGGCGACGGCGAGGTGGCGCACGGCATCACGCGCGACGACATGGCGCTCTGCTTCGTCGGCCCCGCGCCCGCGGTCTCGTTCGAGGACTGCACCGAGACGATCCGCTTCTCGACGGGGAAGACGCCGAACACGATGCGCGCGTCGCTGGGGCTCGCGTCGAA
>CAZBIP010000567.1:0-2128 GCA_964491885.1 uncultured Vicinamibacterales bacterium
CCGCCCAGCCCGGGACCCAGCCAGGGACACCGTCCGGGGCGGTTGGCCGACGCGCCGCGACCATCGCCGACCTGCACCGCGTGAAGGGCGTTGGCGAACCCGTGATTGCGCCGGACGGCCGCCGCGTGGCCTTCACCGTCACCACCACGAACCTCGAGGCCATTCACCGGCAGACGAATCTGTGGTGGACGGACAGCGACGGCAAGAACCCCCGGCCGCTCACCGTCACCGACGAGCAGAACTGGAGTCCCGCGTTTTCGCCCGACGGGCGCGTGCTCGGGTTCATCTCGACCCGGGCCGGCGAGCCCCAGGTCTTCTTCCTCCCCGCGTCGGGAGGCGAGGCGGAAAAGAAGACGGACATCCCGGGCGGCGTGGGCGCGTTCCTCTTCACGCCTGACGGCACGCGCCTCGTCTTGACGGCCGAGGTCTGGCCCGAGTGCGGCGCCGACGTGGCGTGCAACCGGAAGCGCGACGACGAGGCGGCGAAAGGCCGGATGCGGGCGGTCGTGGCCGACCGGCTTCTGTTCCGCCACTGGGACGCCTGGGAGGACGGGAAGCGGACGCACCTGCTGGTGATGGATCTGGCGAATGCGACGGCCCCGCTCCGCGATCTCACCCCTGGCGACTTCGACTCGCCGGCGTTCGTCGTGGGCGGCGGCGCCGACTTCGACGTGTCGCCCGATGGCAAGGAGCTCGTGTTCACGTCCAACCGCGACGCCGAGCCGGCCTCGTCGACGAACTCGGACCTCTGGACCGTGGCCATCGACGGCGACGCCTCAGCGCTCGCGGCCCCGAAGAACATCACCGCGGCGAACCGCGCCTCGGACAGCGCGCCGCGCTACGCCCCCGACGGCCGCTCCATCGTGTTCACGCGCCAGCGCATCCCCGGCTACGAGTCAGACCGCATCGTCCTCGCGCTCTACGACCGCGCGACCGGCGCGGCCCGCGTGCTGACGGAGAGCCTCGATGCGTGGGTCAGGGCGTTCCGCTTCTCGCCCGACGGCAACCGGGTCTACTTCACCGCGGATGTGAAGGGCCGGGCCCCGCTTCACGCGCTGGACCTGGCGTCCGGCACGATCTCCGTCGTGTCGAACGTCGGCCAGATCGACGCCTTCGAGGTGTCGAAGGACGGCACGTGGGCCGCCGTCGCGCGGCGGCGGATGCACCTGCCGACGGAGATCTACCGTGTGGCGCTCACCGGCCCGGCAGCCGGAAGCGAGAGCGCGCTCACCAGCCAGAACGAGGCGCTTCTCGGCGAGGTGGATTTCCGCCCGATGGAAGAAGTCTTCGTCGACAGCCCGAGCGGGAAGAAGATCCAGGTCCTCCTGGTCAAGCCGCACGGCTTCGATCCCGCGAAGAAGTACCCCGCGATCGTCAACGTCCACGGCGGCCCGCAGATGCAGTGGGCCGACGCGTTCCGCGGCGACGCCCAGGTCTACCCCGGCGCCGGCTACGTCGTCGCGTTCCCCAACCCGCACGGGTCAACTGGGTGGGGGCAGGACTTCACCGCCGCGATCTCGGGCGACTGGGACGGCAAGGTGATGCAGGACGTCCTCGCGGTGACCGACTGGCTCGCGGCGCAGGCGTGGATCGATCGCGACCGGATGGGGGCGATGGGCTGGTCGTGGGGCGGCTACGCGATGATGTGGCTCCAGGGGCACACGGATCGGTTCAAGGCCCTCGCGGCCATGATGGGCGTGTACGACCTGCGCGCGATGTACTCGTCGACAGAAGAGCTCTGGTTCCCCGAGTGGGATCTCAAAGGTACGCCGTGGAAGAACCCCGAGGGCTACCGCAGGCAGAGCCCGTCCGAGTACGTGGCGAAGTTCAAGACGCCGACGCTCGTCCTCACCGGGGAACGGGACTACCGCGTGCCCTACACGCAGTCGCTCGCGTTCTTCACGGACCTCCAGAAGATGGGCGTGCCTTCGCGCCTCGTCGTCTTCCGGAACGCCGGGCACTGGCCGGGTTGGTACGACATGGTGCTCTACTACGCCGCGCACCTCGACTGGTTCCACAAGTACCTGGGTGGCGGCCCCTCGCCCTGGGATCCGAAGGCGCTCGCGGGCAACCGCGTGTTCGGCGCCGGAGCGGGAAAGTAGCGGGAGGCGGCGGGATCTCGAGGGCC
>CAZBIP010000568.1:0-2117 GCA_964491885.1 uncultured Vicinamibacterales bacterium
GAGGACGGCATCATCGGCTACACCTGGGACAAGTTCCTGCGCGGCGGCGACGAGCGGTGGCCGCTCCGCCTGCCGATGACGAAGGCCGCCGTGCGCGCGATGGACGCGGTGACGTCCTTCTGCGCCCGCTCCAACACGACGATCGACGGCTTCGTCGCCTCGGGCGCCTCCAAGCGCGGCTGGACGGCCTGGTCGGTCGCCGCGGTGGACCGCCGGGTCGTCGCGGTCATCCCGCTGGTCATCGACCTGCTCAACCTCGTCCCGTCGTTCCAGCACCACTACGCGGTTTACGGCTACTACGCGCCGTCGGTCATCGACTACGAGGAGTGGGGCGTCATGGACCGGCTCAACGAGCCGCGGTTCGCCGACCTGATGGCGATCGAGGAGCCGTTCGAGTACCGCTCGCGGCTGACGATGCCCAAGTTCATGATGAACGCGACAGGCGACCAGTTCTTCCTGCCCGACTCGTGGAAGTTCTACCTGGACGAACTGCCCGGCGCGAAGTACGTGCGCTACATCCCGAACACGGACCACTCCCTGCGCGGATCCGACGCGTGGCTCAGCCTGACGGCCTTCTACCACGCCATCCTGACGGGCACGCCGCTGCCGCGCTTCACGTGGAAGGTGGAGCCGGACGGCACGATCCGCGTGCGCGCGACGGATGCGCCCGCGAAGGTCACCCTCTGGCAGGCGACGAACCCGGGCGCGCGTGACTTCCGCCTGAGCAGCATCGGCCGCAAGTGGACCAGTTCGCCGATCGAGCCGCAGGCGGACGGCGAGTACGTCGCGAAGCTGCCCCGGCCCTTCCGCGGCTTCACGGCCTACGTCGTCGAATTGACGTACCCGAGCGGCATCGCGGCCGCGCCGTTCACGTTCACGACGGGCGTGAAGGTGGTGCCCGACGTCGAACCGTTCCGCGACGTCGTGGACGCGAAGCGGTAGCGTCCGCGGGGAGCTGCCCTGCCTGGCATGGCAGTTTCTGCAAGGCTCAGAGGCCGCGGCGGCAACCGATTCTGCGACGGTTCGGTAACGGACCTGGCTTCGGGCTCCTGCAAGTGCAACCGCGCGCGAGTCTTGCGCACACGATGGTCTCCGGCGCCACGCGGCAGGGAATCTGCAAGTCTGCCGATTGATGGGTGCTGGACGTGCGATATCAAATTTTGTATACTCCGGGGGTCGCAAGCACGTCCGGTGGGTCGGCTCCTCGCTTCGCGAGGTCCGCGGGTTCCCTCGTGCCGCGCGCCACGACGCGGGCGCGCAGTTGCGCCGGGTGCAGCACGGGATGGCGCCTCTGGACATGAGGCCGATGCGGGCCATCGGCCCGGGTGCCGCGGAGATCAGGATTCACTCGGCAGGGGAACATAGGGTCATCTATGTCGCGCAGCACGCCGAAGCCATCTACGTTCTCCACGCCTTCCAGAAGCGGTCGCGGCGTACGCGGCAGGGCGACATCGCACTCGCCCGGGCGCGATACAGGCTCGTCGAGCGGACGCGCCACGACGCTGAAGGAGCGGATTGACGAGGAGACGATCCAGGATTCGTGCGGGAACGTCTTCGAGGACCTCGGATTCTCCCGGCAGGAGGCGGTGTCCCTCCAGTTGCGCTCGTTTCTCTGCTTCCGCCTCGAGGAGTTCATCCGGGAGCGCCGCTTCACCCAGCGGCAGGCTGCGGCGTTCTTCGGCGTGACTCAGCCCCGGATCAGCAACCTGATGTGCGGACGGATCGACTTGTTCAGCCTGGACACGCTGGTCGACATGCTCACGCGTGCGGGCATCCGGGTGGAGATGCTGCTCCAGCCGGGAATCCGCACGCACCGTAGCCACGCAGGCTGGAACGCGAACCCGGCCGAGAGCCGTCCTGGCCGGGTGTCAAACTGATGGTCTTGACGCTGGAGTGCGTCAGGCGGGAGGGATGCACGACGTGAATCGACGGGGATTCCTGCTGGGTCTCGGGGCCGCCTGCGTGGCGGGTCTCGGAACAAGAACCGCGCGGGCGAGCGCGGCGGCAGACGACGGCCGGGTGTGGACGGTGCTCGGTCCGATCGCGCCGGCCGCGTTCGGCAGCGCCCTGTGCCACGAGCACGTGCTGGTGGACTTCATCGGCGCGGACCGCGTCAG
>CAZBIP010000569.1:0-2111 GCA_964491885.1 uncultured Vicinamibacterales bacterium
GGGCGATTGCACATCCGTGCACGGAAAGTGAGCTTCCCGGCACACTTTCTGTGCAAGGGCGCGCACCCCCGTGCCGCGGCGGGCGGCCAACCTGCTGGCCGATCGGCCAACTCGTTGGCCGACAACGGGTTGCGCGCTCGCGTGTCACTTGGGGCACCATTCCTCTAAGTGCCTCATTCTGCGGCACTTGGCCTGTTTGGCACGGGTCTCGTTCCGCGCCAGCCGTTGGCATCCTTTTCGCTCTGTCATCCACGCAGCGGGAGGTGTAGCGTGCGGCTCAACCAGAAGACCCTCGACGCCCTCGGCCGGATCGAGGCGCGGAGCCTGTCGCTGGCCCAGGCCTGCACGGCGCTGCACGTTTCGCGCCGCACCGTCTACTACCTGATCAGGAACGGCCGCCTCGCCACCGTGCGCACCCCCCTCGGATCGCAGCGCGTCCTCGTGGACTCGCTCAGGGCGATGCGCGTGGAGCGGGCGCCGCGACCGGCCGATAGACCGTCGGATGCGTTCGGGCAAGTGTCCTGCGGGCGCTGACCCGCGGAGGAGCGTTATGAGCGGCAAGTTCACGATCGTGCGTCGCGCGTTGATTGGCCTCCTGTCTGCGGCCCTGCTCGTCGTCCTGGCCGCGCCGGCGTCGGCGCAGCACCGGGCGAAGCTGTCGCAGGACCTGGCCGAGAAGCTGGCGGCCCGGAACGGCGCCACCCTCCAGGTGATCGCCCATCTCGACGGCGAGCCGCTCGTCGAGGCCGCCAAGCGCTACGGCCTGAAGGTGCACAAGCGGTTCGACGGCGCCGCGGTCCTCCGGGGCACCGACGCCCAGATCGACCTCGCCGCCAGCGACCCCGACATCGACCACCTGTCGCTCGACGCGCCCGTCACCGCCCAGATGGCCGTCACGCGCGAGGCCATCGGCGCGACGCTCGCGGCCGGCGGCTTCGGCGGCGTGCCCGGCCTCTCGGGCGCCGGCGTCGTCGTCGCCATCATCGACTCGGGCGTGGACGTCACGCACCCGGGCGTCGCCGGCAAGGTGATCGAGAGCTACGACTTCACCAACTCGGGCGGCGGCGACCAGCTCGGCCACGGCACGCACATGACGGGCGTCATCGCGGGCAACGACCAGGGCGGGTACGGCGGCGTGGCGCCGGGCGCGCGCATCGTCTCGCTGAAGGTGCTCGACGCGCAGGGCGCGGGGAACACGAGCGACGTCATCCGGGCGCTGGCCTGGGTGCGGCAGAACCGCGACCGCCTGAACATCCGCGTCGTCAACATCTCGCTCGGGCACCCGGTGTACGAGTCGTACGAGGACGACCCGCTCACGCGGGCCGTGCAGAAGACCATCGACGCCGGGCTCGTGGTCGTGGCCTCCGCCGGCAACTACGGCAAGGTGACCGTGGACGGCGAAGACATTCCGGTGTACGGCGGCATCTCGTCGCCGGCGAACCTGCCCGAGGTCATCACCGTCGGCGCGCTCAACACGAAGGCCACCGTCGGCCGGTTCGACGATGTGGTGACGACGTACAGCTCGAGGGGCCCGACGGCGATCGACAAGGTGATCAAGCCCGACGTGGTGGCGCCCGGGAACAAGGTGTTCGCGCCCATGGCGGCCGGGAGCTCGACCGCGCTCGCGGCGCCGGCCGAGCTGAAGATGACGGCGGCCGACGGGTCCGGGCTGATCGGGATGGCCGGGACGAGCGTGTCGGCCGGGGTCGTGTCGGGCGTGGCGGCGCTGATGCTGGAGGCGAACCCGTCGCTCACGCAGGCGCACGTGAAGATGGCGCTGCAGCTGTCGGCGCAGTTCATGCCCGAGGGCGTGCTCGCGGCCGGGTCGGGGAGCGTGAACGCGGCCGGCGCCGTGTGGATGGCGGTGAACGGGCCCAGCCCTAGCGTGCCCGTGGCGGTGATTGGCGAGGACCCGATTGCCGGGAGCGGTGTGCTGTTCTGGACCGGGCGCGGGAACGGGCGCGGCAAGTCGAGCCTGAAGAGCATCGTCCACGGGAACCGGATCATCTGGGGTGACCGCATCATCTGGGGTGACCGGATCATCTGGGGCGACCGCATCATCTGGGGCGACCGCATCATCTGGGGCGACCGCATCATCTGGGGCGACCGCA
>CAZBIP010000570.1:0-2107 GCA_964491885.1 uncultured Vicinamibacterales bacterium
CGCGGGTACTAGCCCTGATCAGACAGGGGCTCGCGCCCCTCTCGACGGCTGCGCCCGGCTGCGCGGCTGCGCCTGCGCGGCTGCGCGGGGGCGCGAACCGCAAAAGATCGCCGTCATGACGGTTGTCGCCAGACGGGTTGAATGATGGTGGCACGTACGAGTTGCTCCCAGCGGCCAGCCTTGAGTTGCGCTCGAAGATGCAGCATGCCCTCGGCATGCTCGGGCAGCCAGAAGATGCTGTTGCCCTTCATGCGGAGATTGACAACGCGCCGCACGGCAGACTCGACCGCACCACTGCCCATCGGAAGGCCGCGTTGGCGCAGGTCGTCGTATCGCATGCGCTCGCGGTGCTCACGGAAGTACCTGGTGCACTTGCCGATGGCGGTTCCTCGGCGCCCCACGCGGAGACCTTCGATGTCGTCGAGGACCTTGTCGATGTCGCCCGCGTACAGGTGCTTCTCTGCGACCTTGATCCACTTCGAGCGATCGGCCGCCTCCCAGTCCTTCGGGATCGCCGCGACGGCGTGGAGGTGCTCGCAGGCATGGTAGTAGTCGACGACCTCCGTGAACCGCTCTGGCGGCATCCCGACGGCGGCACGCAGATCCTCGGCGCGGCCCCATATCCAGTCGGCGCCGTCGCCCGTCAGCGTGATGTGCTCGGCCAGGTGGCCGCCGCGGAGGAGGAGATGGCCCACGAGAAGCTTCAGGGCCTCGTCGGCGTTGCCCATCGTAGCGTCGATGAAGACGTCCACGCTTCGGTCGCGCTCGCCCGTATCGTCGATGGCGTAGATCGTCATGACCTTGGGCTCTTTCCAAGGTGCCGCGTACCGACGATGGTGCGTCTCGGCGTTGCGTCGGCCAGCCTTCGGGTTCTCCCGGATGCGCAAGCGACCTCCATCCATGCTGACGACGATACGCCGGCCTGCGAACTCGCCGGCCCTCGGTGGCCCGTGAGCGGCGAGTTCCGCCATAGCCGCTTCTCGCGCAGCGAGCGCGCGATCTGCCATGTGCCATGTCAGACGCAGCGCGCTCTTGTGCAGGATGTCGATGCCACGCTCCCGCAGGCTCGCACGAGCGACCTGGACCGAGTTGGACTCCGTCACCTCCCGCGCCACCTCGGCCATGAGCGCCGGAGTCGCGAGCGCTGTGATCCCAAGTTCGGCCAGCGCCGGGTAGAAGCCTGTGCCAGCCTTACCCCTCCGTCCCACGCCCCGCTTGCGTCCAGGCTTGCGCTGCGCCTCAGGCCTCAGGCGAAGCGTCGAAAGCGGCACCGTGGTACCGCCGAGCAGCTGGACCCGAGTCTCGCGCTCACCGTTGGACCTCAAGACCACGCCCATGGCAGCCGCAGCCTCGTGGGCGCGCGCGCGGCATGGTTCGACGAACTCGGGCGCGGAGGTCCGGTGCTGCAACGCCGCAGCTACGAGACGGTCGGCCCGGTCCCGCATCATCGCGTGGACCTCGCGTTCCGCATCGCGGAACTCCACCGGGCCCGACGCGTTGAGGATCTCCAGCACGGCCGATGCGATCCGATCGTCCCAGCTTCCGAAGCTCTCCGCAAGCTTCGCCCGAAGCTCGTCCGGCACCGCTGTCGCGCGTTCGACGTCCACGCGAACCGTAGATCAGAGACGCCGCCGCTTGGCAAGCCGGATCGCCCACATGATCTGTTCATGCCGCCGTCCTCAACACGCCGCGGCCGACCGGCAGCTCTTTTGCGGATCGCGCCCGTGCCTGACCGACACCGACCCGCAGGCCTGCTCGCAGACGTGCGTCGAGGCGGAGACGGGGCTCTCCCAGGCCTGCAGCACCTGCTTCGTGGCCACCATCCTCTGCTCCATCAGCAGCTGCGCGATTACCTGCATCGACAAGACGAAGGTCGAGGAGTGCCGCACCTGCCAGGGTGGCGACAACCCAAACAAGGAGGACTGCCTGACGCCGTTCTTCATCTGCACGGGCTACGAGACCTCCTGCACCGACAAGATCGACAGCAACGGCAACGGCAAGGTCGACTGCGACGACGACTCGTGCAAGACCACGAGTGACTGCCCGGCGAGCCCCTGATCACCTCCTCCGCGCTTCGCCGGCGTCGCCTCCGGGCGAAGCGCGGAGG
>CAZBIP010000571.1:0-967 GCA_964491885.1 uncultured Vicinamibacterales bacterium
ATTCCGATCTATCATCCCTGCGGAGGACTCACCACGATGAAGCGAACGAGCGCCCTGCTGGCTGCGGCTTGCCTGCTACTCTGGGCACCGCCCGCCCTCGCCCAGGATGCGGACGCCATTCTCGGCACGTGGCTCAATGGCGAAGGCACCGCCCACGTCGAGATCTACAAGGACGGGGACAAGTACTTCGGCAAGATCGTCTGGCTGCAGGTTCCGGAGTATCCGGCTGACGACCCCAAAGGCATGGCCGGCAAGACGAAGGTGGACCGCGAGAACCCCGACCCGGCCAAGCGGAACGACCCGGTCCTGGGCCTTCGCATGCTCCGCGATTTCCGCTTCGACAAGCCCGGCCACTGGAAGGACGGGCGCATTTACGACCCGAAGAACGGAAAAGACTACAAGTGCAAGATGACCCTGGAGAAGCCCGACGTGCTCAAGGTGCGCGGCTTCGTCGGCATCTCGCTCATCGGCCGCACCGACACCTGGACGAAGGTCAAGTAGCCCGGCGCCATGGACGCGTTCCCGCCGTCCTCGCGCTTGAACGGCTGGAAGGACATCGCCGCCCACTTCGGCAAAGGCGTCCGCACCGTCCAGCGCTGGGAGCGCGAGTCGGGCCTGCCGGTCCACCGCCTGGGGCCGGGCCGCAGCGAGGCGGTGTACGCGTTCGTCGGCGAACTCGAGCGCTGGCGGCTCACGGCTGAAGCCAGGCGGGCCGAGGCGCACCCGGGCGACGGTGAAGCCAGCCGGTCTGACGACGACGCCGCGACGGCGAACGAATCGACGCGGCGGCGCGTTCGATGGCCGGCGCTGGTGTCGCTCGGCGCGGTGGCCGTGCTCGTCGCGGTGTCGGTCGCGGCGTGGGCCCTCCGGCGCGGTCCCGGCGCGGAAGCCTCGGGCTCAGGCGCGGGCCCGGCCGACGGGGCCCAGCCTGCAACTGCGCTCGTCGAGCACGGCGTGAAGATCGCCT
>CAZBIP010000571.1:977-2106 GCA_964491885.1 uncultured Vicinamibacterales bacterium
GTGCTCAGGGTCCGCGACGACAGCGGCCGGCTGATCTGGGAGCGCCGATTCGGCGCCGGGCTCACCGACGCCGCGTATCGGACCGCGGCGGGCCCGAACCCGGGCGCGCCGGTCGTCGGCGACATCGACGGCGACGGGAGCCGGGAAGTGCTGTTCGTGCACGAGCCCACGGCGACAGCCAGCCGGGGGCTCTATTGTTTCAACGCGGACGGATCCGAACGCTTCCGCCATCAACCCGTGGACACCGTGGCGTTCGGGCCGCTGACCGCGGCGCCGCCGTGGCGGGGGTTCTTCGTGCGCGCCACCGGCGACGCCGGCACACCGCACAACGTCTGGTTCGTCTCTTCTCACCTGAGCGAGTTCCCGACCGTCGTCGAGAAGCTCGATCCAAGGGGGCGCGTCCTCGGACGGTACTGGAGTGCCGGCCAGGTGACGTCGCTGGAGCAGGCGGCCGTCGGCTCGCGCCGGCTCGTGTTCGTGGGCGGGACGAACAACGAGTTCAAGGGAGCCAGCCTGGCGGTGCTCGACGAACAGTCGCCGTCGGCCACCTCGCCGGCGGTGAACCCCCATTACCAGTGCACCGGCTGTCCCGCGGCGGTGCCGCTCCAGTACCTGGTGTTCCCGCGCCTCGAAGCCGCCATCGAAGCCGCGACGTACTCGAGCGTCATCGACGTCCGCATCGACGATCTCGGCCAGGTGCTGCTCCAGGTGCACCACGGCGCCGAGCCGTTCGTCTCGTACGAGCAGAGCCTCGCGACGTCGCTCAGCGGCTACGTCCTCGACGCCGATCTCCACGTCGTCAAGGCTGAGCTGGGCGACAAGTACGAGGTCATCCACCGGATCCTCGAGGGGCGGGGACTGCTCAGGCATCCGTTCTCGAGCGAGGCGGAAGAGCGCAGGCTCTGGCCAGTCCTGCGGTGGGAAGGCGGCGGCTTCGTCGAGGTGACCCGGCCGGATCACGCACCGCTGCCTCGGCCTCCCGGCGCGAATCGGTGACACTTTCCGAATCGCGCATCGGAAAGTGTCACCAATTCGAATCCCGAGTCCCGAATCCCGAATCCCGATTAGATCGATGCGAGCACCTTCTCCAGGAACACCCGGTTCGCGCGGGCGTTCTCCGTCGTCGCCT
>CAZBIP010000572.1:0-2104 GCA_964491885.1 uncultured Vicinamibacterales bacterium
CGTCGCCGACGACGAGTCGCCGAACGCGAGCCTCCGCCGCGACGATAGACGTGGACTCGTACCTCAAGGGAACAGGAGAGGCTAGCCTGGAGTGCAGCTTCGATGCGGGCGTGTACGTCTCCCCGCCATATGACCTTCGTGAGAGTGAATACCGGGTCTTCTTCCTGTTGGGCGATAAGGACGACTGTCGCTTCACCAATCCGCACTACCTGACTCTCCCGGCGGTTCCAGTTGGTACGCAACAGGGAGGCGCTCCGCTTGAGCGCGTCGCCTCGGTGTTGGCAGCGACACTGGACTCGTCGACACTCAGTGCGGAGGAGAAACGTCTGCTGGTCTTCGATGTCAAGAGGTTGGCTGCTCCTCAGATCACGCTCGCGCTGCGAAGGGCGTCGGAAGACTCAGACCGGTCTGTAGGCGTATGCGCGGTCGGAGCGCTGCTCTTGCACAACGACGTGTCCGGTCTGCCGGCGGTAGTAGGGGCCCTGCTTGGGGAAGGCCCTCAGCTCCCGTCGTCGGTATTCGATGCCTTACGCGAGGATCTCCGGTCAATAAGGGACACCAATGCCATCCCCACACTCGCCCGCCTCCTCAAGGCGGAGGACGTGCGGACGCGCGAATCAGCGGCTCAGGCTCTGAGGAGTATGCATTCTGAGCGTGCCGTTGCACCTTTGGTGCTCGCTCTCAATGACCCCGGGATGGAGGTTCAGTACACGGCGGTCATCGCCCTTGCCGAACTCACCGGGGACGATACTCACGCCCCAAGCTTCGAGCGCTTCAGGGTCGCGCCCGGCGACTACATTCGGTACTGGAAGGGCTGGGCTGCGCAGCGAGGGCTGCATCGCTAGCATCGCCTACTGGCGACCGAGCCGTGCCCAGAGTGTGGCCGTCGGGCCGAGTCGCCCGCCGGGAGCAGATCCCTCCAGACCCCCGGCTGCTGGCGGATCTGCTCACGCATCGGCGCGACGATGATGGCGTAGCGCTAGCCCCTAACCGCCTGCCGCAGGGACGCGGAGTCGAGCCGCCTGGAAGCGAGTTGACGGGTGCGGACGCGGACCGTACCGTCTTGTGCCAGGCACGTTTGGAGGCAGCGTGAGCCGGACAACAGCAGCGGGAAGGAACGCGGACGCCCTGAAGACGGAACGAAGGTCCGTCTTCGATCGGCGTCGCACGTCCGTGACGGGGATGGTGGTGACCTTGTTCACGCTGTCCGCCGCCGGCTGGGCGCCGACTCAGGGGCTCATCCACGCGCAGGCAGTGGCCGCTGGCAACCCGCTCCGGCTGTCCTACCGCCAGCCCGCGCGCTACTGGACCGAGGCGCTGCCGATCGGCAACGGCCGGCTGGGCGCGATGGTGTTCGGGGGCGTGCCTGAGGAGCGGCTGCAACTGAACGAGGACTCGCTCTGGACCGGCAAGCCGCACGCCTACCAGCACGAAGGTGCCGCCGCGCATCTCCCGGTCATCAGGCGCCTCCTGGCGGAAGGGAAGCAGAAGGAGGCCGAGGACCTCGCGACGCGGGAGTTCATGAGCGTCCCGCTGCGCCAGGAGATGTACCAGCCGCTGGGGGACCTGCTCGTGCAGTTCACCGGCCACGACACGCACGCGGACTACCGCCGCGAGCTCGATCTGGACGGCGCGGTTTCGACGGTGACGTACGGCGCCGGCGGGGTGCGCTTCGAGCGCACGGCCTTCTCGAGCCACCCCGACCAGGTGATCGTCGGGCGGGTGACGTCGGATCGGCCTGGCGGGCTCACGTTCAGCGCGACGCTCACCACGCCGCACGCCGGCGCCGGGACCGATGCGATTGACGCGCGCACGCTGCGCCTCTCGGGACGGGTTGGCGCCGACGGCACCCGGTTCGCCATCCTGCTCCGGGTGGTCAGCGACAGCGGAACGACCACGGCCGCCGGCGGACGCGTGTCGGTTGCCGGTTCGGACTCGGCCACGATTCTCGTCACCGCGGCCACGTCCTTCCGCAACTTCCGCGACGTCGGCGGCGACCCTGAAGCGGCCGCGGCCTCCGCGATGGAGGCCGCCTCCCGGCGCGGATACCACGAACTCCTGGCGCGCCACCAGGCCGATTACCGCGCGCTGTTCCGCCGCGTGT
>CAZBIP010000573.1:0-2101 GCA_964491885.1 uncultured Vicinamibacterales bacterium
TGGCGTTCGCGCCCGTCGAGGAGGGCTCGAACCTGGGCACCCTGAAGGTGCCGGAACGCGAAGGCATCCTGCGGGCGATCGACGGGCAGCACCGCCTCCTCGCGATGCACGCGGATATCGAGCGGTTCGGCCTCGAGACGTTCGCGGTGCCGGCGGTGATCTTCGACAGACTGCCCGAGGACCACATCGTCCAGATGTTCGTGACGATCAACGCCAAGCACACGCGGCTGAACTCGTCGCACCTCGTGAGCCTCTCGGGCCGGCAGCTCTACCGGGACGCCGGCCTCGCCGTAGCGCACGACGTCGTGCGGGCGCTGAACGACCGCGACGATTCGCCGCTGTACCTGGACATCAAGCTGCTCGGCGTCGGGAAGGGCAGCGTGGCCCAGGCGCCGCTCGCCCAGGAACTCAAGCGCCTCTTCCAGTCCGACGCCTTCGGCGGGCCGCGCCGGACGCAGGAGTTCCACGACGAGGCGAAGCGCTTCTTCGTCAACTACTTCAAGCAGATCGCCCTCGTCTTCGGCGCCGCCTGGAACGGGCGGAAGTACAGCATCAAGTCGTCGGCGGCGTTGCGCGCTTTCCTGCGCGTCGCGCCCGACGTTGTCAGGCGCCTCGACGAGGAGCATGCCGACCGCGGCGACTTCCGCGCCATCGGCCGCGTCCTCGCCCCGTGGGGCCACCGGATCGGCGACCTGCGCTTCGAGACGCAGGGCGCCTGGAGCAAGGGCGGGTCCGTCGAGGCGCTGGCGAAGGAGCTGCGCCTCGCGCTGCACTACCCCGAAGGGGCAATGGGGTAGGATGCATCCTGATGAAGACGCGAAGGCAGGCGGCCATTCTCGATCTCGTCGATCACGACTCGCTGTCGAGCCAGAAGGACCTGCGGCAGCGGCTGAAGGGGCTGGGGTTCTCCGTGACCCAGGCCACCTTGTCCCGCGACCTCCGCGACCTCGGGCTGGTCAAGGCGAGCGGCGACGGCGCCTATCACCGGCCTGGATCCGAGGGCGCGGCGCCGGACGTCGCCGCGGCCCGGCTGAAGCGCGCGGTGGCGGAATACCTGACCGGCGTCGAGCGGTCGATGCAACTGGTCGTGCTCAAGACCGGCCTGGCCCAGGCGCAGCCGCTCGCGAGCGCGGTCGACGCCGCCAGGATGTCCGGCGTGATCGGCACCGTCGGCGGAGAGGACACCGTGCTCGTCATCTGCCGCGACGCGGCGGCCGCCGCTTCAGTGGCCTCCCGCTTCGACAGGATGGCGAAGGCATGAACGGAGACGGCCGGCCCGGGCCGCACCTCTGGTCCGGACGCTTCGACGCCGAGCCCGACGCGGAGGTCTTCTCGTTCGGCGTCTCGCTTCCGTTCGACCGGCGGCTCTTCGAGGAGGACGTGGAGGGCAGCCTGGCGTGGGCCGAGGCGCTCGCCCGGGCCGGCGCCATCGGCAGCGAGGATGCGGCGGCGATTGCCGGCGGTCTCGAAGCCATCCTCGAAGCCGGCCGGCGCGACCCGGCCTTCGTCGACGGTCCGGACGAAGACGTCCACGCGTTCGTCGAGCGCCACCTCATCGAGCGAATCGGGGAGGCCGGCAAGCGCCTGCACACGGGCCGGTCGCGCAACGAGCAGGTGTCGCTCGACCTGCGCCTCTACCTCAAGCGGCGCGTCCCCGTCATCGTCGGCAGGCTGAAGGCGATGGTGGCCGCCCTCGCGTCCCGGGCCGAGGCGTGCGGCGGAGCGGTCATGCCGTCGTACACGCACATGCGGAGGGCGCAGCCGATCCTGGCGGCCCATTTCTTCCTGGCACACGCGGCGGCGTTCCGGCGGGATGCCGGCCGCTTCGCGCGCGCGGCCGACGATGCCGACGAGATGCCGCTCGGGTCCGGGGCGATTGCCGGCACGACGTTCGATGTCGACACGAGGTTCCTCGCGGCCCGGCTCGGCTTCTCACGGGTCGTCGCGAACAGCCTCGACGCCTCGTCGGACCGCGACTTCGTCGCCGGTTTCCTGTTCGCCTGCTCGCTCGCGATGGTCCACCTCAGCCGCCTGGCCGAGGACGTCATCCTCTTCACGTCGGAGGAATTCGGCTTCTTCGAGTTGCCGGACCGTTTCGCGA
>CAZBIP010000574.1:0-2099 GCA_964491885.1 uncultured Vicinamibacterales bacterium
GCGGGATGGCGGTCTACAAACGCGGATATCGGCGCTATCGGGGACCCCTCACGGGGCGATGGACGCGGTTCATGGTGTTGCCCCGCTACGCCTGGGGAAGGCTCTACCAGCAGCGGCTGGTCGTCCTGCTGACGATGGCGGCGTTCGTCTGGCCCGTGCTGTGCGCCGGCTTCATCTACCTCACCAATCACGCGGACCTGCTGCAGGGGCTCGAGGACGAGTTCAAGGAGTTCATCCAGGTCAACGGCAAGTTCTTCTCGATCTTCATGTACGTCCAGGCCGGATTCGCGGTTTTCCTCGCCGCCCTGGCCGGGCCCGGGCTGATCGCGCCGGATCTCGCGAACAACGCGCTGCCGCTCTACTTCAGCCGGCCGCTGACGCGCTGGAGCTACGCGCTCGCCCGGCTGACGGTGCTCATGGGGATGTTGTCGATCGTCACGTGGATCCCGGGCCTGCTCCTGTTCGGTCTCCAGGTGGGGCTGGCCGGCGGCTGGTGGTTCCGGGGGAACTGGACGCTCGGCGCGGGCATGGTCGCCGGGTTTCTCCTGTGGCTGGTGGTGCTGAGCCTGGTGGCGCTGGCCAGTTCCGCGTACGTGAAGTGGAGAGTCGTGGCGGCGGCCATCAGCCTGGCCTTCTTCTTCGTCCTGAGCGGCGTGGCCGCGATGGTCGACGACGTCCTGCGGGTGACGTGGGGGCACCTCCTCGACCCGGCGTGGTCGGTCAACCGGGTGTGGTGCGCGCTGCTCGGCGTCGAGCCGCCCGAGGGCCCGGGCGCCTGGGCGTCGGCAGGCGCGCTCGCGGTGATGATCCTGCTGCTCGCGCTGGTCATCGAGCGCAAGCTGCGCCCGGTGGAGATCGTGTCATGAGGCCGCCCGGATCCGCCGAAGGCGACGACGAGGCCGGCCGAAGCGCGTGCGCCTCTGCCGACGCGTACGGCGAGACTCGCCGATGCGTGAACGCGCAGAAGCCGCCGGCGGTGGTCTTCGAGGAGGTCTCGAAGTTCTACGGCGAGGTGCTGGGCGTCAACCGCGTCACGCTCAACATCCCGCCCGGGATCACGAGCCTGGTCGGGCCGAACGGATCCGGCAAGACCACCCTCATGAACCTCATGACCGGGCTGATCTTCCCGGACCACGGGTGCGTCCTCATGCGCGGGATCTCCCCGCGCGATCCCGAAGCCCTGATGCGGATCACCGGGTACGCGACGCAGTACGACACGGCGCCGCGCTGGGCGACGGGGTTCACCTTCATCACGACCGGGCTGCTGCTGTTCGGATACGGGCGCTCGGAGGCGGAGGAACGGGCGTGGAAGGCGCTCGAGCGCCTGGGGCTGACCGACGCGGCGACCCGCAAGGTGGCGGCCTACTCGAAGGGCATGCGCCAGCGGGTGCGGCTCGCGCAGGCCATCGCGCACGAGCCCGAACTGCTGGTGCTGGACGAACCGCTGAACGGATTGGACCCGCTCGTGCGCGCCGAGACGATCGATCTGTTCCGATCCTGGGCGGCCCAGGGGAAACACGTCATCATCTCGAGCCACGTCCTCCAGGAAGTGGATCTCATCAGCGACCAGATCGTGCTGATCGCCAACGGGACGATCGTGGCCGAGGGGAAGATCCGCGACGTGCGCGACGAGATCGACGAGCACCCGAGCCAGTACGTCATCCGCTGCCGTGACGCTTCGAAGGTGGCGGCGCTGCTCTTCGGCGAGGATCGCGTCACCGAGATCAGGCTGAACGACGACGGGATGGGCATGCTGGTGATGACGCGGGACCGGGAGCAGTTCGCGCGCGCGCTCGGGCGGATCGCCGCAGGCGGCCACGGCATCGAGGCGGTCGTGCCGGCCGACGAGAACGTGGACGCGCTGTACGAGTACCTGATCGGAGGCGAGTAGCGTGGCCCTTCGACACACGCCCTTCGATCCTGCCCAGGTCGGCGCCGCCCCGTCCTTCTCCGTGCGGATGCGCCAGGCGTGGACGATCGCGAAGGTCGAACTGCGCCGCGTGTTCTTCGCGCGACGCGGGTTGTGGGTGTACGCGCTGGCGCTCCTGCCCACGCTGATCTTCTTCGGGCACGGCGTGGCGGCGAAGATCCGCGCCGAC
>CAZBIP010000575.1:0-2095 GCA_964491885.1 uncultured Vicinamibacterales bacterium
GCGGCGGGCGGACTGGCGGTCGGCCTGATCGGCTGGTTCGTGCCGGATGTGCTCGGCGTCGGGTACGGCCACGTCGGAGACGCGCTGAACGGCCGGGTCGTGCTCAGCGCCATGGCGCTGTTGTTGGCCTTGAAGGTGGTCGCCACGGCCGCGTCCTACGCGTCGGGCAACGCTGGCGGGATCTTCGGGCCGAGTCTCTTCATTGGCGCAATGCTCGGCGGCACGGTCGGCGCCATCGCGCACGGCCTCCTGCCGGATCTGACGGGCAGCCCCGGAGCGTACGCGCTCGTCGGGATGGGCACGGCCTTCGCCGGGATCATCCGGGCGCCGATGACGTCGGTCATCATGATCTTCGAGGTCACGCGGGACTACGCGATTATCGTCCCGCTGATGATTGCCAATCTCGTCAGCTACTTCGTCTCGCGGCGCTTGCAGCCCGAGGCGGTCTACAGCGCGCTGCTCAGTCAGCAGCAGGTACACTTGCCGCCCGCCCGCGCGCGCGCCGAGGGACGCACCGTCGAGCTGATGATGACCGTCGAGACCGACACGGTGAGGTCGGCGGATCGAGTGGCCGATCATGCCGTGCGCGGGACGGCGGACGGCCGGGGCGCCTGGCCCGTGATGGACGGCGAGCGGTTCCTCGGGATGCTGACCGAGGCGGCGCTGCGGGACGCCGTACGATCCGGCGCGCTTGATCGGCCCATCCTGCACCTCGTTGGCGCAGGCGGGCCGTCGGGGGCCGTACCCCACGTCCACCCGGACCAGACCACCGACATCGTCCTGCATCGTCTGGCCCGGGCGGGCGTGACGACGCTCCCCGTGGTGAGCAGGGCGAACCCCGCCGAGCTGCTGGGGACCGTGTCGCTCGACGACCTGACGCGCTTCCCGGGCGACGACGATGACGAGGGTGAGGCCCTGGCAGGAAGGAAGGACCTCGCGTCCCCGAGAGTGCTGCTGACGGCCGGGCTGGTCGGTGTCGTTGGCCTCCTGGCGCTGGCGGGGTTCCTGACGCACCGGTACAACGCCTCGCGGATCGAGACCGCCGCGCAGCATTTCGAGGCGGGAAACGAGCACGTCCGCCGAGGCCGCGATGCCGAGGCGATCGAGCGCTACAGGGCCGCCCTGTCGCTGACGCGGAACAACGACTACCGGCTCGCCCTCGCGTTGGCGCTTGCGAAGACGGAGCGGGCGGATGAAGCCGAGATGTACTTGCGAGACGTCCTCGCCAGCGACCCTGGCCGCACGCCCGCGCACCTGGCCCTCGCGAGAATCGCCGCGGCGACCGGGCGCACGGAGGAAGCCGTGGCGTCCTTCGGCCGCGCGATCGAGGGCTCGTGGCCCGTCGGCGCCGAGCGGGAGCGCATCGAGACGGTGTTCGAACTGGTCCAACTGCTGCGCAGGACCGGGTCACCCCGGCTGGCAGTCGCCGAACTCCTCCAGTTGGCGGAGCGGACGGAGGATCCCTCCGTGCTGAACCGGATCGGAGAGGAGTTCATCACGCTCGGATCGTCGCCGGAAGCCCTGGATGTGTTTCGCCAGGTGCTGCAGGCGTCGCCGCGCGACGGACGGGCCTGGCAAGGCGTCGGCGAGGCCGAGCTGACGAGAGGGGACTGGCGGGCGGCGCGGACGGCCTTCGAGCGGGCGCGGCGTCTCGATCCAGCCGGCAGCGTCGTGACCGAGCGCCTGGCGCTCTGCGGCCGCCTGCTAACCCTGGACCCCACGCTCCCAGGACTCCGTTCGCGTGAGCGGCTCACGCGGAGCCTGGCGCTGTTGTCTGCCGCCGTCGCCGCCGTTGAGTCCTGCGGACCGGTCGGGGAGGGCGGTCAGGCCTCGAGCCTGATGGCCACCGCCCGGAAGGTGCTGGACTCGAAGCGCCCGCCCGCGTCTCCGTCAGACGCCGCCGAAGACCATGCCCGGTTGGCGCGGGACCTCTGGGCGAGCAGCCCGGAGCCGTGCAAGGCCGCGCCGCCGGATGAGGCCCTGACGCGGATCCTGGGTCGAATCGAAGGGTAATCCGGCCGGGACGTGTTCAGACGGCCGCGCGCGGGCAGCAGGCGTCAGGGCCGCGTTCCCACTGCAGCGTCGTGTGCTGGAT
>CAZBIP010000576.1:0-2084 GCA_964491885.1 uncultured Vicinamibacterales bacterium
ACGCGTCAGGTACTCGTTGGCCGAGTACACGCCGATGAGGTTGATGCCCGGGATTCTCGGGAAGGTCGGGAGCCCCGCGCCGGTCCCGATGAAGACCGCCTCGAACCCGAGTTCACTGAACAGTTCGTCCACGGTAAAGGTCTGGCCGATGACGTGGTTCGTCTTGATCTCCACGCCGAGGCGCCTGAGCCCGTCGATCTCCCGCTCGACGATCGACTTCGGCAGGCGGAACTCGGGGATCCCGTACACCAGCACGCCGCCGGCCTTGTGCAGCGCCTCGAAGACCGTGACCTGGTGCCCCATCTTGGCCAGGTCGGCCGCCACGGTCAGCCCGGCCGGGCCCGATCCGACCACCGCCACCCGGTGTCCTGTGGCCGGCTTCGGCGGCGTGTCGTCCGTGAACTTCACCATCGCCGCGTAGTCCGCCACGAAACGCTCGAGGCGGCCGATGGCCACCGGCTCGAACTTGACGCCGAGCGTGCAGCGGAGTTCGCACTGCTCCTCCTGCGGGCAGACGCGGCCGCAGACCGCGGGCAGCACGTTGCGGTCCATGAGCGTGCGGAAGGCGCCTTCGAAGTCCCGCTCTCCGACCTGCCGGATGAACTCCGGGATGTCGATTTCGACCGGGCACCCGGCGATGCACGGTTCGTTCTTGCACTGGATGCACCGCTGCGCCTCGAGCACGGCGAGGTCCACCGGATAGCCGAGGGCCACTTCCTCGAAATTGCGGGCACGCTCCACCGGGTCCTGGAGCGGCATGGGGGTCTTCGTCTTCTGGGTGATCTTCTTGGCCATGGATGGCATCCCGGACCGTCGTCCGGCCTCAGGCGGACTCGCCGCCGCCCGCCGCCCGCTGTTCGTAGAGGCGCAGCGAGGCCTGCTCGTCCTCGCGATACGCGCCCAGCCTCGCCGAGAGTTCCGCGAAGTCCACCAGGTGCCCGTCGAACTCGGGCCCGTCCACGCACACGTACTTCTGTTCGCCGCCCACGGACACCCGGCATCCGCCGCACATGCCCGTGCCGTCGAGCATGATGGGGTTCAGACTCACCGTGGTCCGAATCCCGAGCGGCCGCGTCACCTCGACGACGGCCCGCATCATCGGCAGTGGGCCGACCGCCACGACCTCGTCGAACACCTCCCCCTCCGCGAGCAGCGCCTTCAGGGCGTCCGTCACGAGCCCCTTGGCGCCGTAAGACCCGTCGTCCGTGGTGACGACGACGCGGTCGGCGACCTCGCGCAATTCGCGTTCGAGGATCAGGAGGTCCTTCGTGCGCCCGCCGATCACGGCGACCACGCGGCCCTGGAGCGCCTTGAACCCGCAGGCGATCGGGTAGACGACGGCCGTGCCGATGCCGCCGCCGATGCAGCAGACGCGCCGGCCCGGGTGCAGGTCGGTCGGGCGGCCCAGCGGACCGGCCAGGTCCAGAATCTCGTCGCCCTCGCGCATCGCGTTCAGCTGCCGCGTGGACTTGCCGACGCCCTGCACGATGACGGACACGGCGCCGCCGGCCTTGTCGACGTCGGCAATCGTCAGTGGAATGCGCTCGCCCTCGGCCGTCGTGCGAACGATGACGAACTGTCCCGGCTTGCGCTTGCGGGCGATGTGCGCGCCCTCGATCCAGAAGCGGACGACGTCGGGCGCCAGGACGTCCTTGCGGAGGATTCGGGGCATGCGGCACGCTCCGGGAATCGGGATGGCCAGGCAGGCGGACCCGGGCGGGAAACCGGCTCCGGGTCCGCCGTCGGTCCGCGTCATCGGAACGGTAGCATGGATGAGCGCGAACCGTCACGGGCAGTCATGCGGTAACATGCCCCCACACCATGGGCACGCTCCTGTGCTGGCTGCGCTCGTCGGCCGCGTACCTCATGCTCGGCCTCTATCTCATCCTCGTGGCGGTGCCGGCGCTCCTGTACGCATCCGTGGCCGGGCGCCCCGGGCTCGTCGTCGTCCTGAGCCGTTTCGCGATCAGGTGGCTCAGGCGGCTGCTCGGCGTCCGGCTCCGCCTCGAGGGGTTCGAGCACGTGGTCGCCGGGCGGCCCACGGTCTACTGCATCAACCACCGGAGCATGGTGGACGTCGTGGC
>CAZBIP010000577.1:0-2083 GCA_964491885.1 uncultured Vicinamibacterales bacterium
ATAGAACGACCAGCCGCTCGGGTTGAACGTGAGCAGCACGAGCGCCAGCGCGAACGCGATGCGCGTGACGATGCCGGACCACGAAATGCCTGGAGTCGCCATGCCTGCTCCTCGATACACCGCCGCTAAGTGTAGCCGAAGGCCGCCTCGCGCGGATGCGCCGCCGGCGGCTCTGGGCCGACGCGGACACGGCGGTCCTGTGCACGGATGCGAGGGAGGGAGGCGCGCCGCTGCGCCTGCGGCCGGACGGCCGCTTGGCATGCTCGCTGGGGCGGGTCGTGGCGGCGGCAAGCGCCGCCTCCGGGAAGGAGTGCTACCAGCGGTTGCGAAGCGCGGGGGCACACGCGGCCGATGCAGCCAGCCCCGCGCCGGAGTCTGCGGGTCGAACCGCCCCGCTGGGCACGCCGTCGGCCTCAACGTCGTTCGCCAGGGCGATGCGCGCGTGGAACGCGACGCCGAGGTGATAGCGAAGCGATCCGTCGGCCGCGATGCCCGACACGTCGCAGCGGACCACCCGTCCGCCGATCGACGCCGGAACGAACGCCCCGAGGAACTCGAGCGTCAGCGCGCGGCCTGGCAGTTCGCGACTGGCGCACTCGATGAGCGCCCCCGTCGCCGAGAGGTTGACGAGAGTGGCCGGCGCGCCGGACGGATTCAGCCGCACGCCGTCGATCTCCGGAAACGCAGACGCCGCGTAACGGCGGGCGGCTGGCTCGCTCGTCATGGAAGTTCTCCCCCGGAGTAGAAGCTCGGCACGGCCGGCGATTCGTCGCCGCCGAGTTCACCGGCAGCAGCCGGCACGTCGTCGGCCAGCGCTTCGAGCCGGGCCGCGCAGGCACGCAGCACGCGCACGAGCCGATCGCGATCGGCCGTCGCCGCCGCGCACGCGTCGACGATCTGCTGCTGGCGCGAGGCGAAATCCTCCAGAGCGATCTCGAGCTGCTGAAGGTCCTCGAGCGCGCGCGCGCACTTCGCCTCCGCCTCCGCGAGGCGCTCCAGTACCTGGGCGCACTCGGCGTCGCGCTCGAAGAGCTGATCTTCAAGGCCGACCATCGCCGCTTCGAGGTGGCGCTGCGCCGAGACGGCGCGCGCCGCGACGAGCAGGGACGCCACGCCGTCGGGATGGTCCGGGATGGGCACGCCGTGAAAGAGCGTCGTGTGCCGGGCGCCCGTAGACGCGGCGATTTCGCATTCCATCGATGCCGGACCCCCACGGGTGACGGCGGCGACGAAGGTCCGCCAGCGGCCGCGCAGGCCGGGCGAGATGAAGTCCGCGGAGTCCCGCCCGAGCGCCTCCCCGACGGACGCCACGCCGACCAGCCTCAGAGCGGCGTCGCTGGCCGCGAGGATGGTCCCGTCGGCGCCGATCCGCATGAGACATCCGGGCTGGATGTCCAGCAGGCGCCGGAGGTGAGCGACCTCGACCGACGGATCGACGTCCGGGTTGTTCACGGTCCTGCCCTCGCTGGGGGGCTGTGCTGACGGGACGCGGCACGAACGATATCGGCACATGAACGCCTGGCCATGAGGCCCGCCCGGCAGGGCCGATCCGATCAGGCAGGGGGTGGGGATCCGGCGGGCCACCGCCTCCGCTCTGGCGCCGCCGCTCCGGCTGGTGTAGGGTGAAGTCCCATGACTGGATGGCGCGTGATGATGTCGGCTTCGGCTGTCCTGCTCGCGGCGTGGTCCTGGCCGGCTTCGGGATCACCCCAGGAGCCGCCTCGGCCGCCGGCGGCGCGTTCCGCCGCGGCCCTCCCGAACGTCGTCTTCATCCTTGCCGACGACCTCGGCTACGGGGACGTCGGCGCGTACGGTCAGCAGAAGATCCGCACCCCGAACATCGACCGGCTGGCCGCCGAAGGTCTTCGCTTCACGCAGTTCTACGCAGGATCGACCGTGTGCGCCCCGTCCCGCGCGGTGCTGATGACGGGCCGGCACACGGGGCACGTGTCGGTCCGCGGCAACGCCGGCGCGGCGAACCTCGAGATCCAGTCGCTCCGCGATTCCGACCGCACCATCGCCGACGAGTTCAAGGCCGCGGGCTACGCGACGGGCCAGTTCGGCAAGTGGGGCCTCGGAGAAA
>CAZBIP010000578.1:0-2068 GCA_964491885.1 uncultured Vicinamibacterales bacterium
GGAGGCGGGCTGGTGACCGACATCCTCGGCGGCGTGCTCGGCAAGATGCTCGGCGGGGGACGCTGAGCCCGGGGCGACAGGGGCGGCCCCGCTCGCGGGCCGCCCAACTGCTGCCGCACGAGGCCGGCAACCAAGCGACGGGACAGGCGCCGTTCGCTCCTGCGGCTATACTGATGCCGTGAAGTTCCGGCTGCAACGGACGGTCCGCATGGTGACTGCCGGCGAACACGCCGGTGGCTCCGCCTCGCGGAAGTACTGGGGCAGCCGCCCCCCGGAAGAACGGCTTGCCGCCGTCGAGTTCCTGCGGAGGCAGCACGATGGAACTGGCGCCGGACTTCGACGAGTTCTTCGGATCGTTGACCGCCAACGGGGTTGAGTTTCTCATCGTCGGCGCCTACGCCCTGGCCTGCCACGGCGTTCCCCGCTACACCGGCGACATCGACGTTTTTCTGAAACCCACGCTCGAGAACGCGCAACGCCTGCTCGACGCGCTTCTGGCGTTCGGATTTCCCGCCGCTGGCCTCCGTCCCGAAGACGTCGTCAACCCGTCAAGAGTGATTCAGATGGGGGTCGAGCCCGTTCAGATCCACGTGATGAGCGATATCAGCGGTGTCGGCTGGGAGGAGGCCTGGGCCGGGCACGTCGAAGCGAGGTGTGGCGCCCGCGAGCTTCCGTTCATCGGCCGTGACGCCTTCGTTCGGAACAAGCGGGCTGCCGGGCGCCTGAAGGATCTGGCCGACATCGAGGCGCTCGGAGAGTAGGTGAGCCGGCTGCCGTGTTCGCGCAGGCGCGACACGCGCGACGACACGGTTGGCGAACGGGGATCAGGCGACGTCGCCCTGGGCGAAGACGGCGTCGCCGAGGCCGAAACTGAAGGCCGATGGGGCGCCATCTGAGCGCGGCCCGAGGCGCACCTCGACTGCCGGTGTGTCGCCGGCGATGCCCTTGCCATACCGGATGCGGATCTGCTTCGGCCGGATCGGCCGCCCGTGCCTCGCCAGCGCGGCCTGCAGCAGGTCGTGGTAGACCGTGTTGTTGACGTGGCCCATCGCGTCGACGTCCGAGTAACGCAGCGAGAGGGACAGGCTCTCGGCCGTGCCGGGCTCAGGCGGAGGCAGTTCGAGGTCTTCGAGATCGGGGCAATACACGTCCTCCGGCGCTGACGGGAACCCGCTCGCGACTTCGGGCGGCACGCGGGTGACGGACCGCGTCCGGAGATTGACGTAGACCCAGACCGACGAGCCGCGGGCGATGAGTTCTTCCGCGCCCGCGAAGACGCGGAACTCGCGATAGCCCTTCGCCCCACGAATTCCGCTCGACCAGGTTTCGACCCGCAGCATCTCCCCGTAGCGCGGGTAGCGATCGACCGCAGCTGCCATGCGCTTCAGCACCCACGCCTCGCCGCGGGCCGTGACCGCGTTCGTGCCCGCGCCGCACGCGTTCGCGTGCGCGATCGCGGCTTCCTGCAGGAGCGCGAAGACACCCCGCAGCGTGAGCGTTTCCTCGCGATCCACGGCGCCGTACGTCACGGGCACTTGCAGGATGTACTTGTCGGGCATGATCGAACGCATCAGGCGACAGACGGGTCAGTCGCTCGCGCGGAGCACGCGGAGCGCGAAGGCATCGGCGTCCCATTCGAGATCGAGCGCCCCCTGAGCCTTGACGCCCAGGCGCGCGGCGGGACGGGTCGAGGCCATCGCCAGCGCCTGCTCGAGCGGCACGCCGGCGAACCGAACGGTGTTTGCGACGGCCCGGTCCAGCGTGAGCGCCGAGCCGGCCAGGTTCGGCGCGCCCGGCACGGCGACGCGCCCGTTCTCGTCCAGGCGGACCTTCACGCCCGCGAGCTGGTACTCGCCCGGGGGCTGGCCCGCCGCGGAGATGGCGTCGGTCGCGAGGATCACCCGCTCCGGCGTCTTCGCGCGGATCATCGCCTTCACCGTCGCCGGCGGCAGGTGGTGGCCGTCGACCACGAGCGAGGCCGTCAGTTCGTCGGCCGCCAACTGCTCCCAGAGGAAGTTCGGGTGGCGCGGAATCATGTTGGCGCACCCGTTGCCGAGGTGCGTCGACA
>CAZBIP010000579.1:0-2068 GCA_964491885.1 uncultured Vicinamibacterales bacterium
ATGGGTGAGGCAGTTGGCGATGCAGGGCTTGCTCTCCACGTGCCCCTTGAGGTACTGGTCGATGAAGGGAGACCGCAGCGCCCTTCCAGGCAGCCCGGCAGGACTCTGGATGATCACCACGTCCTCTTCCCTGGCGTCAATGAAAGCCTGCTTGAACCGCTCCGAGGCATCCCCCTCGAAAGTGCAGGCAAACCTGGTTCCCATCTGAACTCCCTTTGCGCCGAGCCCGAAAGCCCACTCCATGTCTTTCCTGTCCCAGATCCCTCCGGCAGCGATAACGGGGACATCCTTCCCCATTTCCTTCTCCACATACTCCACAAGTTCCGGGACCACCTTCTCGAGGGAGAATTCGTCGTCATCCACCTGGTCCATCTTGGTCACTCCAAGATGGCCTCCCGCATACTTCGGAGTCTCCACGACAAATCCGTCGGGGATCCTGCCGTAAGTCTTTTCCCACCGCCTGGTGATCAGGCTCGCAGCTTTCGCGGTGCTGACGATGGGAACGAGGGCCACGTCTGGATATTCCTTCGCATATTCGGGCAGCCGGAGGGGAAGCCCCGCTCCGGAGATAATGACATCAACGCCGCCCTCGCATGCGGATTTCACGTGGCGGTCGTAATCCGTGAGGGCCACCATGCAGTTGACGGCGATAACGCCATTGGGCCCCGCTATTTTCCTTGCCTCCTGAATTCCGTCCTTCACCGCGAGCTGATTGGCTTCGAAATAATTCCGGCCGTTGTAATGAGGGGAATTGCATGCCAGTCCGACGCTGGCGATAGTTCCCACTCCGCCGCATCGGGCAACGTGCCCGGCAAGGTTCGGCCCGGAAATGGCTACCCCCATGCCTCCCTGGATCAGCGGATACAAGGGCTGGTGTTTCCCTATCTTCAATACCGGAAGTTGACTCAAAGGGCTCTCTCCTCTTCAAAATGAACTGCCGGCGCTCCCGGGGCTTGCCATCCCGGAGGGACCGGTGCGGACGCTGTGCCGTATTGTGTTATTTTATCCCACATTCAAGCATTCAATCAAGGAAGAAATACTGAAGGTCAAAAAAACGGGGGCAACTATCACGAATGCCTCAATCCCTACTCCTTTTCTCTTCATTGACTGAAAGAAAAGCGGAGTATACCATTGACGGAAAGGCAGATAACTCTGGAATCGCATTGGAGGGGAAAACGTGTTCACCATCAAGGAATTCCTTCGGACTGAAGTCAAACCCGCGCTCGGATGTACCGAGCCCGGAGCGGTGGCGCTGGCTGTCGCCCGGGCAAAGGAAGAACTCGGCGGGCCTGTGGATGCCGTTTCGGTGACCGTCAGCGACAGCATCTACAAGAACGGCGTCGATGTCGGCATTCCCGGGACGGAGGGGCTGAGGGGAAACACCGTGGCGGCGGCCCTTTCGGCCTTCTGCGGCCGCTCCGCCTACGGCCTCGAAGTCCTCAGGGACTGTACGGAAGACCATATCGCATCGGCAAAGGCCATGCTCGGGAAAAACGCAGTCCAAATCATCCCCGATCTCGACCGCCACGGAGTCTACGTAGAAGCATCCGTCCGTTCCGGAGAAGACAGGGCGGTCTGCCGCATCGAAGGCTCCCACACCGGCATTACGACAGTAACCCTCAATGACCGGAAAGTTTTCTCCGCAGAAGGGGCCCAGGCTTTTTCCCAGGAAAACAATGGAAACACCATTTCCGCGGAAGTTTCCCGCATGAGTTTCCCTGACCTGGTTTCTCTTGTTGATACGATGGACAGCGAGGACATCGAGTATGTCATCAGCGGCGTGGAAATGAACATGGCCATTGCCGAATATGGATTCGATACCTCCCGCTCCACCGGTCTCGACATCGGCAAAACACTGAAAAAAATAAGCGGCAGCGCTTTCGATTCGGACGACCTCAGCCTGAAGATAAAGGCATACGCAGCCGCCGCGTCCGACGCACGCATGGCAGGAGCCCCCCTCGCGGTCATGAGCAGTGCCGGGAGCGGCAACCACGGGGTAACAGCCATTCTTCCCGTAGCGGTCTGCGCCAGACATTACGGAAAGAGCCGGGAAGCAACTGCCCGGGCG
>CAZBIP010000580.1:0-2055 GCA_964491885.1 uncultured Vicinamibacterales bacterium
AGAAGGACGAACTCACGGGCGTCTGGAACGGCCTCGCGGAAGCCCTGCCTGCCCAGGTGACGGGCCTGACCGAGAAGATCGACGCCATCGCGGCGATGAAGCGCCTGCCGAAGGGCATCGACAAGGCCGGCCTCGAGACGGCAAAGACGGAACTCGCCAACATCACGAGCGCGTGGACGAAGGCCACCGAGGCCTTCGGCACGGGCGAAGTGCCGAGCGCTCTCGAAGCGGCGAACGACGTGAAGGCCAAGGTCGAAGCCCTCGCGGCGACCCTCGAGCCGGTCGTGCTGCCGGCGAAGAAGTAGGGACCGATCGGGATTCGGGATTCGGGGGTCGGGATTCGGGGCTCCGGAACAGGAACCCCAATCCCGACGCTCGGGTTCCGCGCGTGGTTTTCGTGAGAGACCATCGCATCCTCCGCTTCGCGAGCGTGCTGCTGCTGGTCTGGATTGCCTTCGACCTGGCGGCTCTCGACACGTGTGCGCTCGACGCGGACCACCTGGCGGGAGCGTCCGGCTTCTCCTGGCTGGCGCCCCAGCCTCCCAGCGCCGCAGCGCATCCGCGGGCGGTGTTGCACCCGGATCATTGCTTCTGTCACGGCCTGTCCACCGGGGCGGGCTCGCCCGTCGCGCTGGCTGACCCATTCGACCGCGGCCACTCTGTGATCGACTCCCCGCGCTTGCCTCTCCTGCAACCCGATCCGCCTGTCTATCACCCGCCTCAACGCCCAGCCTGAACCGGCACTCGGTTGAGCTGACCGCGCGCTGGATGGAGCCCCAGGGCTTCAGCCTGCCTGGGCCTGGAGCCTGCGGGGTCAGCCGAACCGACGCTCGGGAACAACCTCCGCGAGCGGTCGTCTCGTTCGCCTCGCTTTCGTCCACGTCTCGGGGTTTCGCCATGAGAGAACTGTCTCCTGCTCTAGCCGTCCTTCTGGTCCTGACCGTCTCTCCGCCTGTCGCCGCACAGGACGCCGGCGCCGGCGCGCGCGTGCCAGCCCGTCTCTCTCTGGCCGACGCGCTTCGGATCGCCGAGGCGCGAAGCCCCGGCCTCCTGGCCGCCCGGGAGGCCGTCGCAGGGGCGGAATCCGATGTGGCGGGCGCGCGCAAGCGGCCGAACCCGGTCCTGGCCGTGAACTCCGAGGGGTACCCGTTCTCCCGGCAGAACCGGCCGCCGTTCATGGACGGCCAGGAGCTGTCCGTGACACTGCAGCAGGAGTTCGAGCCTGGCGGCCGGCGCCGGCTCCGAACCGAGCACGCCCTGCTCGGGGCCGACGCGTCGCGCGCCTCGGCCCGGGACGCGCTCCGCCAGCTGCGCCTGGATGTCCGCCGCGCGTACCTGGACGTGGCGCTGGCGAAAGCCGACGACGAAGCGGCGCGCGCGACGCTCGACGAAATCGACAAGGTCCTGGCGATCAACCGGGCCAGGTACGAAGAGGGCGATCTCTCGGGCGTCGAGTTTCGCCGCCTGCAGGTCGAGCGGTTCCGGTTCGCGGACGACGCGTTCGCTGCGGAGCTGGCGCTGAGGAACGCCGGCTGCCGCCTGCTCGCGCTGCTCGACGCGCGCCCCCTCGATCAGCCGTTCGACACGACCGACACGCTGCTGCCGTCAACGACGCCCGCGCCGGCCGCGGCGGCGGCCCCGGAATCCGCGGACGCCATCATCGGCCGCGCCCTCGCCGGCCGTCCGGACGTGGCGGCCGCACGCAAGGAGGCCGAGCGATCCGCAGCTGGCGTGAGCCTCCAGGGCGCCCTCCGGAAGCCGTCCTGGTCCCTTGGCGGAGGCATCAAGCGCGACTTCGGGACGAACGGCCTGATCGTGAGTGTCGGGCTGCCGCTGCCGCTCTTCAACCGCAACGAGGCGGGCGTGGCTCGGGCCGCGGCCGAGCAGCGGCAGGCAGCCGCGCTGCTGACTGCCGCCGAGGTCCGCGTGTCGCTCGAGGTGCAGGAGGCGCTGAACGCGGTCGACGTCGCGCGCCGCCGCGTCGGGTACGTCGAGGCCGACTACCTGAAGAGCGCACGCGAGGCGCTGGACATCGTGCTCGCCTCGTACCGCGCG
>CAZBIP010000581.1:0-2049 GCA_964491885.1 uncultured Vicinamibacterales bacterium
CTAGCCTGGATTGCGCACAGCGATGGATCCAAAAAGCCTCCTGCTGGGTATAAGTGTTTGTCGGAAGGCGACTTATCCCACAGCAGGAGGCAACGATGGCAGATACAGCGTGTTCTCGGCAGCTTATCCTGTTTTCGGTGGGCAAACAAGAAGTCACCGTGGACTTCCAGGGCGGCCAGATCGTGAACGATGCCGGGCTGTTGGCCATCGCTCGGCTGGTCGAAGGGCTCGGCATTCTGGATGACCTCGCAGCGCAATGGCCGGACCCCCGCTGCCAAGCCATGGTGACTCACTCCAGCCGGGAAATGCTGGCCCAACAAATCTATCAGTATCTGGCCGGTTATTTTGACTTCAACGACGCCAACTGCACGCGCCACGATCCGCTGTTTCAGGCCCTGGCCGGCGTCTCACCGGACGACGAGCGTCCGTTGGCCAGCGGCTCGACTGGCGCCCGCTTCCTGCACGCCTACACGCGACGCGAAGCGGACAAGCCCCCGGAAGAACGGGACGTGATCTTCGAGCAACGGGGGGCTCAACTGCAACGCATTCGCTTGCTCCATGAGTACCTCGTGGAACTCTTCGCCAAGACGCGTTCCGCGGCCCCGACCCACGTGATCCTCGACCTGGACGGCAGTGAAGACGCCGCTCACGGCCAGCAGCAACTGACGTTCTGGAACGGGCACTACGACCAGAACCAATACTTTCCGCTGTTTGTCCTGGACGGCGTGACCGGTTTTCCTCTGGCGGCGTGGCTGCGGCCGGGCAACGTCCACGACAGTTGCGGCGCCGTGGAGACGTTACGCGCGGTCGTGCAAGGGCTGCGGCAGCACTTCCCGGGCGTGACCATCTTCGTTCGCGGTGACGGGGCGTTCGGTGGGCCGGAGATGCTGGACTTCTGCGAAGCGGAGGGCCTGTCGTATGCCTTCGGCTACAGCAATCATCAGGGACTCAAGCCGCGGACGGCGTGGTTTCTCGAACAGTTGCAGTTGTACTACCGCTTCTATCCGGAGGATCGCGTGCAGCGGTTCGACGAGATCACAGACTACCAAGCCGGTTCCTGGCGTCATCCGCGGCGGCTGGTGGTGAAGACGGAAATTCAGTCGCTGGGCACCAACCAGCGCATCGTGGTGAGCAATCTGAGCGGCACGCCGCGCGCGGTCTACCAGGAATTCTACACGCAGCGTGGCAACGTCCCGGAACGGCCGATCGGCGAGTTGAAGAACGGCTTGGGGAGCGACCGTCTGAGTTCGCCGCGGTTCCTGGCGAACTTCCAAAAGCTGCTGGCGCACGTGCTAAGTTACGCGATCGTCGTGCTGTTCCGCGAGGCGACCGCTGACGGAGCAGCGGCGGTACTGGCTCCCGCCGTGGCGGCGGCCACGCCCTTGCCGACCGAGGTCGCGCTTCCGGTCGTGCGCGTCGGCCAGACGCAGCCCGTGCCCGTGGCTCAGGTTTCCGTCGTTCGAGTTGCCGTGGGCACCGTCGCCGCGGTGCCGCAACGGGAAGCGTCATCGCCGCCACCGGCCGAGCCTTTGCCGGCCGTCGCGGCGGGTGCGGTTGCCCACCCGCTGCCTCCGCGAAAGGTGCCGCTGGCGGAGCGGTTGCAGTCGCTGGAAGGGCGTGGCCCGAGCCTGTTGGACGTCAGCAAGTGGGAGGTCTCGACGCTCCGCCAGCAACTGTTCAAGGTGGGGGCGTTGGTCAAGACGAGCGTGCGTCGGATCTGGTTTCACCTCAGCAGCCACTGGCCGCAGGAGGGGTTGTTTGTTCAAGTGTGTCGAGCCGTGAGTCGGTACGTAGAACGATTCCATCAACGTCGGGTGGCAGCCACGGGTCCGCCGGGGTAGCGGCGGCATCCACGTCATCCCACCTATTAGACGGGATCCAAGGTTCTTGTGTGTCCCGGAGCGCGAAAGGTCTGCGCCGTCCAGGGTTTTGTGGGGGCGATTTTGGTTTCCCTCGCGCCGTTCGGCCTCCGCCGACGCTTCCCATTGGCCAGCCACCGCGTGCCCTCGCGACCAGCCGCCCCCTCGGAGACTCCGTGCGCAATCCAGG
>CAZBIP010000582.1:0-2049 GCA_964491885.1 uncultured Vicinamibacterales bacterium
TGGACGTACCCGGTCACATCCGACAGCGCCGGGTAGTACGCCGCCAGCGCCTTCACGCGCGGGTCGAGCGCCGCGGTGACGATCGTGAGCGCCCCGCCCTGCGATCCGCCTGTCACGGCCAGATTCACGCCGTCGAACTTCGGATGCCCCACCAGGTAGTCGTTGGCCCGGACGCACCCGAGGTAGACGCGGCGGTAGTAGTAGCGGTCCCGGTTGTCGAGGTTGTAGACCCAGTATCCCGCCACCGCGCTGCGCATCAGGCCGTCGTACACCTCCGGCGCCAGGTTGACGGGCACGCCGTGGATGCCGATCTGCAGCGTGATGATGCCGCGCTCGGCGAGATCGACGCGGCCGCGGTAGGGCCTGGCGCCGGCGCCGGGCACCTCGAGCACGGCCGGATACTTCCCCTCCGCCTTGGGCTCGGCGAGGATGCCGTAGAGGCGGCTCGGCGCCCCGCCGATCTCGACGCCCACGTTCTGCAGGCTGACCAGGTACACGTTCACCTTCGACGTGCAGTACTCGGGGAGCAGCGTCAGCCTCGGCTCGATGGGCACCTTGGCCAGGGCGTTCTTGCCGGCGGCCCAGAAGGCATCGAAATCGGCCGGATCGGTGGTGGTCGGCTTGATCTGGCCGGGCGCGAAACCGGCCGTGGCGATCCCCCGGTACGTCCGGCCGTGCCGCTCGGTCGTCGCCACCAGCCGCAAGAAGCCCGGTTCCTTCATCGTGCCGGCCGCGACCGTGAGGCCCTCGGCCGGAACGGCCGCCGTCTGCTCGACGGCCGGCGGCATCATCTCGGGGCCGTAGCCGTACTTCACCACGGCACCGGGAACCGGCTGCCCGTCCTGGATCACGGCGATCCTGAAGGTGACGAGATCGCCGGGGCTGTAGGTCCAATCCGCGCGGTCGACCGTCACCCGCACGAAGACCGTCCCGATGCGCGGCTGCGCCAGCAGCCCGGGCGCGAGCAAGGCCACCGCCAGGGTGGCGAACAGGACTGCCGCCCTGGTGTTCGAACGTGAGTTCAGCATGTCATCCTCCGCGCGCCGGGCGTCGCTCCTTCGCGCCCGAAGCGTGGGAAGCGTAACATGGGCGCGGCCGGTGTACACTTTTCCCGGACACGCCCCGGACCGCGCTCAGCCCGGGGGCGGGTGAAGGAGGACAGATGGAACGCACGCGTCGCGAGTTTCTTGGTGATGGGGCCCTCATCCTGGCCGGCGCCGCCCTGGCAGCCGACGCTCCCGGCCTGCTGGCCGCGCCCGCGCCGGGCGTCAACTGGCCGGTCGGCTGCTTCAACCGGCCGTGGACGAGGTGGCCGTACGCCGAGACGCTGAAGGGCGTCAAGGCCGCCGGCTACGGCATCACGGGCCTGCTGACCCGCACGAAGGAGGAGCCCTTCATCGGTTCCGACGCCACGCCGGAGTACCTGGAGAACCTGAAGCGCTCGATCGCCGCGGCCGGCCTGACCGCCAACCTCGGCGCGCTGCGCAGCCGCCACGACATCCCGCTCGAAGAGACGATCAGGGACCTGAAGAAGGAAATCGACAACGCCGCGTTCCTCGGGCTGAAGTACGTCATCACCTTCGGCATGGCCAACCCGGCGCAGGTGGATCACTACTACTCGTCGATGGCGGCTGCCGCGGCGTACGGCGCCGGCAAGGGCGTGCAGGTGGTGATGAAGCCGCACGGCGGATCGAGCGGCGCGTCCGACGCGATCATCGCGGGCATCAAGCAGGTGAACCACCCGAACTTCAAGATCTGGTACGACGCCGGCAACATCATCTATTACGAGGGCAAGGATCCGGTCGAGGAGCTCAAGCCCATCGTCCAGTACGTCACCGGGTTCTGCGCGAAGGACTGCGGCGAGGTGAAGGGCGACGTGATGATCCAGTTCGGCGCGGGCAAGGTGGACTTCCCCGGCGTGTTCAAGGTGCTGAAGTCCGCCGGGTTCAACGGGCCGATCATGGTGGAGTGCTGCAAGGTGGGCGACACGCCCGAGGCGACGACGGAGAACGCCCGCGCGAACCGGGTGTTCCTGGAGAAGGTGCTCGC
>CAZBIP010000583.1:0-2038 GCA_964491885.1 uncultured Vicinamibacterales bacterium
CGGTGGCCGTGTCCATCGATGCCGCGAAGGTCGGCCCCCCGATCACGAGGTGGGTGTTCGGGGGCTTCATGGAGCCGGCCACGACGTTCGTCTGGGCCGAGATGCTCGCCGACCGGAAGTTCTTCGCGGAGATCAGTTCGAAGCCGCCCGCCGTGCCCACCGGGGGATTTGGACGGCGCGGCCCGCAGCGCCGGTGGGTCCCGATCGGGCCAGAGGCATCGGTGACCATGGACAAGACCGAACCGTACGTCGGGGAGTGGAGCCCCCACGTCCGGCTCGACGGGCAGACGCCGCGCGGCATCAGCCAGAACGGCCTGACACTGCGCGGCGGCCGGGCGTACAGCGGCCGCGTCGTTCTGGCGGGGAGCCCCGGCGCGAAGGTGAGCGTCAGCCTCGTCTGGGGACCGAACCCGGGCGACCGGCAGACCGTCGCCATCCCGCCGCTCGGCGCCGGTTTCGCGAAGTTCCCGTTCGGTTTCACGCCCGCGGCCGACTCCAGCGACGGACGGCTCGAGATCGCGGGAACGGGCACCGGCGCGTTCCGCATCGGGGCGGTGTCGCTCATGCCCGCCGACAACATCTCCGGGTTCAAGGCCTCGTCCATCAGGTACCTGAAGGAGATGGGCATCGGGATCGCCCGGTGGCCAGGAGGGAACTTCGTATCGGCCTACGACTGGCGGGACGGGATCGGCGACCGCGACACGCGGCCGCCCCGGCGCGAGCTGGCCTGGAACGGGATGGAGTCGAACGACATGGGCATCGACGACTTCATGGCGTTCTGCCGTCTGATCGGCGCCGAGCCCTACCTCGCGGTGAACTCGGGGCTCGGCGACGCGCACTCGGCCGCCGAGGAAGTCGAGTACGTGAACGGGCCCGCGACGAGCCGCCTCGGCGCGCGTCGTGCGGCGAACGGGCATCCCGAGCCGTACGGCGTGAAGATCTGGGGCGTCGGGAACGAGATGTACGGGCCCTGGCAGTGGGGCCACATGTCGATCACGCAGTACCCGGACAAGCACACCCTGATCGTCAAGGCCATGCGGAAGGTCGATCCGGCCATCAAGGTGATCGCCTCCGGCGCGACGCCCGAAGAAGCCTCGTGGTGCTACATCGAGAACCGGCAGTTCAACACCTTCGAAGGGCGCCTGAAGCAGGACCTGCCGCTGCCCTTCGCGTTCGGCTCGCGCGAGGACTGGACGGGCGCGCTGCTGAAGACCTCCGCGGACCACATCGACTACCTCGGCGAGCACTTCTACGGCTACCCCAACCTCGTCATCGACCTGGCGAAGGAGCAGTTCGTCGCCTCGGACGAGCCGCTCGAGCTCAAGGTGCGCCGGCTGGCGAACAGGGTCCAGTTCAAGTTCGAAGCCTGGGACGAGTACGTGAAGCGGATGCCCTATCTGAAGGACATGAACATCTCGTTCGCCTTCGACGAGTGGTCGCCCAGGAACCGGTCCGTCGGCAGCGGGCCTGCGCCCGCGAGCCACCCGATGCTCAATCCCCTCACCAACGCCCTCGTGTATCACGAGTTCTTCCGGCATTCCGACATGGTGGGCCTGGCCGTGGCAACGGGAGGCATGGGCGCGGTGGCGAGTGACTCGTCCGGAGACGCCATTGGCCTGCGGATGGAAGGGCAGGTCATGAAGGTCCTGCACGACCATTTCGCCAACGCCCTGCCGGTGGCCGTCAGTGGGAACTCCCCTCAACTCCCGGGCAAGGGGGTGGTCGGCATCGACAACTCGGCCCGCCCATCCGGGAGCCCGACGTTTCCGCTGGACGTGTTCGCGGCGCTCAGCGCCGACCGGAAAACGCTCGCCGTCTCGATCATCAATCCGTCCGAGACGCCGCAGGAATGCGTCCTGACCCTGGCCGGCGTTCAGGCCGGCGGCCCCGTCCGGGTCTCCCAGCTCACGGCTCCGGCCGGCCCGCCCCCCGCTCCGCCCGCGCCCGGAATGGGCCGGTTCTCCGGACCGCCCGCGACAGTGGCGCAGAGCACGCTGCCGCAGGCGCCCGGGAACGTCACCGTGCCTCCGACCAGCAT
>CAZBIP010000584.1:0-2035 GCA_964491885.1 uncultured Vicinamibacterales bacterium
ACGGCGAGGAAGGCGGCGCGGGCGTCGGCGGGCGCGTAGAAGCGCCGCAGGTACGGGAGGCAGCCCAGCGCCAGGTTGATCCAGTCGAGGCTCCAGCCCGAGAAGTGATCGCGTCCGGTGCAGGCGCCCACGTGCGAGAGGTGCATGATGACGTTCAGGCCCTCGTTCGCGCCGGTCAGGTTGCGCTGGTACCGCCAGAACTCGAACCCCTCGCGCGCGATGCCCTCGAAGAACGCCGCGAAGGTCGCGAAGACGTTGATCTGGGGTTCGCGGCCGCTGAAGGCCAGGCCGTTCGCCATCAGCGCGGCCGCCTGCTCCTGGATGCTCATCTCGAACCGGTGGTCGCTCGGCACGCGCGACGCGGCCTTCCCGAGCTTGGTCGAGGGGTCGAGGTCGCACGACACGAAGAAGCAGCGCTCGGGGTACTTCCGCGCGACGGCATCGTAGGCGGCCTCGGAGCCCGCGCGGGGGGAAACGGACTTGCCGGGGGCGGGCAGCGCAACCGACGCGACGTCCGCCGGGTCGAGCACCAGGTTGGGCGTGCCCCTCGGCGGCCTCGCGGCCGTGATGACCGTGCGCGCCGGCCGGGCCCGAAGGCCCGCCAGTGCGGCCGATTCGGCGCCGGTGATCCGCAAGAGCGGGTTCGCCAGCACGGCGGCTTCGTCGCGGCCCTTCATCCCGCCGTCGTGGTGGCCTTCGCCGCCCGGCAGGTTGTTGACGTAGAACAGGCACTGGCACATCGCGCCGACGTCACGGAAGCTCATGAGCGACCCGGGGACCCAGACTTCCGTGTCAAGAGCCACCTGGTGGGCTGCTGCGAATTCCGCGACCTCCGCCTCGATGCCATAGCGGTCGCCGAACGACGCGACCGTCACGGCCTTCCCCGGCTCCGATCGGTATCCAGTCGGGTAGACGAGCGCCGGCTGTCCTTCCCGCGCCAGCGCCAGGCCGTCACGGTACGCGCCGAAGAGCGCCGGACGGTCGTGCAGCGAGGCGATCTCGATGACCTGGATGCCGAGCGACGCAATCACGGGGCGGGGGTCCCGATCCATGACGCGGGCCGTCGTTCCGGAGAGCTGGATGCCGTTGCGGTGCATCACGAAGAGCAGCGGCGCGCGGTGCTGGCTCGCGGCCACGTAGCCGTTGAGCGACTGCCCCGAGACCCAGCCGGCGTCGCCGCAGTGGCAGATGACGGCCGCATCCGGTCCCTTCAGCGCCTTGAGGCCAAGTGCCTGGCCGACGGCCACCGGCACGATCGCGCCGAGCCGGCCCGAACTGAGCTCCGTCCCCCCGGGCACGTAGGACACGTGGCCCGCGACGTCGAGGCTGCGGCGGAACGCCTCGATCACGCGCGCCTCGGGCAGGAACCCGAGGGCCGCGAGCGCGGCGTAGTACCCAATGCTCGTGTGGCCGTGCTCGATGGTGAAGAAGCGGCGCTCGTAGTCCACGACGCCGAGCGTCATGAGCAAGCCGGGAATGAGCTCGAGCGCGCCGCCGAGATGGTCGATGTCGCCCGCCCGCGCGAGCGACGCCAGCGATCGGATCGCGACGGACGCGGCCGTCTTCTCGAGCCCGGCGAGGGCGGCATCGTCTTCGGGCGACAGCGCGGCAGTGCTCGCATCGAGCGAGAACGGGAGCACCTCGGACTGGACGCGCGCGCCGAGGAGGGGCGCGGCGCCGAGGAGGGCGGCATTGCGCTGCTGCTGTGCGGCGGCGAGCGCCTCGAGCGGGTGCGTGGCTGGCGTCGTCATGGGTCTCGTATCCTGTGAGGCGGGCCCCGGCCGGGGGCGCGAGGGCAGTCTAGCATACCGTCTTCGCGCCCGGCGGCCGCGAACGGGGCGCCTCCGCGCGCGACAGACGGAGCGCCGGGGCCTGGCGCGGCGGGTGACCGAAGCTACGCAGTCGGCTCGCTTCCGCGCAGTCATATAATGGGCAGGGCTGCGATGTGTGCGGCCGGCGCCGGAGGTGGCGTCAAGGCGACAGACCCATCATGGCCAAAGCCAGAACGGCGGAAGACGTCACGCAAGCGGTGCTG
>CAZBIP010000585.1:0-2034 GCA_964491885.1 uncultured Vicinamibacterales bacterium
GCCGGTATGCGACGCGGGCACGGCAGCCACTTCCTCGGGCGTCCCGGCCGCCACCACCTGCCCGCCCTCGTCTCCGCCCTCGGGGCCGAGGTCGATGACGTGGTCCGCCGTCTTGATCACGTCCAGGTTGTGCTCGATCACGAGCAGCGTGTGCCCCGCCTGCAGCAGGCGGCGGAACGCGGCGAGCAGCCTGGCGATATCGTCGAAGTGTAACCCGGTTGTCGGCTCGTCGAGAATGTACAGCAGCCGCTCGCCGCCGGACGAGGCCAGGTGCGCCGCGATCTTGATGCGCTGCGCCTCGCCGCCCGAGAGCGTCGTGGCGGGCTGGCCGAGCCGCAGGTAGCCCAGGCCGATCTCGTCGAGCACGTGCAGGCGCCGCAGCACCTTCGGCGAGGTGTTGAAGAACGCCAGCGCTTCCCGCACGGTCATCTCGAGCACCTGGTGGATGTTCTTGCCGCGCAGCGTCACGTCGAGGACCCGCGGCTTGAACCGCCGCCCGTCGCACACCTCGCAGGGCACGAACACGTCGGCGAGGAACTGCATCTCGACGCGGACCTGGCCCTCGCCCTCGCACGCCTCGCACCGTCCGCCCGGCACGTTGAACGAGAAGTGGCTGGCCGTCAGCCCGGCGGCGCGGGCGTCCTTCGTGGCCGCGAACAGCTCGCGGATCGGGTCGAAGGCCTTCAGGTACGTCACCGGGTTCGAGCGCGGGGACCGGCCGATGGGGGTCTGGTCCACCAGCACGGCATCGGTGACGAACTCGGCGCCCTCCAGGCCGCGGTGGGCGCCGACGCGGCGTTCGGAGCCGCCCTTCAGCCGCTTGATGGCCGGGTAGAGCACGTCGTGCACCAGCGTCGACTTGCCCGACCCGCTCACGCCGGTGATCACCGTCAGGGTGTTCAGCGGGATGTCGACGTCGATGCCGCGCAGGTTGTGCTCGGCAGCGCCCAGGACGCGGATGCGCTGGCCGGACCCGCGGAACCGCACGGAGGGAACGGCGATCGCCAGCTCGCCTCTCAGGTACCTGGCCGTCAGGGACCTCGGCTCCCGCATGAGGCCTCCGAGATCGCCGCTGTAGATGACGCGCCCGCCCTGCTCCCCGGCGCCAAGTCCGAGGTCCACGATGTGGTCGGCCACCCGGATCATGTCCGCGTCGTGCTCGACGACGAGCACCGTGTTGCCCTGGTCCCGCAGCTCGCGGAGGATGTCGATCAGCCGGTCGTTGTCGCGCGGGTGGAGGCCGACGGACGGCTCGTCGAGCACGTACAGGGTGCCCACGAGCGCAGACCCGAGGGCCGAGGCCAGGCCGATCCGCTGCGATTCGCCGCCAGAGAGCGTCGAGGAGAGGCGATCCAGCGTCAGGTAGTCGAGTCCCACCTCGCTGAGGAACGCGAGGCGCCGCCGGATCTCGCCGAGCAGCTTCTCGGCCACCGCGGCGTCCTTCTCGCCGAGCGCCAGCGCGCCGAAGAAGCGCCGCGCCTCCTTCACCGTCAGCGCGCACACCGCGTCGATGGTCCTGCCGCCCACCCGCACGTCGCGCGCCTCCTGGCGGAGGCGCGTGCCGCCGCAGTCCGGGCACGTCAGGTATCCGCGGTAGCGGCTCAGGAACACGCGGACGTGCACCTTGTACTTCTTGCGGTCGAGCCACTGGAAGAAGCCGCGGATGCCGTCGTACTCGCCGCCGTCGCCGTTCATGACGAACGCGCGCTCGTCGGCGGTCAGGTCCCTCCAGGGCACGTCCAGCCGTACCCGTCCCGGCCGCGCCGCGCGCTTCAGCGCGGCCAGGTAGCCGCGGTAGTGGGGCTTGCTCCACGGCTCGATGGCGTTCTGCGCGATGGACTTCGACGGGTCGGGCACCACGAGGTCCATGTCGATCTCGATGATGTTGCCGAACCCGTGGCACGTGCCGCACGCCCCGTACGGGTTGTTGAACGAGAACAGCCGCGGCTGCGGGTCCTCGTACGGGATGCCGCACGCCCGGCACTCGAACCGCTCCGAGAAGACGTGCATCCGCCCGGGCAGCTCCACGGCGAA
>CAZBIP010000586.1:0-2028 GCA_964491885.1 uncultured Vicinamibacterales bacterium
GGCCTCGGTCGCACGCACCGGCGTGCCGTTCACCGAGAGGCGGCTGATGCCATCCCCCGCCGGCGTCGCGCGGTACAGCGTGCTGACGTCGCGCCGCGGCGACCTGATGCGCACCGCGAACCGCGCCGGCGTCTTCGGGTTGATGCTGAGCGTCACCGCGCCATCCCAGGGGTAGTCCGTCTCCTGCACGACTTCCACGTCCGTGCCCGCGACGTCGCCCACGTCGATGCGGCTGCCGGCGAACAGGTTCACGTACAGCGCGCCGGCCGACTTCGAGTACATCCACGTCGGCAGCATCAGCAGCGTCCGCGGGATGTTGCCGACGCAGCACGGGCAGTTGTGCCACGGCGCCCGCGGCTGGTTCGCGTCGAGCGGGTTCGTGTAGTAGAAGGCCGTGCCGGCCAGGTCCATCGCGCCGAAGAGCGCGTTGTAGAGCGTCTGCTCGTAGAGGTCCGCGAACTGCGCGTGGTGGTACGCGAGGTGCAGCTTCCACTGGAAGAAGATCTCGCCGCAGCTCGAGCAGGCCTCGCAGTAGGCGTTGTTGCGCAGCGAGTAGTCCGGCCCGAACCCCTCCGACGTCTCTCCGCTGCCCACGCCGCCAGTGAGGTAGTACTTCTTGTGGACGATGTTGTCCCAGAGCGACTTGACGGCGCTCTGGTAGTCCACGTCGTGGGTCTCGACGGCGACGTCCGCCATGCCCGAGTAGGTGTAGACCGCGCGCACCGCGTGGCCCACCGCCTCGTACTGCTGCTGCACCGGCAGGTGGCTCTGGTCGTACTCGGAACCGCCCCGGCGGCAGTCGAGCAGGAATTTCGCGAGCGCGATGTAGCGGTCGCCCGGGCCCACGGCGGCGCCGCGCGGCTTCTCTACTTCGTTGACGAAGCGGCCGAATCGCACGAGCGCCTGTTCCATCTCCTGGTGCCCGTCGAACCACTCCTGCCTCGGCGGCGGGCCGATGTGGTCGGCCCAACAGTCCGCGAGGCGCTTGGCCGCGTCGTAGAGGCGGCGGTCGCGGCCCTCCGTCATCATGAAGTGGTTGATGGCCGACTCGATGAAGTAGCCCGCGACGTAGCCCTCGTGGTTCGGCCGCGCCGAGGGCGACCAGCGCGCCGTCCACGGCTCGCGCGACGCGGCCGGGTAGCCCGACGCCGGCGCCGACTCGCGCAGCGTGAACGCCGTCTGCAGGTAGCCGTCCGGGTGCTGCGCCGCGAGGATCTTCGGGATCCAGTCGTCGAGCGTCTCGCGCATCTTCGCCTGCGCGGCGGCCATGTCCCTGTCTCCCTGCGGATCGACCATCAGCGCCAGGCAGATCGACTCGACCGTCTGGTGCACCCACGCGTTCGAGAACACGTAGCCCTTGTGCGGGCCGTGCGCCTCGCCGCGCAGGGCCTTTGCCGCCTCGATGAAGTTGTCGATGCCGCCGTCGCCGCGGTTCGGCGGGATGTCCGTCCGCTCGATCTGCGCGATGCAGTACGGGATCCACGACGTGATGAGCGCGCGCGCCCGCGAGGCCCAGAACCGGCTCGTGATGGCGTGGCGGCGGGTGACGACCGGCACGAGCTGTTCGGCGGGCGGCGGCAGCTCGACCTTCACCAACAGGGAAGACGAGGCAGACGCCTTCCCGTCTTCGGTGGCGAACTCGATGACGTACTCCCCCGCCTCCGAGAACGTCGCCGTCGTCTCACGTGCGGAAGGGTCGGCGAAGGTCACCGCGCCCGGCCCCGAGCGCTTGTTCCAGCGGAACGTCGCGTCCGCGCCCAGCGGCGGAGGCGCCGGCGGCTCAGGCGTGCCCGGCCGGCGGCGCATCCGCTGCGGCGGCCCGCCGTATCCCGCCCACGCCTTCAAGTAGGTCCGCCCGTGCTTCATGACGACGCGATCCACGCCCGCGATCGCGTTCAGGGGCGGCGCGGGCGCCTGGGCCTGCGCGGTCAGCGCCGTTTCTCCTCCGCCCGCGATGTCCACGAGCGGCGCCGCGATGGCGACGACCGTGGCCTTTCCCGCGGTGGCCAGGAGCGTCCGTCTCGTCAG
>CAZBIP010000587.1:0-2026 GCA_964491885.1 uncultured Vicinamibacterales bacterium
CCGAGAACGGCATGAGACGGAAGATGCCCGCGCGCCCTGCCAGGGACTCCGACACCCTCTGGGCCATCAGCAGGTTCTGGGACCCCGTCAATACGTACGCCCCGCGACGCCCGCGGTCCTCGTCGATGCGTTCCTTGACGAACGAGAGCAACTCGGGTGCCTGCTGCACCTCGTCGAGGACCACGGGTGCCGGATGGAGATCGAGGAACCCGCGAGGATCGGACGCGGCCGCCGCGCGGACGTCCGGAGGGTCCAGCGACACGTAGGCGTGCGTCCGCCCGAAGAGGTGCCTGAGCAGGGTGGTCTTGCCGGCCTGCCGGGGCCCCGTCAGCACGATCGCCGGGAACTCCCTGGCGGCGCGGAGCAGCGCCGGCTCGATGGATCGGGGGACGTAGGACGCACTAGGCATACGTGCAATTATGCATTTCAAATGCATGATTGCAAGCCCCGCGTGTATTCGTTGGCGAGGCCGGCGGTGCGCGAGGCCGAAGCGCTGAGGAAACGGGATCCTGCTGTATGATGGCGCCCGCACACCGTCCAAACGACCGGCCGCGAACCAGAGAGGAGCCCGCGATGGCAGAGCAGTCAGAGACCCGCAGGGACGCGCTCCGGAAGATCATCGGGACCGTGGCGGCCGCGGCGTCGCTCAGCGGAAGCCAGATCGAAGAGTTGCTCGCGCAGGTCAAGGCGGCACCCAGCCTCGCGAAGATCGGGAGCGTCCGCACGAGCGACAGCGCCGTCAAGGCGCTCAAGGTCATGCTCGCGCCGGCCGGACAGGCGGCGCGCGTCTTCGCGAGCGAGTTCGGCCGCCGGCCCGCGCTCAAGCCCTCGCTGGACGCGAGGACCGGAAAGGGTGTCTGTCCCGCATTCCTGGGAGTGGGCGGCGCCTGCCCCGAGTTGGAATGCTCGCTGGTCGTCTGCAACGGGCTCAACCTGGGCGGGAAGATCGAGGTTGGCGCGGAAGTCATGCAGAAGACGCAGGGGCGCACGAACGCGGCGTCGGGCGACTGCGACAAGGGGTTCGACAAAAGCAGCGGATGCCCCGGATACTGGCCCTGCACGGATGGACTCAACAAGTGGAACAAGGCGCAGTGGCTCCGTGACAGGCAGACCGACCAGTACATCCTCGCGCTGATGCGCGAGTTCGGCGTGAGCAGAGCCGAGGACCTGGCAACACAACTCGAACAGACGCTCGCCGACCGCCGCATGGGACGCTGATGCGACCGGGCGCAGACGGCAGAAGCCTCGCGTCGATGAGATGAAGCCCTCGCGGTTCAACCTGCGCTCGACTCTCTCTGACGGCACGGATCTGCATTTCAACTTCTCGACGCTGGCGCTCCTCGCCCTTAATCCGGCCACGGCCCGCAAGGCCGACCGGATCCTCGCCGATCCCACCCGCGAGTCGGCGGCTCGCGGCCAGCGGCGGCTGTCCAGGCTGCTCGAAAAGCACGGTTTCCTCGTGCCCGACGACTGCGACGAGCTCGCGCCCCTCGAGGCCGGGTGCCGCGCGCATCGAGCCGAGGCTTCAGGCCTGTCGCTCACCATCCTTCCCACGCTGGCGTGCAATTTCGATTGCGCGTACTGCTACGAGGGGCGGACGCACCGCGGCGGGATGACGCGGGCCGTGGAGGACGCGCTGACCCCCTTCGCCGCGGCACGCCTGCCGCGGGGCGGCCACATGGGCGTCACGTGGTACGGCGGCGAGCCCCTGCTCGCCAAGCCGGCCATCGAGAGACTCTCGCGGGCGTTCCTCGCGGTCTGCGCCGAACGGGACGCCCGCTACGACGCGCGGATCATCACCAACGGGTACCTGCTCGATGGAGCTGCGGCTCGCTGGCTGAAGGATCTCGGAGTGACGGGCGCGCAGGTGACGCTGGACGGCCCGTCCGCTGTGCACAACCGGCGCCGGCCGCTGACCTCCGGCGCCGGCACGTTCTCGCGCATCGTCGAGAATCTCCGCTCGGCTTCCGAGGTCTTCGAAATCACGCTCCGATCGAACGTCGACGATGGCAATCGTGCGGATCTC
>CAZBIP010000588.1:0-2024 GCA_964491885.1 uncultured Vicinamibacterales bacterium
GGGCTCCCCGCTCGGCCAGGTCGCGATCATCACGCCGGTGGACGCACCTCCGAGACCGGGACTGACGGCTGTCCGAGCGGTCGGGGACTGGAGGCTCTCGAGAGACGCGGCCGCCGGCGCGCCGGCGCCGCGCCCGTTCCAGTACCTCTCGCCGGACGGATCGGCGTTCATCTCGGCCGGCAGCGATTTCGTCAGCGGCGCGTCGTCGTGGGGCATCAAGAGCGCCGACCTGCTGCGCGGGTTCGGGCTGGCGGCCGTGCCGCCGGGTCAGCCCTTCTTCTTCACGAGCGAGTCCGAGGTCACGACGTGGCGCGGGACGCTCGGCCCGGACGGCAACGTCTCCGGCCTCGAAGTGTTCGCGCAGCAGGGTGGCGAGAGCGTCGCGGCCGATGCGGCGGGCAACGTCTACCTCGCGGCCGGTGAGCTGTACGTGTACGACCCGCGGGGAAAGCTGATCGATACCATCCCCACGCCAGAGCGGCCGATTCAACTCGTGTTCGGGGGCAGGGACAGGCGCACGCTGTTCATCACCGCTCGCGGATCGCTCTGCAGCGTGCGCACGCGGATCCCGGGGCGATAGAACCGGCTTCGCGGCCTGGGAATGCCGGTTCATGCCGGTCTCGGGAACAGGCGCGGACCCGCTGAAGGACAAGAACGAGGTGTGATCATGACGAGTCGCAGGTTCGTGTGGTACGTGGCAGCGGTCCTTCTGCTGCTTGGCGGGGCGGCGCTGGTCGCCCAGCAGCCGGCGCCGCCAGCCGGGCAGGCCCCGGGCGCGCCGGGCAGGGGAATGGCGATGCAGCAGGCGGGCCCTCCCTCCCCGGAGATCCTCCCGGACCATCGGGTGACCTTCAACCTCATGGCGCCGAACGCGACCGAGGTGCTGCTCAACGGCGACTGGCCGGGCGGCATGCGTCAGCCCATGAACAAGGACGACAAGGGCGTCTGGACGATCACCGTCGGCCCGCTGACGCCCGAGTTGTGGGGCTACACGTTCAGCGTCAACGGCGTGCGCACGCTCGATCCGCGCAACGGCAACACCAAGCGCGACGGCGCGCGGATCGACAACATCCTGCTCATCCCGGGCCCGGAGTCCGAGCTGTACGAGGTGAAGGACGTGCCGCACGGCGACGTGTCGATGATCTGGTACGACTCGCCGACGCTAAAGCTGAAACGGCGGATGTACGTCTACACGCCGTCCGGCTACGCCGAGGGCGCGGCCAGGTACCCCGTCTTCTACCTGCTGCACGGCGGCGGCGGCGACGAGGACGCGTGGTTCACCCTCGGGCGGACCGCGCAGATCATGGACAACCTCATCGCCGCCGGGAAGGCGAAGCCGATGATCGTCGTCATGACCAACGGCAACGCCTGGCAGAAGATGGCGCCGGGATCCGGCCCGATCCCCGGGCAAGTCGCTCCTCAGCGCCAGGCGCCTCCCCCGCCGTCTCCTTCAGCTCCCGCGCCTGGTGCCGCGGCGCCCGCCGCGCGGGCCGTGCCCCCGGCGCCTCCCGCAGGCGCCGCCATGGCGTCCGCGTTCCCCGAGAGCCTGGTGAAGGACGTCATCCCCTTCGTGGAGAAGCGCTACCGGGTCCTGGCGGGCAAGGAGAACCGCGCGATCGCGGGCCTGTCCATGGGCGGCGGCCACACCGTGTCCGCAACCAACGGCTTCCCAGGCACGTTCGGCTACATCGGCGTCTGGAGCGCGGGAACCCGGCAGACCGATGACGCCGCCGTCAAGCTGTTCCAGGCGGTCAAGGACGCCGGCGTGAACCTGTATCACGTGGGGTGCGGCCTCGACGACAAGCTGGCACTCACGAACAGCCAGAACCTCGTGGGGATCCTGAAGACGGTGGGCATGAAGTACAGGTACCGCGAGAGCTCCGGCGGGCACACCTGGTTCAACTGGCGCATCTACCTCAAGGAGTTCGCCCCGATGCTGTTCCGGTAGGGGCGCTGGAAAGCTGTTGAAGCGCGATGACGCAGTTCAAGGAGGATCGGCAGACATGAAATCGAACAGGCGCGAG
>CAZBIP010000589.1:0-2018 GCA_964491885.1 uncultured Vicinamibacterales bacterium
ATCTCCGGCATCATGCCCTGCACGGTGATCCGTCCCGGGGACATGGCCGACACGACACTCGACCGGGAAGAACACCCGGAGTGGAATGGCGAGCGCACGAAAATGGTCTACCGCTTCCCATCGAACGAGAAGCTCTGGGCCGAATATGCCGAGGCGCGCGCGGAATCGCTGCGTCGGCATGGTGATCTGCGCGATGCGACGGCGTTCTACCGAGACAACCGAGCCGCACTCGACGAGGGGGCGGAAATCGCCTGGTTGGAACGGTTCAACCACGACGAGGAGTCGGCGATCCAACATGCCATGAACCTGAAACTCCAGGACGAGGCCGCATTCTTCGCCGAGTACCAGAACGAACCGCTCCCGGAGAAGGGCGTCGAGGACGAGGGACTCCTCACGTCCGACCAGATCGCCGGGAAACTGAACGGTATGCGGCGCGGCGAGATCCCAGTCGGCGTCGCGCACCTCACGATGTTCATCGACGTCCAGGGCAAGCTCCTCTACTGGGCCGTCGCCGCGTTCGAGGAGGATTTCACCGGCTACGTGGTGGACTATGGCGCTTACCCCGACCAGCGGCGCGCTTACTTCACGCTTCGGGACGCGCAGCGGACGCTGCAACTCGCCGCGAGGGGCACCGGTCTCGAGGGCGCGATCTACGCCGGGCTGGAACACCTGACCGGCGACCACCTGAACCGCGAGTGGCGGCGTGATGACGGCGCGATGATGCGGGTGGACAGGTGTCTGATCGACGCCAACTGGGGCACGTCGACCGACGTGGTCTACCAGTTCTGCCGCCAGAGCGCGCACGCGGCGGTGCTTCTCCCCAGCCACGGCCGGTTCGTGGGCGCGGCCAGTATGCCGTTTGCCGAGTACAAGCGCAGGCGTGGGGACCGTGTCGGCCTGAACTGGCGCATCCCGAACGTCCAGGGCAAGCGGGCGGTTCGGCACGCGGTCTTCGACTCGAACTTCTGGAAGAGCTTCATCCACGCGCGGCTGGCGGTCCCGATGGGCGACCGGGGATGTCTTTCGTTCTTTGGGCGCGACGCCGAGGCGCATCGCCTCCTGGCCGATCATCTCACGGCCGAGTACCGGGTGAAGACCGAGGGGCGCGGGCGCGTGGTGGACGAGTGGCGCATGCGGCCGGAGGCGCAGGACAATCACTGGCTCGACGGGCTGGTCGGGTGCGCCGTGGCCGCCTCGATTCAGGGTGCGATCCTGCCCGGCACGGACGCCAAGTCCGCGCCGAAGAAGGGGCCGATCCGGCTTTCGGCCATGCAGAAAGGCAGGCGGCGATGACGGACGACCGGCCCAGTCTCTGCACAACCGGCCGACCACATTCCACGCCGCAGGTCCGCGGGATCGAGTGTCCGTCCTGCGGATGCAGATATTTCAGCGTTCTCTACACTCGCCGGTCCATCGGCGGCCGCATTCTCCGCCGCCGGGAATGCCGGAACTGCGGTCGGCGCATGACCACCTACGAGCAGGCGGAGAAGTCAGAACGGTCCGGCTCGCGGGGCTGATGTTCTGCCCGCAGAACATGCCGCGCCGGAGCGTCTCTTTTCTTCGCCGAATCCGCATTTTCTTGTCCCGCTCGCCGTTCGAGAACCCCCTTTTACCTTTTGGAGACGCACGACATGGCGGACGAGATCGAAAAGACCATCGAGGACAATGCCAAGGGCCCGAAGAAGGCGACCGGCGATTCAGGCAGCGTCGAACAGCACTCGCTGAGCGACCAGATCACGGCCGACAAGTATCTCGCCTCCAAGAAAGCGGCCCGGTCCCGAGGACTGGGTATCCGCATGTCGAAACTCGTGCCCCCGGGGAGCGCATGATGGTGCAAGTTGCCGAAAACGCCGCGAAAACGCCGGTCCGCCTGGGCGGGTTCCAGAAATCCGCCCTGCGGCGCGCGGATTTTCGCGCCCTGGCGCGATGGCGGGTCCGGGCCGGGTTCGACTCGGCCGAGACGACCGACAACAACCGCCGCCACTGGGCGCGGGCTGACGCGCTCTCCGCCGACGCGG
>CAZBIP010000590.1:0-2013 GCA_964491885.1 uncultured Vicinamibacterales bacterium
GAAGCCACGCTCGACTGGTACCCCGCCTCCGGATGGGTCGATGCGTCGGCCACCCTGACCTTCCGGATGCGGCCGGGCCAGACCCGCGCCGCGTTCAACTTCACCCCGCTGGCGGCCGCCCGGGCCTCCGTCACCCGCCTCGTCGTCGACGGCCGCCCGTTCAACCCGCAGTCGAACGACGATGTGCGCGTCGCGAACGTGCCGGGGACACGCCAGCCGTTCGCCGAGATTCAGTACCCGCTGGACCCGTCGGTGTCTCACACGCTGACCGTCGACTATCGGCTGGCCGTGCCGGCGATGTACCCGAGGCTCTCGAGCGAAGTGAACGACCTGCTCGGCCGGGGCAACGAGACCGTCTGGCCGACGCTCAACACCCCCCACGAACTGGCCCGGCACGTCCTCAGGTTCCGGGTGCACGACAGCCGGCCGTTCCGCTTCGTCGGCTCGGGGCGCGTGGAGTCAGCCCGGAACGGTGCGGTGCAGGAGTGGCTGCTCGACACGCAGCGCGCCGTGTCGTCGTACTCGGTGATGTTCGTGCTGCTGCCGGAAGCGGACACCGAGTACCGCGAATGGCTCGTCGACGGCGTCGAGGTCCGCGCGCTCGCGTACGCAGGCGTGAACCTGACCGCGGCCAGGACGACGCTCGAGACGTGGCTGCCCGAGTTGCGCCGCCGGTTCGGCCCGTTCCCGGCCCTGCACGGCCTCAGCCTGTTCCTGTTCAGCGACACCGGCGGCGGCATGGAGTACTACGGCGGGACCATCTCGTCGCTCAGCGCCCTGCGGCACGAGGTCTTGCACAGCTACTTCGGCTGCAGCGTCGTCGCGCGGACGTATCCCGACACGTGGATGGATGAAGCGATTACGTCGTGGTACGAGGAGACCGCTCGCGGCGTCACTCACGCGGCGCTGCCCGGGACCTATCGCGGCAACTGGGTCGGCGCACGGTCGCCGGCGTCGGTGGGGTTCAGTGTGCTCGCGTACACCGACGGCGCCTCCATCATGCAGGAGATCGCCAATCGCCTCGGCGGCACCGACGGCATGGCGGGGTTCCTCTCCTTTCTCGTCCGCGAGCGGTCGTTCGCGCCGTTTGCCACCATGGACTTCGTCAGCGACCTCGACGCGTACGCCGGCATCGACCTGCGCCCGAAGTTCCTCGCGTGGCTCTACAACGGACGGGAGCCCTCGGTGGCGGCGGCCGAGGGAGCGGCGGAGCCCGGCTCGGCGAGGAAGGCGCTGGACCTCGATCCCGGGTGGATCAGAGGGACGAAACGATGACCGGGAATCCCGCCGGAAGACGCGGCCGGCGTTGCGGCGCACATCCCGCGGTGCGCGGGCCTTGGCCGCAGGATCGGCGGGCCTCGGGGGCGGTCCTTGCGCTCGCGGCCTTGCTGCTCTTCCCAGCGGCGGCCGCCGCGCAACAGGCGGCGTCCTCGGTGCGGCCGGCGGTGGCTCAGCCCTCCGCCGAGCCTGCGCACCGCTGGCAGGTCGAGGTGACGGGCGCTCAGGCCGCGCTGGATCCGTCCGACCTCAACGCCCTCGTCTCGTACGAGACGGCCATCGTCGATCATCTCCGCACGCTGCAGGTGCAGCAGACGCACGAGGGCGGGCTTCGGATGCTGGGGCGCGCCTTCCCGATCGGCGTGCGCGTCCTGAGGTCCGCGGGCGGGCGATGGGCGGTCGGCGCCGGCTTCTCGTGGCTCGACGTCGGCCGGCGCTCGTCGGCCGAATCGTCCTACGCGTTCACCGAAGTCGACCCGAAGGCCCAGTACTTCGAGCGGGCGTTCTCGGAGACGATCGACACGGGGCCGGTCGAGGTGGCCGCCCGCGAGTTCTTCGTGCACGCCGCGGTGCGGTACGACTGGATCACGCGAGGGCGGATCAGGCTGGGCACGTCGCTTCATGCCGGCTGGGCCGTGGCCGAGTGCCGGGCGGAGCGCGCGCGGACGATCGACGGCGGCTACTATCCCAGGCGTCGTGAAAGCCGTATGAGCATGGAGGGGCGCGGCAACGGCC
>CAZBIP010000591.1:0-2012 GCA_964491885.1 uncultured Vicinamibacterales bacterium
TCATCAGGCCGTCGCACAGCGCGTCGTAGAGCGCCGTCCCGCCCTCGGCCTTGTACGCCGCCAGCGTGTCAATCGTGTTCGCGCGGTTCGTCGTCACCGCGTGCGCCAGCTCCACCTTGTCGGCGAAGGTCAGCATGCCGAGGCTGTCTTCCGGCCGCAGCGTCCCGACGAAGGTCTCCGCCGCCGCCACGACCTGCTCTGCCTCACGCCGCATGCTGCCGCTCGAATCGAGGAGCAGCGCGATGGATACTGGAGCGGTGGCTTCCTGGAAGGTCTCGATGGTCTGCTCGACGCCATCCTCGACCACCGTCAGGTCGTCCCGGGTGATTTCCAGATACCGGTTCGAGCTGTCCATCGCGGTGAACTCGAGCACCGGGCGGACGGGAGGCGGCTTTGGCGCGAAGTAACCGTCGCGAGCCTTGATCGCGAACTCTTCCGGGTAGGTTCGCAGCGCGATCTTCCGCCAGGTGCCGTCCCGCTTCTGGTTCGTCGGGGTGTACGTGATCAGGTACCGCAGTTGGGCGTCGCTGGCGAGGACGTCGTAGACATTGGGCAACTCGGTCGGCCTCGACGGGAAGAAGGCCCGCCCTCCGGTGGCAGCGGCGATGGTTCTCAACTCGTCATGCCCCTTCAGTGAGATGCCGGCCACGCCTCCGATTCCAACGGTGTAGACCGTGATGCCCGCGTCCTTCAGTCCCTTGACAGCCTCATCGATCGACGTCTTGCTGTGCTCGTCGTACCCGTCCGTGATCAGGACGATGACCCTGCGCCCCTGGACGCCCTCGAATCGGCCGGAGATCTCGAGCATCGCGTCGCGCATGGCCGTGCCGCCGCGGGCGTCAATCGCCGTGATGGCATCGCTGATGGTCTGGACGTCGCGCGTCGGGCCCGTGATGGCTCGAAGCTGCTTCGAGAAAGGGGCGACGATGACGTGGTCTCTAGGCCGGAGGTAGGCCGTCAGGCGGGAGGCGGCGGCCCGGACGAAGTCCATGTTCCGCCACATGCTTTGGCTGCCGTCCACGACGAGGGCGAACGTCGTCGGAATGGTCTCCTGCGCCACCATGTCGGGGCGTTGCCTGGCGCCGTCTTCCTCAAGCACGAACTCAGGAGCGGTCAGGCCGCGCACCATGCGGCCGTTCTTGTCGTAGACGCCCGCTTCGACGAGTACGCTGGTGACCTCGGCGACCTCCGTGACGACGTAGGGCTCGAGCACGATGTGGTCGGAACCGATCTCGCCGCCGGTATCCTCGGCTTCCACGACGATCTCGCGACGCTTGAAGGGGTTGTCGTCCGTCCACTCGACCGCGTACGGGGGACCCGACGTAAGCGTATCCAGCATGACGCCATCGACCGAGAACCGGACGGCGCTGATGGTGCGGCCGGATGACGAGCGTATCTGCCCGACGATGCGAACCGTCCCCGGCTCGCCCATCCGACCCAGGGGAGAGGTGATCTTGACCGAGAGGCCGGAAGATGACTGAGAGTGGACGGCTAAGCCGCTCAGCAGGATTGCGAGTGCGCAGGCGGCAAGCGGCCTCCCCGCCGTTCCTGCCCGCCGCGTCTGCATGTCAAGCGTACTCCGCTGGTAACTCCCGGTCGTCCACGAAGTAGCTCTTGCAGGCCGACGTCAGGAGATCGAGCGTCAGGCGACGTTCCTCCCCCAGGTACTCCGCCAGCGAAAGCGCCTGTTCGATCAGCGCGCCTGGCTGGCATCCCCGCAGGGCGATCTGTCTGGGCCGGAAGTACTCCGCGAGCAGGCGCTCGACGAGGTTGCGGTCGAATTCCACGCCACGCCTGAAGCAGTAGTTCTCGAAGATCTGCAGGAAGTCCTCGCGCGTGGGGTTCTCGGCGAAGACCTTGTACTGGATGCGGCGGAGAAAGGCCTCGTCAACGAGTTCGGCCGGCTTCAGGTTCGTGGCGAAGACGACGAGGACGACGAACGGCAGGTCGAATTTCTGTCCCGTCCGCAGAGTCAGGTAGTCGACTCCGCTCTCGAGCGGCACAATCCAGCG
>CAZBIP010000592.1:0-1994 GCA_964491885.1 uncultured Vicinamibacterales bacterium
GAATTTTTAAATATTTCATCAAATCCTATTGATGAATTCCCTGAGGCAATTTTAAGCTTTAAAACTTTGAAGAGCCTCAGAATCTCAAATATTAATTTTAAATCTTTTCCAGTCCAGGATATTAATGATAAACTGGTTGATATCAAATCTCTTTATTGTTTTAGCAAACACAGCAATAAATTCAAAACTGATGAAACAAACAGAGATTATTTGTTCTTAGCGGCTTATAGAGGAAATTGCATCCAACGGTTAAAAGACCTAATAAAATTATCATCTGAAACATCTCCTCATCAAGTAGAATCTAAAATTAGGAATATTAAAGGATCATCATCAGGAAGAGCGACTACTAAAGGGAAACAGCGTTCGATAGATTCTTTAAATAGGAATCAAATTTTTATTTGTTATTCCCACGAAGATGAAATGTGGCGTAAAAAAGTTGAAACCGCAATAAAATCAATGGAATTTGAAGGGTTTACCTTGGTTGTTTGGAATGACACTAAGATTAGAACAAGTACAAGATGGAGAGAAGAGATTTTCAATGCAGTGACTAAATCCAGAATCGCAATTTTACTTGTTTCCAATGATTTCTTGGCTTCGGAGTTTATTCAAAAACAAGAGCTTCCCAGAATATTGGAAAAGGCAAAAAATGATAATTTAAGAATAATGAGTATAATAATAAGCTATTGTCGATATTCGGAGAATAAAAGTCTCTCTCAATATCAATCGCTTAATCCTCCAGACACTCCACTTCTAAGCATGGGAAGAGATAAACAAGATCTATATCTTTATAATCTCACAAAGGAGATTGAACACTTTATTGGGGCAAATTAATTATTATATGTTCATTCAATTGTAATTTGTAATTTGCAGATGGTTAATAGAGTATTAAAATATATTATTTAAATGAAACTTATACTTAAAACTATATTCCTAATTAGCTTTTTCCTCTTGTTTTCCAAATCTTATGCCCAAAATGAGTTTGTAAGAGGAGGGCATTTCTATCCAGCATCTGAATATATCCATATCAATAGTGAACAAGGAGGCTTCTCAGATTTTATAGGATTAGCAAAGGATGGTGGGAAAGCCTTTGTAATTTTATCGCGTGTTGGAGACACTTTTATGGTTAGGCCTGAGGACAGAGTCCGAGACCAAGTTACATTTTTGTTGGAAGATAAATCATTTATCTATTTAAATGATTACTCAGAATATTTTATGGAAAATAAAAGTGTTTCCTCAATTTATAGATTAACAGAATCTGAAGTTACCCGAATTCTAAGTTCCGATGTCATTAAGATAATATACTTTGCGCCTGATAGGTTTTCAGGACAACTAACAAGGCTGTCTGCCTCTGGTCCCTACCGAAATCCAATGTATTACAGTTTTGTGTTCGATAATAAACCAGAAAAGAAGGAGCCCTTTATTAAGGAGGCCCTTTTAGACTTGTTTGGAGTCACAAGCAACAATAAAATAAATGATGAGTTAAAGTCAGTATCCAAATCGGTTGGGAATAACCAATATATTAATCTCATAAAGGATCCATCTGGAGTTTTCACCATACCAGTAATTGTAAATAATGTATTAAAAATAAATTTCATTCTAGATTCTGGTGCTAGCTCCGTTGTATTAACCCCAGATGTAGCCATTACTCTTTTACGAACGGGCACTCTGGCTGAATCGGATTTTATTGGAAATTCAAAATATAGGCTAGCCGACGGCTCATTTTTAAATAGCAAAGATTTTATTATCCGAAATTTAAAAATTGGAGATATAGAAATTACAAATGTCCACGCAACAGTATCTACTAATATCCATGCTGATTTATTATTAGGTCAATCAGCTCTTACAAAGCTTGGTAAATATATTATTGACATCAATAACTCTAAATTAATCTTAGAAAGATAAAAGATTTACTGTACAAATCTTAGTAATTCTCTTTATCAAAAAAATAGTAACCATAATAGTGTCCGATTAAATTCAAGATTTTCTTACTTATG
>CAZBIP010000593.1:0-1993 GCA_964491885.1 uncultured Vicinamibacterales bacterium
ATCGGGTTCCTGATCTACGGGCCGATCATGATCATCGGCCTCCACGCGCTGGACCTCGTGCCCAAGAAGGCGGCGGGCACCGCCGCGGGCTTCACCGGCTTCTTCGGCTACGTCTTCGGGTCCGCCATCGCGGGCACCGGGGTCGGCTGGATCGCGGACCACTGGGGCTGGAACGGCGTGTTCCTCACGATGGTCGTGTGCTGCGTTCTGACGATGGCGTTCAGCGCGCTGACGCTGGCGCACAGCGCGCGGAGCGGGAAACGCTGAACGCGGCGGGTTGCCCTACGACGGACGGTAGTTCGAAGCCAGTTCAGAGAAGCCGGCGACCTGGTCCCGCTGCCATGCCTCGCCGAGGCCCAGTTCGGCGGCCATGATCCGCGCGACCTCCGGCGCCATCTCGACCGCCGCGGCGGCGTTGAGGAACAGCGCCCGCGTCCGCCTCGCGAGCACGTCCTCCACCGTGCGCGCCATCTCCACGCGGACGGCCCACACGACTTCGGCCCGGCGGTAGGGCAGCGCGCCGTGGAGCGACTGGCCCAGCCGGGGGTGCGCCCGGATCAGGTCGTTGATCGCGAGCGCGTCGGACCCGTACACGCTCAGGGCGCCGAATTTCTCGGCATGCGGGTGGAAGCCGTGGATGTTCAGCGTCCGCGTCTTGCACGCCTGCTCGGGCAGCCGCGCGAGCAGGGCGCCCTGGTTCACGGCGTCCTCCGCCATGTGCCGGTAGGTCGTCCACTTTCCGCCCGCCACCGACAGCAGCCCCGACGCGTCGATGTGGATGGTGTGATCGCGGGACAGCGTGGCGGTGGAGGAGGCACCCTCGGCGCGCACCAGGGGCCGGATGCCCACCGACAGGCTCAGGACGTCGGCGCGGGTCGGCGCGCGGTGCAGGTACTGGCCCGCCGTCTCGAGGATGAACGCCACCTCCTCGTCGAACGCCCGCGGCTCGAGGGTCGGTTCGGCGATCGGCGTGTCGGTCGTGCCCACCAGCGTGTGGCCGTGCCACGGGATGGCGAACATGACGCGCCCGTCCCGCGTGTGGGGCACCATGATCGCGCTGCGGCCCGGCAGGAACGACCGGTCGAACACCAGGTGAACGCCCTGGCTGGGCGCGATCAGGGCCGGCGCCGACGGGTCCGCCAGGCGCCGGACGCCGTCCAGGAAGGGCCCGGTCGCGTTGAGCACGACTTTCGCGCCGGCCCGGAACTCGCGGCCGGTCTCCGCGTCCACCGCCACCACGCCGTCGATGAACCCGTCGGCCGCCTGCGTGACGCCGGTCACCCGCGCGTAGTTCACCAGCGTCGCGCCCTGTTCGGCGGCCGTCTGGGCCAGGTTGATGAGCAGGCGCGAATCGTCGAACTGGCCGTCGTAGTAGACGACGCCGCCGCGCAGGCCCTCGGTCTTGATGGTCGGCAGGCGCGCCAGCGTCTCCTCGCGCGAGAGGATCTCGGAATCGCCGAAGCCGTACTTCCCGGCCAGCACGTTGTAGACCTTCAGGCCGACGCCGTAGAACGGCGCCTCCCACCAGTCGTAGTTGGGGACGACGAACGCGAGGTCGCTCACGAGGTGGGGCGCGTTCTGCCGGAGGATGCCGCGCTCCTTGAGCGCCTCCATGACGAGCGAGATGTTGCCCTGCTGGAGGTAGCGGACGCCGCCGTGCACCAGTTTGGTGCTGCGGCTGGAGGTGCCCTTGCCGAAGTCGTGCTGCTCGAGGAGGAGCACGTCGTAGCCCCGCGAGGCGGCGTCGACCGCGATGCCGACGCCGGTCGCGCCCCCGCCGATGACGACGATGTCCCAGGGCTCCTGCCGCTGGCAGGCCCGCTGCACCATGTCCGCGCGGTTCATGCCTGTTCTCCCTGGTCGAGCCAGCCCTTCGCCCGGTCAAGGGCCGCGTGCCAGCGGGCGACGAGGCGGGAGGCGTCGGCCGGCGGCATCGACGGCTCGAAGCGCCGTTCCGCCCGCCACTGGCTGGCGATCTCGGACGGCGACGACC
>CAZBIP010000594.1:0-1992 GCA_964491885.1 uncultured Vicinamibacterales bacterium
GGCACTGGGAGGCCTCGTACCCCGGCGCCGTCGCGCGCATCCTGTTCCGGCAGGGGCTTGCCATGGGCGTGATCCGTCGCGGGTCCTCGTCGCTGGCCGGCAAGCTGGGAGCCAGTCTGCTCGTTCCCGCGCTCGCCGCGTTTCGAACGCTCCGCGGCGCCCGCGCCTGGCGTCGGACCGGCTCGCGGCCGCTGCGCGCGCTGCTCGCGCTCCCGGGCCTCGCGCTCGTCTGGTGCGCGGGCGAGTTGGCCGGCTACTGGGTCCGCGACGCGGACGGCGCCTTGCGGGGGGCGTCCGAGGTCGAGCGGAAGCGTCAGCCCTTCATCGACGCAGCCCGCGAGCCGCTTCGAAGGCCGTGGGCCGCTTTGGAGTAATCTGGCGGGCTGGAGGTTTCGTGCCGGACCCCGCCCCCTGGAAGCGCCAGACGACGCTGTTTCTCACGAGCCAGATGCTGTCGCTCTTCGGCTCGCTGCTGGTGCAGTACGCCCTGTTCTGGTACGTGACCCTCGAGACGAAGTCGGGCTGGATGATGACTCTCTACATCATCTGCGGCTTCGTGCCCACGTTCCTGATGGCCCCGTTCGCCGGCGTCTGGGCCGACCGGATGGACCGCAAGAAGCTCATCATCCTGTCGGACGCCATGATCGCCGTCGCGACGCTGGCGCTGGCGGTGGTCTTCATGGTCGGGGGCAAGACGCTGTGGCTCGTGATGCTGACCGCGGCCGTCCGGTCGCTGGGCCAGGCGGTGCAGGGGCCGGCCGTCGGGGCCCTGCTCCCCCAGTTCGTGCCGCAGGACCAGTTGACGCGCGTCAACGGGATCTCCAGCATGCTCCAGTCCGGGACGACCATCCTGTCGCCCGTGCTCGCGGGCTCGCTGCTGACGATCTGGCCGATGGAACAGGTGTTCTTCCTCGATGTCGGCACGGCCGCGATTGCGATCGCGATGCTGGCCTTCTTCCTCGACGTGCCGCCGCACGAGAAGGCGAGCGGACCGCAGACGGTGTCGTACTTCGACGATCTGAAGCTCGGGTTCCGCTACATCCAGGAGCACCGCTTCCTCGTGCCGTTCTTCGTCTTCGTGGGCATCCTGCTCTTCCTGTTCGCTCCGGCCGCCTTCCTGACACCGCTCCAGGTGGCCCGGACCTTTGGCGGCGAGTACTGGCGGCTGACCGCCATCGAGGTGGTGTTCTCGGCCGGCATGATTGCCGGCGGCGCGATCGTTGCGGCCCGCGGAGGCAGCCGGAACCGCGTCTACACGATGGTCGTCGCCGCCCTGGTGATGGGCGTCTGCACCATCCTGCTGGGTCTGACGCCCGGGTTCTGGATCTACCTCGTGCCGATGGCCGTCTTCGGCGTGGCCCTGCCCTTCTACAACACCGCCGCGACCGTGCTGCTGCAGGAGCACGTGGAGCCTGATTACCTCGGCCGCGTCTTCAGCATCTTCACGATGCTCATGACGTCGACGATGCCCCTGGGCATGCTCGTGTTCGGTCCGCTGGCGGAGGTGGTCCGCATCGAGTGGATCCTGGTGGGAACCGGCGTGGCGATGCTCGTCCAGTTGGTCTGGGTTCTCCTGGACCGCACGCTGATTGAGTCCGGCGTCCCGCCGGCTGGACCCGGCGCGTCCGCCCCAGCGCTGGAGGCCGGACGGCGTGGGCATCCCTGACCCGCGACCGATCCCAACCCCGGATCAGTAGCTGTACCTCAGCCCTATCGTGAGGTTCGAATTGCGCGCGTAGCGGCCGAGGAAGTCGTCGGCCGTCCCCCGGATGAGCGTGGCTCGAACAGTGATCCGCAGGTGCCGGCCCGAAGCTTGCGAGTACTCGAAGCGGAGCCACGCGCCGTCCCCTGACTGGCGGAGCGCTCCCTCGAAGGCCGCGCTGCGGTTCGTGTCGAGGGTGTACGACACGCGCCCGAGAATGGCCTTGGCCAGGCCGCGGTCAGGGGCGAACGACCCGAGGGCCCGCCTGGCAGTCACGGCTTCACCGGAAT
>CAZBIP010000595.1:0-1987 GCA_964491885.1 uncultured Vicinamibacterales bacterium
ACTCTGAACGAGGCGCTGATCGCCGAGTACATGGAGCTGAACCCGAACGTCACCTGGGGGTAGCTGCCCGCGTAGTTGTACGGATTGACGCGGATTCGCTGCCAGCTCCCGCCCATCTGGACCTGGTGGCTTCCCCAGGACACGTGGGCGGTGTCGGTCAGCTGGTAGGTGTCCGTGTATCGGCCCTGGGGCATGAAGCCGGTGTTGGTGCTGTAGCCGCCCACCGGGTTGACGATGCCCAGCACCGTGCCGTAAAGCACGCCGTACTTTCCGTAGTCCCAGTCACTCTCGAACTGCACGGGCGCGAGGTTGGCACCCAGCCGGAGCTCGTTCTGGATGTTCGTCCGGGCCGTCCACCGCCACGCCAGCGCGAACCGCTTCGGATCCGACGACGTGTAGACGAGCGGCCGGGCGCTGATGTAGTCGAGGTCCGTCCGGTCGTCCGTCTCCTTGAAGTAGCTGAAGACGCCCTCGAACTTGTGTCTGGCCGACGCGTCGAGGTCGAGGCGGAAGGTGTACTGGTTGCGGGTGTTGAGATCATCCTGGTTGAATCGGTAGCCTGCCGTGTTCAGGATGCGCCCCGCGGTCGAGTTGCCGACGAGGTAGTTGTTCACGTTGGACGAGGCCGGAAGCTTCGACAGGAAGTCGGCCTGCAGCTTCGCGTCGATCGGCAGGCCCGAGAGTTGCATGACGTTCACCGATTGCACGGTGCCGTTGGCGGCCGCGTAGCGGAACACCCCGCTCAGGAAGTCGCTGTTCGCCGGGATCGTCAGGTTCTGCGTGGGCTGCGACTTCTGGCGGAACCCCTCGTACGCGGCGAAGAAGAACAACCGGTTCCTGACGATGGGGCCGCCGAGGCGGCCGCCGAACTGGTTGCGCTGCAGCTTCGGCTTGGGGACGCCCGACGCGTTGTTGAAGAACGAGTTGGCCGAGAACTGGGAGTCGCGGTTGAACTCGAACACGCTCCCGTGGAACGTGTTCGTGCCTGCCGGCGTCACCATGCGCACCGAGCTCGTCCCGCCCGCCGCGTCCGCGCCCGGGACCGACGTCGTGATGGAGAACTCGGCGACATTGTCCGACGTGGGCCGGTTCGGCAGGAAGTCCAGGGAGTTCGTCCGGATGAAGTTGTCCTGAATGTTGATGCCATCCAGCGTGACCTGCGTCCACGTGGGGCGCCCGCCGTTGATGGACGTGTTGGCGCGGTTCGTCATGCTCGGGACGCCCGGCTGCAGCTTGATCAGGTTCGTGATGTCGCGGTTGGCCAGCGGGATGGCCAGCACCTGCTTCTGCTGGACCGTCGAGTTGACTTCCGGCGTCGACGCGGCGATGAGCACGGAACTCGCCGTGACCACCACCGTCTCGGTCATCTCGCCGATCGACAGACGGACCGAGAGGCTGTGTTCCTGGCCGACATTGATGATGACGTCGGCGTAGCTCTGCGTCTTGAAACCCGAGAGTTCGACGACCACCCGGTACGTGCCCGCCTGCAGTTGCGGGAAGGTGAACGACCCGACGTCGTTCGTGGTCTCCGTTTGCGAGGAGCCGGTGGCATCGTTGTGGATGGTCACGGTGGCACCAGGCAGCACCGCGTCGGACGCGTCACGCACCACGCCCGTCAGCCGGCCGAGCGGGTTCTGCGCCATCCCGACGGCCGGAAGAGCCGCCAGCAGCGCGACCAGGACGATTCCCCTCACGACTCCGTCTGACCGTCTCGACACATCTTCCTCCCTCCCCTTGCCGGGGGCGGCGGCCGGGCCGGGCCGCGCGCGGTCGTCGGTATGTGAGGACTGGCCTGCCCTGTCAGGCCGAGCATGAGTATAGGCCTTCAGGGTCCAGGGGGTACCCCTGCCTGAAGCCCGGCCCCGCCGGTGCGCATCAACTGCCGGGTCAACGACTTGCAGCCATTATGGGCTTGACATCCGGCCTCCAAGGACGCATATTGGGAGGTTGCAGCCCTTTGTGTGTACGGCCTGGCCCCGCAGGCCGA
>CAZBIP010000596.1:0-1982 GCA_964491885.1 uncultured Vicinamibacterales bacterium
TTCCACTGGTAGCCGGTGGCGCCCGTCGCCACCACGGTAAAGGTGGCCGTCTGGCCCGGATCCCGGGTCGTCGAGGCCGGCTGCGTGGTAATGGTGGGAACAGGGTCGGCGACGTAAAGTTGCAGATAGCACCAGTCCCCGAAATAGGTGAAGCTGGTGTTGTTCATTCGGAACCAGGCCTGGTAACTGCCGGGCGTGGAAGGAGTGGTAAAGCTGACGGGGATGCCGACACTGGCGCCCGGTCCGACGTTGTATGGGAGGGGGCTCCCGAAGGGCGCGCCTATCGAGTCGCCGTCCAAGTTGTTGAGAGTGTAGCCGTCCTCGCCATTCGCAATCCAGGTGGTGTTGCCGGTGTTCTGAAAGTTGAACGTACAGGTGAAGGAATGGTTCGGCGGAAAGGTGGTGCCGTCGGGAACGCTCTGGCCGAGGTAAAGGGAGTTATCCACCGCCCCGCCCACGAGGGCCATGAAGTGACCCCAGTCCCAATGCGAACCCGGATCGGAGTGGGTATTGCAGTAGGGATTGATGCCCAGGTTGGCCGAAGCATAGGAGCACCAGGCCGAAGATGACTTTTCGTTGTGGCCGACAATGTGATTGCGGTCCTTGGGGAAGCCATGAGCGTCGGCGAAATGCGCGTACAAGCCCGCCGAGGCCTGATACATCGCTTCCGTGAACCAGGCCGGGTTGCTGACAAAGCCCTCGTGTTCGACCCCCAGCGAATGTTGGTTCCAACAGGTGGCGTGCCAGGCATAAAGGTACTCGCGCACCATCTGGGAAATTTCTCCCGCCGGGGCATCGTCCCCATCCGAACAGACCGCATAGTGGGCGCTGACGGTGTTGGCGCAGCTCCGCATCCAGCCGATGCCGCTCAGGTAATAGCCCTGCATCATATGCACGACCGCGAACTTGTGGCCGTAGCCGCTGCTCCACCACTTTTCGCAGCCGGTGACCATGCGATCCACCGCCGGGCCATAATCCGGGCTGGCAAAGGCGGCCGAAACGCCAGCGAGGGAAACGAAACCATGAGCAAGGAATGTTTTTGTTTTCATAGAGGTAACAACACGGAGCACGACTGTGCGCGCAACACACTGTGGCTAGCAGTAGAACACAAGTTCACTGTTTAGTTTTACTGATTTAGCCACCAGAACAGACTCCTCTGCAATGACCAATTCTGGTCATGCCTGGGAACGGGGAGCCTCCCGCCCCATGTGCCTACCCGTGCAGTTCAAGATGACGTAATGCAATTCAGGCAGGTGGTTGGCGGGGGGCGGCCGCGTTATCACCCGGAAGCACCCGCCGACAGGCGAATGAAGAAAGGCGAAAGGCTGGAGGCCTACTCGTAGCCAAACGCGCGGAGCAGGGGAGCGATTTGGCCCAGATGGGGCTCGAAGTATTTCTGGTAATGGCGCCACCGACCGACCGCAGTCTTGAACACCGGTTGGGTCACCTCGGCATAAGTCGGAGAGCAGATGGTCCGGGTTAGCGCATGCTCATGGAAACGCAAGACGTTCCCGGCCCACGGCAGCCCCAGAAAGGCCAGGGCCCGGCGAGCTTCCGCTTCCAGGTCTGACACAAGGTCTTCGTAACGGATCTCGAAGGCGGCAGCACCGAGGCACGGCTTCAGCGCCAACCAGGTATCGGCCAGGAGGATATAGTGTTTGATCGTGTCTTCCAGGCTCAGCCAGGGCACCGTGTCCGGGAGGACCGCCGCCGGCTGCATGAAACAGCTCAAGCAGATATCGCGCGGGTCACGGAGCGCCACCAGAAACCTGGTCTCGGGGAACACGCGGCAAAGGGCGGGAATGTCAGGCGTCAAGGCCGGATTCTTATCCAGCAGCAGGCGCTCGCCAATCGGTTGGCCCAGGAAGGATTCCACGCCTCGGCAGTATTCCTTGCGGATCTGCCGCAGGTTTCGGGGCGTGATCCAGTTCAGGCCCGAGATGACTGATTCGCCGGCCGAGCGGCTGCGGGTGATGAATGGG
>CAZBIP010000597.1:0-1981 GCA_964491885.1 uncultured Vicinamibacterales bacterium
GACGCGCTGGCCGCGGCCGTCCCGCCGCACACCCGGAGGGACGTCTACCTCCCGGGCATCGCGGGCAAGGCGCTCGCCGTGGTCGGCATGCGCCGCAGCGGCAAGACAACGTTCCTCTGGCAATGCCTGGCGGATCGGCTGGCCGCCGGCGTCCCCCGCGAGGCGCTCGTCCACGTGAACTTCGAAGACGAGCGCCTGGTCGGCATGTCTTCGCTCGACCTGCAGTGGGTCGTCGAGGAGTACTTCAGTCTCCATCCCGGGCGCCGCGGGCGCCGCCCGGTGACGTTCTTCTTCGACGAGATCCAGCTCGTGCCGGGCTGGGAGACGTTCGTGCGACGCCTGCTGGACACCGAGCGAGTCGAGATCTTCCTGTCCGGCTCGTCGGCGCGGCTCCTGAGCCGGGAGGTCGCGACCAGCATGCGCGGCCGCGGCCTCGAGGTCCTGGTCCATCCGTTCAGCTTCCGCGAGTATCTGCGCCACCGGGGCGAGGAGGAGGACCGGGCGTCGTCACGGCTCTCGAAGGCGTCGCGCTCGGCGCTGACGAGGCACTTCCGCGACTACCTGACCGCAGGCGGATTTCCGGAGGCGCAGGGCGCGACGGCGCGCGACCGGGGGCTGCTGCTCCGGTCATTCGTCGACGTGGCGCTACTGCGAGACGTCGTCGAGCGCCACAACGTGTCGAACCCTGCTGCGCTGCGGTGGTTGCAGCGGCACCTGCTCGCCAGCCCGGCAGGGGCGTTCAGCGTCCAGAAGTTCTTCGACGCGCTGAGGTCGCAGGGGCTGCCTGTCGGCAAGGACACGCTGCACGAGTACCTCGCCCACCTCGAGGACGCCTTCCTCGTTCGCACGCTCTGGCTCCATGCCTCGTCCGAGCGCCAGCGCATGGTCAACCCGCGGAAGGCGTACCCCGTGGATCCGGGCCTGATCACGCTGTACGACCCGGCTGGCCGGAAGAACCTGGGCCATGCGCTCGAGACGGTGGTCCTGCTCGAACTGGAGCGCCGGGGGTGCCAGACCGGCTACATTCGCACGGCCGATGGCTTCGAAGTGGATTTCCACGCGCGCACGCCCGAGGGTCAGGTCTTCCTCATCCAGGTGTGCAGCCAGGCGGACGAGCCGCAGACGCTGGAACGGGAAATCAGGGCCCTGGTTCAGGCAGCCGGGGAGTACCCGCACGCCGTGCCGCTGCTCCTGACGTTCGAAGCCGATCCGCCACGGCCGGCCCTTCCGGCTCCCCTGGTCTGGCAGCCGGGCGTGGCATGGCTGCTCGGGGAGCCGCTGCCGGCCACGGGCGGCAGAGACCGCACCTGACGCGGGCGGCCGTTTCGACGGTGTGCAGGCGCCACCACGCGGCAGCCTACCCGTTCCCGCGTGTCTCCTTCGATCTGAGGGCCTCCAGCCCGGCGTCGAGAACCTCGACGAGCCGGTCGAGGTCGTAGACGCAGCCGGCCCAGGTGCCGCCGCTCGCCTGCTGGAGGGCGGCCCAGAGGCGCGTATCGATCGGAAGGCGGGGATGCGCGCGCAACCCGGGATGCGGGTGCCGCTCGGCCAGCACACGCGCGGCTTCACCAGGGCCGAGATCGTGGCCCTCGGTGCCCACGAGATCGACACGACCGCTCCCCTGCCGCCGATCGACCACAATCTCGACGACGTCGCCGTCATTGAGCTTCCCAATCGGCCCGCCCGCCAGCGCCTCCGGCCCGACGTGCCCGATGCATGCGCCGGTCGACACGCCCGAGAAGCGGGCGTCGGTCACGACGGCCACGGTCTTGCCCCAGGGGATGTGCTTGAGCGCGGACGTGACCTCGTAGATCTCCTCCATCCCGGTGCCGAGCGGCCCGGCACCGATGAGTACGAGGACGTCGCCGGGTTTCACCTCGCAGCCGGGTTCGCAGCGCCCCTTGATGGCGGCAATGGCGTCGCTCTCCGATGTGAACACGCGCGCCGGCCCCCGATGACGGAACACATCGTCCTCGCCGAC
>CAZBIP010000598.1:0-1234 GCA_964491885.1 uncultured Vicinamibacterales bacterium
ACAGAACCAGCCTTGCTTTCACTGCTATAAATAGTCTGATAACGCTCGCCGTCAGCGAGCGGCGTTGTAATGTACGGGGGTAGGGGAGTCTCGCCGATGGAGTCCAGATAAGGGCGGATCGGCTCGGCAAACTCAATTATACGCTCATTTTCGTCGAGTTCTTCGAGTATAGTGGCCTCAATGATGTGATTGGTTCCCTGGCCCACCGCCAGGCGCGTGCCGGTTACGATTCGCCGACCCCCGACGACCACTCGCCAGCGGCGCTCGTCGACCTGGCGCAACAGTAAAATTTCCGCCGCGCCTCCGGTTGGGGTTTTCTGAGCGGACAGGCGTGCCGGGATGACTCGAGTCTGGTTGAGCACCAGCACATCGCCTGGTTGGAGAAAGGTGGGAAGGTCGCGGAAAGATCGATGTTCTAGTGCACCGTTCATACGGTTTACAACAAGCATTCGGGAGGCATCACGAGGTTCGACGGCAGTTTGAGCGATGCGTTCCGGTGGAAGATAGTAATCGAAATCGGAGATATGCATGGGAGTCCTATAGGCGGTTGAGCAGGCGCAGGATGACGTGGAGTGCCAGAGAGAGCAGAATGCTCACCAGGATCATGCTCGTGATTGGGAAAAAGCACGACCAGTTCGTGCCTTCGAGGCGAATGTCGCCGGGGAGATGGCCGAGATGCCGGAGAATCGGCAGCTTGCTGAACAGGATCAGCAGACCACCGATTACGATGAGTGCAAGGCCTACAATACTAACTACTCGACCCAGGGTGTTCAATTCCATAGAAAAATGCGGTTTTACCTCTCAATGTCGGGCCGGAAACCCGACAAATTCCCTCAATCAGAATAACGGATCCTGACGCGGGCCCCGGGTGTCGGAAATGTGCAGGTGGTTGTAGGCCAATCGGGTGGCGATACGCCCTCGCGGTGTGCGCTCGATGAACCCCAGTTGGAGCAAATATGGCTCGTATACATCCATGATGGTATCGGCCTCTTCACTGATCGAGGCCGCAATGGTATCCAACCCCACCGGACCTCCATCAAATTTCTGGATGATTGCCAGCAGAACCCGGCGATCAATATCATCAAGACCGAGGGGATCAATATCGAGTAGATCAAGCGCCTCTATGGCGACCTCGCCAGTGATGATCCCTCCCGCGCGGACCTCGGCATAGTCTCGCACTCGCTTGAACAGGCGCAACGCAACACGCGGCGTACCCCGCGCGCGTTTTGCAATG
>CAZBIP010000598.1:1244-1978 GCA_964491885.1 uncultured Vicinamibacterales bacterium
CGATAGGAACCTGCATCAGACTGCCAGCGCGCCGAACGATTTCGCACATGGCGTCGTGACTGTAGAAGTCTAGACGATATACTGCCCCAAAACGCGCGCGCAAAGGCGCAGTCAGCAGCGCCAGCCGGGTTGTGGCCCCAATAACGGTAAAACGCGGCAGGTTCAGCCGTACATTTTTCGCGGCAGGTCCTTTGCCGATCACGATATCTAGCGCGAAATCTTCCATCGCTGGGTAAAGCACTTCCTCAACGGCCCGGCCCAGGCGGTGGATTTCATCGATGAAAAGCACATCACCTTCCCGCAAATGAGTTAAAATAGCTGCCAGGTCGCCCGCGCGCTCGATGGAGGGCCCGGCAGTGATGCGGATATTGACTTCCATCTCGTTTGCGATGACATGTGCAAAAGTCGTCTTACCCAGACCGGGTGGTCCATAGAGCAAGACATGATCGACAGCTTCATGACGGGCTTTGGCCGCTTCGATCAGAATGCGCAAGTTGTCTACCACCCGTTCTTGCCCAGTCATCTCATCCAGACGACGAGGGCGCATGGCATAGTCCAGGCGATCATCCGCGTGTTTCTTGCCGCTCACCATGCGGTCATCGGTCATAGAGTCGTCCCTTCGTTGGTTGAAACTCTGCCGAGTATACCGGGCTATGCGATCCAGGTAAAGGTAGACCACAGGCGATTTGACAGAGGAATGCGTGACACCCGGCGGAGACAGAGCCGATGGTAAC
>CAZBIP010000599.1:0-1977 GCA_964491885.1 uncultured Vicinamibacterales bacterium
CCATGCGTCTGGCACGTCGAACACCGCCAACGTCAGTTGGCCGGAGCCTCCCGTCCTGTAATAGTCCAGCGACTTTCGATTGACTCGATGGACTGGATTGATCACCACCATATACGGTGAATCAGGGGGCAAAATGTGCGCGGCGGGCATGCCGCCGAAGATCGTTCTTTGACAATTTGGTAACAGAAGCGCGGGCGGACGCCTGGTCGACGCGGAGGACGGGCGCGGCAAGCGTCCAAGAACGACGAGGCGTTGTTGATTAGGCCGCGCGGCGGAGCGTGACGACCGGCAGATGCTTTCGACCGGCTGGGAATTGGACGTGCAGTTCCAACCGTTGCCCCGGCCACCCGCGGATCGGCACGCCCGGCCGCGCACAGCGAGAACGGCGCGGCCAACGCGCCCGTGGTTCCGGCCGCGGATAGCGACAGGCGGGATGGCGGCGGTGATACACCTCGTCGGGCGTGCTGCCCTTGAGCGTCATGTGCGGACGGTGGCCGTTGTACCAAGTGGCGAATCGCTGGAGCTCCTCGCGCACCTTCTCCCGTCGCACGGGGACCAGGATGAGTCGTGTACAGAGGGTCTTCATCGTCAGGATGAACCGCTCGATCACGGCAAGGCTACCGTGCTGTCCGACGGCGCCATAGCGCGGCTTGATGTCATGGCGACGGCACCAGTCCTTGAATCCCGAACACCAGAATTGCGAGCCCTTGTCGCAGATCAGGTACTTCGGTGCGCGGCCAGCGGAGTGGATTGTTTTTCCGAGCATCGACCGGCTCTGTTCGCTGGTGGGTTGCTTGGCGAACACAGCAGGTCCCATACAGCGCCGCGAATAGTGGTCGAGCACCACCGCGAGCCACCAGCAAAACGGCCAGCACTGGGGCAACGCGAACGGCAGCCAGGAAGTCCAGAAGCCGCCCAGGATCGACACGGTCGTCAGGTCCACGTGCCAGACGTGATTCGGGTACTTGGCGGCGACCACGCGTGTCGTGTCGTTCGCCGTCTCCGCCGATGCGGTCGAGTCCGTCTGGTTCGTCGTTTCGTCGCTCGCGGTCTCGTCGCCTGTCGGCTGCGGCTTCTCCTTCAGGATGCGTCCTACGGTCGTGACGCCCAGATGCAGACCCGCACGCGCCAGCGTCTCAGCGATCTTGACCTTGCCCATCGTCGGGCACAGAGTCTTCAGCCGCTGCACGATCGCGCGGACGAAGTCCGGAAACTTGTTGACCGGTTCGGGGGTCTGGACCAGGGCGTCCGGTCCCGCCTCGTAGGCCCGTTTCATCCACGAAGCCACGGTATCTGCCGTGACGAGAAACGCCTTGGCAGTCTGTGCCAGCGACCAACCCCGCGCGGCACGGAGTGCCAAGATCGCCAGGCGTTCAGTCGGCGGATAGTGCGGCCTGCGGTGTGCCGCGAGGTGGCGGCAACGTGCGTCCTTGATGCGGATCTCCTCCCGCAGCAGGGCGACCTCTTGCGTCAGGCGGTCCCTTTCGGCTGTCAACCGGACACGGGCATTCCTGCTGTCTGCCGCCCAGGATCGCGTGTAGGCGGTGGCGTACTGAGCCAGGGCGACGACGTGCAGGATGGCCGACTTAACGTGGTTCTTCCAGTGCCTGGGAAGGGGCACCTTTGCGGCAGGCTTCCGTGGCATCGGGGCGGCTCGGCTGGGTGTGTGCGTGCTGGCGACGTCGCCATCGTAACAGGTGGGCCCGTAAGTTGATGCGGGGATCTGGCCCTGACCGCTCGTGCCCCAGCGACCGTGGCGATATAATCGCGTCCCTGTGAATCCGATGCCTCTCGCGTGGGTGACCCCATGATTCCCGGCATTGATCCGAAGATCGACATCGCGTTCAAGAAGGTGTTCGGCAGCGAGCCCTGGACGGACTTGACCGCCTCGCTGATCAACGCGGTGCTGGAGCCGCCTCCGCAGCAACGGCTGGTGGACGTTGAGTTGCTCAACCCGTACAGCGAGAAGATGACGCT
>CAZBIP010000600.1:0-1968 GCA_964491885.1 uncultured Vicinamibacterales bacterium
GCCGCCGCCGGCCCTGGACGCAGGCGCCTGGCGCAACCGGTGCCGGTTCGCGCGGGAGGGGATGCTGGCGGTGTCCTGGGATGGCCGCGTGGCGCCGTGCCTGTCGTTGCTCTACACGCACACCGAGCACCTCGGCGGGCGCGACAAGACGGTGCGGGCCTTCGAGGTCGGCCGCGTGGAGAGGGCCACCCTGGGGGACGTCTGGCGCGACCCGCCGTTCAGGGCGCTTCGGGCCCGCCTTCGTCAGTTCGACCTGTCGCCGTGCCTCGAGTGCGGCGGATGCGAGATTTCGGAAACCAACGACGGCGACTGCTTCGGCACGCCGTTTCCGGCGTGCAGCGAATGCCTGTGGGCGCAGGGGATCGTCCTGTGCCCGTGAACGCCGACAGTGGGAGATCTCAAGTCATGGCGAAACCCAAACCATCCGGCAGCAACTCCAGCGCAGCCAGAAACGGGAAGAACAGCGCGGCGCCGACGGCGGCGACGAACCGCAGCCGATGGCGCCTCGCGGTCCCGATCGTGCTGGTCGCCGCCGTGGTGGCGGTACTGGCCACGAAGCCGGCCCGCGACCAGGGCGCGGCTGTCGTGGCGCCGGGCGCGGCCACCGCGCCGGCAGCCGGCGCGGTTCACCAGAGTCCCGGCATTCCCAGGCTGGTGGACCTCGGCGCGGACAAGTGCATCCCGTGCAAAGCGATGGCGCCGATCCTCGTCGAGTTGCGGACCGAGTACGCCGGCAGGATGCAGGTGGACTTCATCGACGTGTGGAAGGACCCGAGCGCAGGAGACCCGTACAACATCCGCACGATTCCAACCCAGATCTTCTTCGACGGCGCAGGACGCGAGTTGACGCGCCACGAGGGCTTCATTTCGAAGCAGGACATCCTGGCCACGTGGAAGCGTCTCGGCGTCGACTTCGGCCGGACGAGTCCTTCAAGCCCACGGGGCTGACAGGCGCCCTGATGGACACGTTGTTCACGACGCTTTCGCACGCGGTCGAAGGGCAGCCGGTCATTGCCCTCGCCGCGGCCTTCGCGTGGGGAATGGCGAGCCTGCTTCTCAGCCCGTGCCACCTCTCCTCGATCCCGCTCGTCGTGGGTTTCGTCAGCGGGCAGCGCGAAGCGACCGCCTCCCGTGGAGCCGCGATCGCGGCGCTGTTCTCCCTTGGCTTGCTCACGACGATTGGCGCCATCGGCGCCATCACCGCCGCCGCGGGCCGGCTGATGGGGCAGGTCGGGCCGTGGGCCAGCTACGTCGTGGCAGCCGTGTTCTTCGTCGTCGGGCTGTCCCTGCTGGATGTGTTGCCGCTGGGCTGGAGCGTGCCGGACTCCACGCGGTTCCGCGGGCGCGGCCTGGCCGCCGCGTTCGCCCTGGGCCTCGTCTTCGGCGTGGCGCTCGGCCCGTGCACGTTCGCGTACATGGCGCCGATGCTGGGCGTGACGTTCGCCGTGTCCGGTACGGACGCCCTGTACGGCGTGCTGCTCATCGCGGCCTACGGCATCGGCCACTGCTCGATTATCATCCTCGCCGGCGCGTCGACGAGCTGGGTCGGCCGCTACCTGCGCTGGACTGAGGCCTCGCGAGGCGCCACGCGCCTTCGCTACGCGTCGGGGCTGCTCGTGCTGGCGGGGGGCATCTACCTCATCTACACGGCCTAGACGGTAATCCGGCCGGACGGTCCGGGGAGGAGTGCGTCGTGGACGACGGAACGCACGCTGGGGATCGAGTGGGTCAGCAGGCAGCGCCCGGCTGGCTCACGGAGGCCGAGTCGCTCCGGTTGGCGCGCCCGCGGGGCATCCTGTTCCTCTGCGCCGCCAACTCGGCCCGCAGCCAGATGGCCGAGGGCATCGCGCGCGCGCTGGCGCCGGCCGACGTAAGCGTGTGGTCAGCCGGCTCACAGCCTACGCGCGTCAGGGTCGAGGCCATCGCCGTCCTGGCCGAGATGGGCATCGACATCTCCGGGCACCGCTC
>CAZBIP010000601.1:0-1960 GCA_964491885.1 uncultured Vicinamibacterales bacterium
CCACGAGCGCCGGCGTGTAGTTCGGGCTCTCCGGCTCCGCGCCTCTCGCCTGCGGCGCCTCTGGTGCTCCCTGGGCCACGTGTGTCCTCCTGCGGGCCGCCGCCGGTCAGCGGCGGCACCCGCGCCCTTCCGAGCCGTCAGGCGACCGCCTGTCGGTGTTGACGATTCTATCCCGCGCGGGCGCAGATGCCCGCCGGAGATCACGGGGAGCCGCCTTGACACGGTTGCGGCAGGGCCGGATGATGGCGCAGCCATCGGGCGCCGTCCAGGCGGCGTGCACCTTCCCGGAGACCGACGCATGGCCACACCAGCACGCGCGCGCCAGTACCCCACCGCGGGCCGTACGGAGCTGACGTCCGGGCTGTTCGAGCCGGCGCTCCGCGCGCAGACGGCGCTGGCCGTCCTCCTCGTCCTGCTCGTCCTGCTGATCGCGGCGACTCCGGCGCGGGCCCAGACCTCGTACTACACCTCCCGCCTGATCGACCCGAAGGCGGTTCACCTCGAGACGATGGGCGCCGTCGGCGACGGCGCGGCCGACGACACGGCGGCGATCCAGGCCGCCATCGATCGCGTGCAGGAGACCGTGGGCCAGGGGATCGTGTTCGTGCCGCAGGGGCGGTACCGGCTCACGGGAACGGTGTACGTGTGGCCGTCGATCCGGCTCATCGGGTACGGCGCGCGGCGGCCGGTCTTCGTCCTCCCGCCAAACACGCCCGGCTATCGGGATCCGAACGTCGAGAAGCAGATGGTGTTCTTCGCCGGATCGCGGCCCGGCACGGGAACGGGCGGCCGCGGACAGCAGGCGCTGCCGGGAGCGGCGCCAGCCGGGACGCCGGGCGGGCGCGGCGCCACGGCCGGCTCACCGCCACCAGGATCCGGGCGGGGCGGCGGCGGCGGCCGTCCGCCCGACGCGAGCCCGGGCACGTTCTATTCGGCGATGAGCAACATCGACATCGAGATTGGCGAGGGGAACGCGGGGGCCGTTGGCGTCCGCGGCACCTACGCCCAGCACTCGTTCCTCGCGCACATGGACTTCCGCATCGGCCAAGGGATCGCCGGCGTGCACGACACGGGCAACGTGATGGAGGACGTCCGCTTCTTCGGCGGCCAGTACGGCATCTGGACGAGGACGCCCTCGCCGAGCTGGCAGTTCATGGCGGTGGACGCGTCGTTCGAGGGCCAGCGGGAGGCGGCGATTCGTGAGCGGGCGGCGGGCCTGACGCTCGTGCGCCCGCAGTTCAGGAACGTGCCGACGGCCGTGTCCATCGACGAGGGGTTCCACGACGAGTTGTGGATCAAGGACGGGCGCATGGAGGACGTCTCCGGCCCGGCCGTGATCATCAGCCTCGAGAACAACCCGCGGACGCAGGTCAACTTCGAGAACGTCGTGTGCCGGAACGTGCCGACGTTCGCGCTGTTCCGCGAGAGCGGGAAGAAGGTCGCCGGGCCGTCGGCGATCTACGAGGTGAAATCGTTTTCGCACGGGCTGCACTACGCCGACATGGGCGCAGCGCCGGTCACGAAGACCAGCGCGGACATCGTGCCCCTGACGGCCATGCCGGCGCCCGTGAAGTCCGACCTCGCGCCGTTGCCGCCGGCGGACACCTGGGTCAACGTCCGGACGCTCGGGGCGAAGGGCGACGGCGCCACGGACGACACCGAGGTGTTCAAGCGCGCCATTGCGTCCCACCGCGCCATCTACTTGCCGTCGGGCTACTACATCATCAGCGACACGCTGGTCCTGAAGCCGGATACGGTGCTCATCGGCCTGCACCCGCTGGCCACGCAGATCGACCTGCTCGACCGGACCGAGGCGTTCCAGGGCGTCGGCCCGCCGAAGCCGATGATCGAAGCGCCGAAGGGCGGCACGAACGTCGTCATCGGCATCGGCCTCTACACGAACGGCATCAACCCGCGTGCGGTGGCGGCGAAGTGGATGGCCGGCCCGGACTCGATGATG
>CAZBIP010000602.1:0-1958 GCA_964491885.1 uncultured Vicinamibacterales bacterium
CAGGTAGAACGGCACGTCCGCCCAGCGCCAGTTGTCGACCAGCAGCTTCAGCGCCACGTACGTCTCGGTCGTCGAGTCCGGCGCCACGCGCGGTTCGGCGCGGTAACCGGGGACGACGCGGCCGCCGTCCTCCCCCGCCGCGTACTGGCCCCGCACGACGTTCGCCCGCACGTCGCCCGGGGAACAGAGGCGGACGGCGTGCAGCACCTTCACCCGCTCGTCGCGCACGGCGTCCGCGTCGAACGAGACGGGAGGCTCCATCGCCGTCAGCGCGAGCAGTTGGAACAGGTGGTTCTGCACCATGTCCCTGAGCGCGCCGGCGCCGTCGTAGTAGGGCCCGCGGTCCCCGACGCCGACCGATTCGGCCACGGTGATCTGCACGTGGTCCACGTACCGGCGGTTCCAGATCGGCTCGAAGATCCCGTTCGCGAACCGGAACGCCATCAGGTTCTGGACGGTTTCTTTCCCGAGGTAGTGGTCGATGCGGTAGATCTGGTGCTCGCCCAGCGTGGCCCTCAGCTGCTGGTTGAGCCGTACCGCGGACGCGAGGTCGTACCCGAAGGGCTTCTCGACGATCACGCGCCGCCACCGGTCCGGCTCCTCCGTCAGCAGGCCGGCGGCGCCGAGCCGGAGGAGGATCTCGGGCACCGCGTTCGGCGGCGTCGCGAGATAGAAGAGGCGGCCGGCCGCCGGATGGTCAGGCCCGTCGAGGGAGTCGAGCCTCCGGGAGAGCGCGTCGTAGCTCGCGGGGCCATCGAGCGCCTCGAACGCGTAGAACAGGCGCGGCGCCATCCGCGCCCACAGCCCGGGATCGGGCGCCGCCGCGCCGAAGTCCTGGAGATCCTGCCGCACCTTCGCGCGATAGGCCTCGTCGTCCAGCGGGTGCCGGCCGACGCCCAGCACGCGGAACCGGTCGGGGAGCGCCTGCCGGCTGGCGAGGTTGTAGATCGCCGGCAGGAGCTTGCGCCGGGCCAGGTCGCCGGTGGCGCCGAAGATCACCAGGGTGCACGGGTCCGCCACGCGCACCAGGAACTGGTTCGCGGCCTCGCCGCAGGCGCCAGGGCTCGCCGCCGGAATGCGCGGGGACTCGGGATTCATCACTGTTGCTCCAATGCCGGCGTCGCACGCCGCCGCGAAGCCGTCAGGGCCGACGCCGCGGCCCGGTCGGCCAGCCATGTCACGACGCCTCGAGACTCGCTCAGGCCCTGCACCGGGAGCCGCTCGGGCTCGTGCGGCCCCTCGAATACGCTTCGCAGGGCCGCAGCTTTCTCCTCGCCCGACACGATCAGGAGCGTGCGCGCCGCGTCCGTCAGCACAGGCATCGTCAGCGTGATCCGGTGCGTGCCGAGCGCCTCCACCCACGCCGCGACGACCAGGCGCGTGCGCTCGCGCAGGGCCGGGGACCCCGGGAAGAGCGAGGCCGTGTGGCCGTCGGCGCCCATGCCGAGCAACAGCAGGTCGAACGACGGGAACTCGCCCTCTCCAAGTTCGAAGACCTCGCGCAGCGTGACCTCGTACGCGGCGGCGGCCGACTCCGGGTCCGCGCGCTCGGACGCGATGCGGTGCACATGGGCGGCGGGGATCGGCACGTGGTCGAGCAGCGCCTCCCGGGCCATCCGGTAGTTGCTGTCGCGATGCGCGGGCGGAACGTGGCGTTCGTCACTCCAACAGACGTGCACGCCCGACCACGGCACGGCATCCCGGAATTCCGGCTCTTCGGCGAGCTTGCGGTAGAGCCGTTCCGGTGTCGAGCCGCCGGAGAGGGCGATGACGAAGCGGCCGCGCCGCTCGACCGATTCCCGCGCGAGACGGACCAGCGTGTCTGCCGCAACCCGTGCGAGATCGTCAGCCGTATCGAGAACGGTCAGACCGTGCTGCATGGCCTCCAGGTCCTCGTCTCGCGGCCGGACGCCGCGTCGTAGTGGTGGAAGATCGCCGCTTCATCATCGCACACGGCA
>CAZBIP010000603.1:0-1953 GCA_964491885.1 uncultured Vicinamibacterales bacterium
GTAGGCTCAGCACCAGGATAGCAGAACACGCCGCCGCAGTTGCCACCATCGTAACCGCTGTCGTTCCATGCTATGATGTTGCCAATAATCCGAGGCCGTGACCGGGCGTCGCAGCCTATCGCACCGCCATCCCCTGCCCATTCATGGTCTCCGCTGGAAGGCGTCGCTATCGAACGGTATGCGTCGTTCCTGACGATGACGTTGTTGAGGATATTCGGGGAACTGTAGGGTCCGCAGTAGATTCCTCCACCGCTTGCAGTCGAGTCCTGGCCGCTGTCGGCCCCGACAGATGCCACGTTACTCACGATCATGTTGTTGCAGATCATCGGCTCTCCATGAGCGCAGTATATGCCGCCTCCATAACTGAGCCCATAGTCGTCCCATCCGAAACTGAAGTACATGCCGTGCGAGCAGTTATCTACTATGACATTAGAGCTTATGGTGGGAGAGGCCCCGTCGATATATATCCCTCCCCCAAACGCCGAGGCACCGTTCCTGATGGTAAACCCATCCAGCACCTGCGGGACGAACTGGTCCGGAGAGATCGTGACAACACTACCTCGGTAACGGCCATCCAGAATAGTCCGATTCCTTCCGAGATTCCTCTGCGTTCTCACCGTCTCCGTCCCTGCAAACCCCCCGTAAAGCTTCACCCCGCGCCTGAGGATGACATTCTCGCGGTACGTTCCGGCCGCCACCCAAACCTCGGCACTCGACGAAGCAGTGTCATCTATCCCCTGCTGTACAGTGTGGTAGGCGGTGCTCCAAGACGTACCATCGAGGCTGGGCCCCGGCGAATCCCATTTGACGTAGACCGTGGCGAAGGATGGAACAGCAGTGAAGCCAAGGAACAGAAGCATGAGCATAGTCCTGAGGTAGAGCATCTCTTGTCCTTTCCATGCCGAGACGACGGCACTCAGTTCCGAGACCGCCGTCCGCTGCAGTAGCATCTGTGTCAGCACCGGAAGCTAGTCAGTAACGTATTCACCGAACTGCTCCCAGCTATCCGAATCGCCGCTGGAATCGACCACCTGGAGCCAGGCGAGACACGATGCGCCATTCCACGACAAGCTCTGCAAACGCAGTCGCCAGCGGATTCGCAAGACGCCGTCTGACCTGTCAACAACCGTCTCTTCGCAGTAGAGCTGACATCGGCTGTTGCAGATGGTGTTGAACGATCCGGCACTGTATCCCCCGAGCCACGCGGTGTCACCGTCGTCCCGGAGGTAGAGCAGATCCCTGTCGCTGTCGTACCTGAGGCATATGGCGTTCGTCGGCAACAGCGCATTGTTCAGCAGCAGACAGCACTCGGAGATGTCGTCGGCTCCGTCGTCGTCCAGCCACTGGCTTTCCAGTACGAGATCGCTGTATGGCGAAATCCATCCAGTTGTTGGAGACAGGGACAGGTTCTGTGGCGTGTGATCCGGACCACCGCCTATGCTGACAGCACCAAGTTGTCTCCAGTCGCCTTCCAGGCCGCCATCATCTCGGACGCTCAACCACATGCCGCAAGCCTTCCCGGCCATCGATGCCTTCATGAGCAGAAGCCACCGCACGGTCAGCGTCGTTCCCGAACGTTCTACCGCAGTGCCGGCGCAGTAGAGCCGGCATGACCCATTCTCGATGACGTTCGCAGAACCGGGCGCATAGCCTCCTACCCATTCGGTATCGGAGTCATCTCTGACGTAGAGCTTATCCTCGTTGGCGTCGTAACGCAGGCATACCGCGTTACTCTGCGCCATGCTTGTGTTCACCAGCAGGCGACACTCGGCGATGTCTCGGCACAGGTTTGGATCGGCATAGATGCAGACCAGGCGAAGCTTCACTCCTGATTGTAGCGACCCATCGCTGGGCGACACCGCAACCGGCTCAGGCCGCCTGCTCGCCTGATCCACTATGTCGTCCTGGCTCCGCACTCTCAGGACTGAGACAGGAGGCTGCGGATACCCGGGC
>CAZBIP010000604.1:0-1944 GCA_964491885.1 uncultured Vicinamibacterales bacterium
ACCGTCAGTCGACGCGCTTCTTCGCGATCTTCCAGGCGGCGTCGGCGCACAGGCCGCAGTCCTTGCCGACGAACATCTTCGCGGCGCGCTGGTCGCCGCGGAGCTGCCAGTTCAGCCACGTGACGACGGCTGCCGCGGCTTTGCCGCCATTGGGCTCCCAATACGTGCCGCCGTGGCCCACGCCTATGACGTTCCCGACGACGATCGGCACGTGGTTGATGCGCGCGAAGTCGTCCATCCCGTTCTTGAACGCGATGTCCGTCTCGCCCCCGAGCACGTAGAAGACCGGGGTGTGAATCGTGTCGAGCATCGACTTCGGCACGTTCATCTGCGGAATCGGGCTCGGGCCCTCGAAGAGTCCGCTGTTCATGATGACGAGCGTCTTGATCCGCGGATCGGCGGCCACCTGCAGCGCCTGGATGCCTCCGCAGCTGTAGCCGGACACGGCCACGGCCGCCGTGTCGATGCGGCCGCGGAACGGGCTGGCGGGATCGGCGTTCTGGGCAATGGCCCAGTCCAGCGCGGCGATCAGCCCCTTGGCATCGGTGGCAGGAGGCGGGAGCGCCCGCGGCGCGCCCCCAGCGGCTGGCTCGGCGCCTCGCTGTCCGGACTGGCCCGCGGGCGGCGTCGGCGGTGGCGGCGGTAGAGGCGGTGGAGGCGGCGCGCCAGGGCCGCTGCGGATCCGGCCGAGCGCAATCGCCAGGTAGCCGTGCGACGCGATCTCCAGCATGTGCATCCGCGAGCTTGCGCCGTCGCTCGAGCAGCCGCCATTGCCGAAGAGGTACAGGCCGAGTTTCGTCGATCGCAGCTTGCCCAAGTCGGCCGGGCGGTAGACGACGTGGTCGGGCAGCGAGGCGAGTTCCTCTTTGAGGGCCGGGAAGGCCCCGGTGCCAGGCGTGTCTGGCGTCGCGTCCCGCCTGGCGCGTGCCGCCTCTGCGGCGGCCCGCTGTTCCGGCGAAGGCTGCCCGGGCAGCACCGGGCCTTGCTGCCCCACGAGGGCCACGACGAGGAGTACGCCGAACGCGGAGAGGCACCAGTACAACAGGCCCTTCGTCACGACACACCTCGGCAGGATGAGTCCCGCGCGAAGCGGCGGGCGCCCTGGCCGGCCGGCTGCCCCGGCGGCCGGGCGGGCTCATGCCGTCAGCGCACGGGTGTGAACTGCTTCTCCAGGAAGTCCAGGTACACCGCCCAGTCGCCCGGCACCATGCCGTGGCCGCCGTCGTGCATGTAGTACGCGAGCGTGTCGCCGACGAGTTGCCCGGGAGGCGGGAACGCGTCGGTCGCCGGCCCGCGCTTGCCGAACAGTTCGAACACCGGCCTCGCGGAGATCGCGGCGAGGAACTCGCCCTTTGGATCGGACCAGTAATCCGTGTCGCCCGTCTGCAGGAGCAGCGCCCGCGGCGCGATGAGCGCGGCGAGCAGGTTCGCGTCGATGGGCGCCGAGCCGGGATCGGCGGCCAGCTTCGCGTAGTTCGCGGCGAACTGATACGGGTAACGCGTCGGCGCGACCAGGTGCGCGATGGTCTCGCCGTAGTTGCGCCGGCTGAGCGCCGCGCCGCCCTCGCCCGAGCAGCTCGCGATGACCGCCGCGATCCGCTGGTCGGCGGCGCCGGCCCACATGACGGTCTTGCCCAGCCGCGAGACGCCCGTAATCGCGATCCGCTTCGCGTCCACGGCACGGTCGGTCTCCAGGTAGTCCACCGCCCGGCTGATGCCCCACGCCCACGCGGCGATGGAGCCCCATTCGTTCGGCGCCGGCTCCAGCTGGCCCGACTTGAGGTACACCGCGCGGATGCCCTGCGCCACGGCCCCGAGCGCGTCGGGATCGACGTCCGCGTAGTTGAACGTGGCGACGCCGATGCCGCGCGCGATGGCTGACGCGACGTCCAGCGAGCCGAAACGGCGCCCGGCCGTCGCCGGCACGCGCTGCTTCTGCTTGGG
>CAZBIP010000605.1:0-1940 GCA_964491885.1 uncultured Vicinamibacterales bacterium
GCGTCTCGCTCGACCCGCCGGAGGTGGACACGAACATCGTGATCTTCCGCGTGCCCGGCGCCGCCGTGGCGGAGGCGTACTCGGCCGCCCTCGAGCGTGAAGGCGTGCTGATCTCGGACTTCGGCGCCGGCCGTCTGCGTCTGGTGACGCACGACGGCATCACGGAAGCGGACTGCCGCGCCGCGGTGAACGTCATGCGGCGGGTGTGGGCGGAACTGGGCCGCCCGGCGCCGAGCCACTGATCCCGTCGCCGCCGGCCGCGCCATTGAGCGCGGCCCCGCGCCGCCGCTCCCGCCGTTCCTCCACCCAGCTGTAGAGGATGGGGAGGCCGAAGAGCGTCAGAGCGGTCGAGCTGACGAGCCCGCCGATGACCACCACGGCGAGCGGACGCTGCACCTCGGACCCCGGGCCCGTGGCGAACACCATCGGGATGAGGCTGAAGATCGCGATGCTCGCCGTCATCAGCACGGGCCTCAGCCGGTCCTCGCATCCCAGCACGACGGCGCGGGCGACCGACTCCCCGCCGGTCCGCAGCTGCGAGACGTGCGAGACCAGCACGAGGCCGTTGAGGACGGCCACGCCGAAGAGCACGACGAATCCCACCGACGCCGGGACGGACAGGTAGAGCCCCCACGCGAAGAGCGCGAACACCCCGCCGACCATGGCGAACGGCAGGTTGACCAGGACGAGCAGCGACAGGCCCACCGACGAGAAGGTCATCAACAGCAGGAGGAAGACCACGAGCGTCACGACGGGGAGGATGACGGCCAGCCGCCGCATGGCCTGCTGCTGGTTCTCGAACTGTCCGCCCCACTCCGTGTAGTAGCCCGCGGGCAGGCTCACGCGCTCCCGAATCCGCCGCTGGGCCTCCGCCACGAACCCGCCGATGTCCCGGCCGGCGACGTTCAGCTCGATCCCGATGCGCCGCTGGCCGTTCTCGCGGCTGATCTGGACCGGGCCCTCCGCCATCTTCACGTCGGCGAGTTCGCGGAGGGCGACGCGGAATCCGCCCGGCACGTCCACGAGCAGCGAGCCCAGGCTCTCCGGCGTCTGACGGTGCTCCTCCGGGTAGCGGATCGCCAGGTCGACGGACCGGTTGTCCTTGTACACCTGCCCGATGGGAATCCCCGCCACGCCGAGCTCGATCACGTGGAGCACGTCGCTCGCGTTCACGCCGTACCGCGCGAGCCGCTCGCGATCGACGGTCACGTTCAGGTAGGGCTGGCCCGCGATCCGTTCCACCACCAGGTCCGATACCCCGGGGACCGCGCCCAGCACGGCGGCCATCTCGCCGGACTTCTGTTTGAGGACGTTCGTGTCGTCGCCGAAGATCTTGAGGATGATCTGGGCGCGCGTGCCCGCGACCAGTTCGTCGATGCGGCACTGGATGGGCTGGCTGAAGCTCGCGACCACGCCGGGAATGTCGGCGACGGCTTCGCGCATCCTGGCGACGAGGCCATCCCTCGAGTCCGCGCTCGTCCACGAGCGGCGCGGGGCGAGCATGCCCACGAACCCCGTCTTGTCGACGCCCCGGGCCTCGACGGCCACGCCGGTCTGGCCCGTGCGCGACACGATCGTCTCCAGTTCGGGGAACGTCTTGAGCCGCTTCTCGATTTCGGCCGACGTCGCGATGGCTTCGTCCAGCGACACGCCGGGGAGCATCTGGACGTCCATGTCGAACGCCCCCTCGTCCATCACGGGCAGGAACTCCGTGCCGAGACGGGGCAGCAGGATCAGCGCCGCGGCGAGGGGAGCGACGGCGGCGGCGAGCATGACTCGCCGGTGCGCCAGCGCCCACCGCAGCGCCGGCACGTAGAGGCGCCGGTTCAGCTCGAAGACGGGGCTCTCCGCGTGGACGGGCTTCAGGACGGCCAGGCAGATCGTGGGGACGACGAAGATCGACAGCAGCAGCGACGAGAGGAGCGCCAGCACGACGGCGA
>CAZBIP010000606.1:0-668 GCA_964491885.1 uncultured Vicinamibacterales bacterium
GAGGCGCCCGGCACCGCGGCGCTCGAAGCGTCGGTCACGGTGCCGACGATGGTCGCGGAGGTGACCTGGGCGCTGGCGGCTGGCGCCAGCGTGAACGCGAGCAGCACGGCGAGCAGCACGGTGGGGAACGACGTCCTGGTGATCACGGCACACCCCTCAGTGGAAGGCCCGGTCGGACGGGATGCAGAACAGGCACTATTGACTTAAAGCGAGACAATATACCTGACCCGGACGGGTGTCAAGTCCTGCCTGCAGCTTCGGAAACACGCGCATTACGCCGAAGTTGACCTTGACGACGCCACTGATGTGGGGCATATTGTTTTTCGAGCAGACAATTATGCGCGTCATCACGCGACTGCCAGCCCCCGGAACAGCGAGCATCCTGCCATGAGGCGGACTCATCACGAACCGGTGCATGTCGCCGGGCGAGGCACGCCGCGGGCCATCAACCGCCAAATCCTCCTCAACCTCGTCCGCGCCTGGCAGCCCGTCTCCCGCGCCGACCTCGCCCGCCTCATGAACTCCCGCCGCGGCAAGGTCAGCCTGATCGTCAAGTAATTCCCGAGCCCTACAAAGCCAACCGCCAGGGTCCCCCTGGCGGTTGGCTTTTGTCGAAAGAAACGCCTGTTTCGAGCTGCCAGATGCGATGTGGCGCCGTTGGATGCTCA
>CAZBIP010000606.1:678-1940 GCA_964491885.1 uncultured Vicinamibacterales bacterium
CGCCGACGGCATCCTCTTCGAAGGCGCCAAGGGCGAGGCGCCCCGCGGCCGCAAGCCGCGGTTCCTCTACATCGATTCCCGCAAGCGCTGCGTGCTCGCCGTGGACGTGCGTCCCACCAGGACGACCTACATGGCCACGGACCTGCTCACCGAGCCCGTCGTCGGCGTCTCGGGATTCCCCACGGAGACCAACCCGGCCGGCTTCATCGAGACCCTCGCCGGCCGCCTTCGCCTCCTCATCGAGAACCACACGGACATCGGCCGGTGCGAGGGCATCGGCCTCGTGGTCCCGGGCATGGTGGACCACACCGGTTCCTTCATCACGTTCGCCCCGCGCCTCGGCTGGCGCGACTTCCCGCTGCGCGACTTGCTGGCGCGGGCCACGGGCCTCCCCGTCTACATCGAGAACTCCGGGCGCGCCTGCGCCCTCTCACAGTTCTGGGGCCTTCGCGACGCCGCCGGCCCGGGCCGCGACTTCGTCTTCCTGTCGGTCTCCGACGGTCTTGGCGTCGGTGTCGTCGTCAATGGCGAGGTCGTCCGCGGACGGCACAACGTGGCCGGCGAGTTCGGCCACACGCCTCTCGACATCCATGGCGGCCCGCTCTGCGCGTGCGGCGCGCGCGGCTGCTGGGAGGCCTACGTCTCCAACATCGCCACGCTCTCCCGCTATTTCGGGAGGGAGATCTCCCCGAGCAAGCCCATCCCGCCGGAGATCGCGTCGTTCACGGTGGACGACCTGGTGGCCCGGGCCCGCGGCGGCGACGGCAAGGCGGTGGACGCGCTCCAGGCGACGGCCCGCTACCTCGGCCTCGGCCTGGCGACGGTCGTGAACGCCGCCGACCCGGCCCGCATCTTCCTGAGCGGCGAGATCATCGCCGCCTGGGACCTCATCGAACAGACGGTGCGCGGCGCCCTCGCCGAGCGCGTGCTGGTGCCCGCCGCCTCGAGCATCGAAATCACCCCCGTCCCGACGCCCGACCATCCGCGGTTGCGCGGCGCGGCGGCCCTGGTCACGGCGCCGCTCTTCGCGGCGCCCAAGGTCGGATGAGCGCCGGCGCCCGGACGGGCGCGGCCGGCGCAAGGAGTCCTCTGATGGGCGCACTCGCAGGACAGGTGGCGCTGGTCACCGGCGCCGAAGTCGGAATCGGCCGCGCCACGGCGCTGGCGCTGGCGAAGGACGGCGCCGACGTGGCTGTGCATTACTACACCGACGAGGCGGGAGCGCGGGCGGCGGCGCGGGAGATTGAGGCCCTCGGCCGGCG
>CAZBIP010000607.1:0-1359 GCA_964491885.1 uncultured Vicinamibacterales bacterium
GAAGACATAGACACCGAAAACCAGCAGCCCCAACAGGGACCGGTGGACCCGGTTGCTCCGCAGCGTCAGACCGGCGCTCCTCCTCAAGCGCAGCAGAAAACTCCTTGCGCTGTCATGTTTGAGGGATTCCCTCAAAAGCCTTGCGGCCATCACCAACAGGCCGCAGGCTACAAGCACAGGCATAAAGCCGGCCGATTCGTAGAAGGGCAGCCTCTGCCTTTGCCAATAGCCGATACTGGTGATGACGACAGCGGTGGAAATCGCGATCAGGACGAGCGCTGTCAGGAAATCCAGATGGGCGATCTTTGAATCATCAACTATCTCAAAACCCATCGCGTCGCGCTCTTCGCCCCGGGGCAGTTGCGCGTCCTGCGCCTGCGCGCCAGCAGACGGCTCAGCAGGCATTTTGATATCTTCCGGCAAAACGATCGCATCCTTTCAAAAAAGGCGGGGATGGCGTACTGATGCCGCACATCCCCGCCTATATGGGAAACCCGGGCTTTTTTACTTCTGCGGGCGCGGGATGCCAAACACCTCAGGTGATTTGGTCGCCACGCCGTTGTCATACAGGATCCAGGCGACTTTCGAGGCGGTCGCGTCACGCAGCAGGTTCGACTGCTCGAGGCTGAACGCCTGCAGGATGACGCCCTTCTGATTGGCGAAATTCTTGGCCGCTTCAGTTTCGCAGGCTTTCAGATAGGCGGCTTCCAGTGCTGTTTTTGCTTCCGCCGGAATGTCCGAGGGGAACATCAGCCCAAAGGCGTCGCCCAGGGGCAATGCTTTTTCAACATCGGGCAGGAAGTTCTTGATGGAGGGGATCACGTAATCCAGGCCTTCAAACTGAAGGTCTTCCGCTGTCAGCGCAGCCAGGGCGATCAGGTCGCCGGAGCGCAGCAGGTCGATCATCTCGTTTGAGAGCTGCGGCGTAAAGGCCACTTCTCCCGCCAGGGTCGCGGTCACCGCCGCGGCGCCGCCGGTGTATGCGATATGCTTGTAGTTGCCAAATACGGGGTCAACGGACTTGAGGACCTCCATATTGACGAAGCCCGTTGATCCGCTGCCGGCAGTGCCGCCCGTGACCTCACCGGGCTTGTCCTTGAGCGCCTTGTACAGGTCATCGAAAGTTTTGTATTCGCTGTTTTTGTTGACGGCGATGATACCGGGCACATAGTAGGCCGCCAAATAGTCCCAGTCAGCAGGCGCCCAGTCGGCCAGGCCCATCACGCCATGGCTGTAGGGCGTGGCGTTGGCGATGAGCGTATAGCCGTCATGCGGGGCCAGGTTGGCATCGTTCATGCCGATGGTGCCTGTGGCACCGGGTGTATTGACGACGGAAATCTTGACCCCCATCGTCTGCTC
>CAZBIP010000607.1:1391-1940 GCA_964491885.1 uncultured Vicinamibacterales bacterium
GCCGGCGTTCCATGGGACGATGAGCGTGATGCCTTTTGTGGGATAGCCTTGAGCCAGAACGGGAAGGACCAGCATGGACAAAACAAGCAAGATGACAAGAATCCTTTTCATGGGCTTCCTCCTTTATATCGCTGGGTGCAATTTTTGTGCACCGGTATAAATGCAGTATATGGTAATTTAGTCTCCTTATCAAGACAAATTTAGCGTTATCGTTCAGAGAAAAGTTTGTATTGCGCGTTTTGCCGCAGATGTGCTATCATTTTTAGTTGAATTACAGGCTAGACATATGATGATGGTCCGCGGCGTCTGTAAGGGCCCGGCTTGTCATATAGGCCTTGAGATGCTGTGCCAGCTGACGCTTGTTTTCAACGCTGGTCATGAGGCAAAGCTTTTTCAGGCGGTAGTGTATTGTGCCGGGCGATACGAAAAGCTTCTCCGCTGTGGTTTCAATGCTTTGTCCCTCAAGCAGCCCGGCCAGGATACGCAGGTCCAGGGGGTCACATGCCATCAGCCAGGTTTCCAGGTCCATCAGAAAGTTCAGGGTTTTAT
>CAZBIP010000608.1:0-1937 GCA_964491885.1 uncultured Vicinamibacterales bacterium
GCTGCTCTGGGGCACGGCGAACCTCTTCTCGCACCCGCGCTACATGAACGGCGCGGCGACGAATCCCGACTTCGCGGTGCTGCCGTGGGCCGCGTCGCAGGTGAAGCGCGCGCTGGACGCGACGATCGAGCTCGGCGGCGAGAACTACGTGTTCTGGGGCGGGCGCGAGGGCTACAGCTCGCTGCTGAACACCGACATGAAGCGCGAGAAGGCGCACATGGCCCGCTTCCTCGGCATGGCCCGCGACTACGCCCGCGCCCAGGGCTTCACGGGGACCTTCCTCGTCGAGCCCAAGCCCATGGAGCCCACCAAGCACCAGTACGACTACGACGTCGAGACGATCGTCGGGTTCCTGCGCCAGCACGGGCTGGACGAGGACTTCAAGCTGAACATCGAGGTCAACCACGCGACCCTCGCCGGGCACAGCTTCCAGCACGAGCTGCAGTGCGCGGTGGACGCGGGGCTCTTCGGCAGCATCGATGCCAACCGCGGGGACGCGCAGAACGGATGGGACACGGACCAGTTCCCCGTGAACCTCTACGAGCTCGTCGAAGCCATGCTGGTCATCGTCCCGGCCGGCGGGTTCGGCCGCGGCGGGATCAACTTCGACGCCAAGGTGCGCCGCAACTCGACCGACCCGGCGGACCTGTTCATCGCCCACATCACCGGCATGGACATGTTCGCGAAGGCGCTGCTCGTGGCCGACGAGATCCTGCGCGAGAGCCCGTATCTGGAGATGCGCGCGGCGCGGTACGCGTCGTTCGATGCCGGCGACGGCGCGCGCTTCGAGAAGGGCGAGCTCGATCTGGCCGCGCTGGCGGCGCTCGCGAAGGCCGAGCCGGCAACGCATAGCGGGCAGCAGGAGCGGTACGAGCAGATCCTCACCATGCACGCGAGCTGAGTCGGTTCCACGTGGGGGCCGGGCCGGCGCCCGGCCCCTCTCCATCCCCGGCCGCCCGGACTGGCGCCCGGCCCCGCCCGCTTTCCTCCAGGAACGCCCGGATCACGCTCGTCTGCGCCTCGTGTTCGAGCAGGAACGCATCGTGGCCGTAGTCGCTCGGGACCTCGCGGTAGGTCACGGCGCGCCCGGCCGCCCCGGCGGCGTCGGCGGCCGTCTCGAGGTGCCGCGGCGGATAGAGCCAGTCGGACGAGAACGTCAGGAACAGGAAGTCCGCTTCGCACCCCGCGAAGGCGTCGCGCAGGCATCCGCCCGGCGGCGAGAGGTCGAAGTCGTCGACGGCGCGCGTGACGTAGAGCAGCGAGTTGGCGTCGAACCGGTCCACGAAGGCCTGCCCCTGGTGCCGGAGGTACCCCTCGACCTCGAACGTCGCCTCGAACCCGAATCGCGGCGCCCCGGGCTGGCGGCGGCGGCCGAACTTCCGCTCCATCCCGCGATCGGAGAGGTAGGTGACGTGGCCGAGCATGCGGGCGACCGCCAGCCCGGCGCGAGGCGGCTCGCCGCCGTAGTAATCGCCGCCGCGCCAGTTCGGGTCGCTCATCACCGCGCGCCGCGCGACCTCGTTGAACGCGATCTGCTGCGGCGAGTGGCGCGTCGACGTCGCCAGCGCGACGACCGATTGCACGGAGCCCGGGTACTGCACCGCCCACTGCAGCGCCTGCATGCCGCCCATCGATCCGCCAGCCACCGCGCGGAGCCTCTGAATGCCAAGGCGATCGACGAGCGCCCGCTGGACGGCGACCATGTCCGCAATCGTCACCATCGGGAAGCGGCTGCCGTACGGACGCCCGGCCGCCGGATCGATCGTCGAGGGGCCGGTCGTGCCGTAGCAGCCGCCGAGCACGTTCGACGAGATCACGAAGTAATGGTCGGTATCGAACGCCCTTCCCGGCCCGATCAGCGCGTCCCACCACCCCGGCTTGGCGGCGCCGTCGTGCCATCCCGCGGCGTGCGCGCCGCCGGACAGCGCGTGGCAGAC
>CAZBIP010000609.1:0-1937 GCA_964491885.1 uncultured Vicinamibacterales bacterium
GACGATCCTTCATCTCTCCGTGAAGGGAGGGATCCATGAAGGCCTCGACGCCGTTGATCCTGCTCGGTCTGCTGGCGGGCAGCGCCTCAGCCACGGCGCAGCCGCCGACCGAGCAGGCGCTCCACGGGACGTTTCGGCGGGAGGTCGCGGCGGCCGTGGGCGCATCCGGGAATCCGGACGGGCTCATGGCGCGCGTCGAGGTGCGCTGGCGACGGCCTCTGTCGCGCTCGACGTCACCGGCGCTGTCGGACGCCCACCTGTCGTTCGGCGTCAGCCCCGAGATCACCCCTTCCTACGCCCGGCTCGGCGCCTGGGCCGAGTTCGCACCGGCCTCGTCCCTGGGCGTCCGGGCGGGCGTCGAGCCGGCGCTCTACTTCGGCACGTTCAGTTCCCTGATCAGCTTCTCCGACATCCGCGCGCCGTTCGACAGGGTGACGCTGAAGGCGCGCCGTGATGAAGCGGCCCCGGGCACGGTCCTGCGGGTGTACGCGCGCCCCGTCTTCCGGATGAAGGTCGGACGCGTGGGCACCGAGGTGACGGCGCAGGTCGAGCGATGGAGGTCCAGCGCCGCGGGTCCCTTCTACTACGAGCCCAGCCGCAACACGCTCGTCGCCGCAGGGGGAGGCACCATCGGCTGCCTTTCGGCGGCCGTCCTCTATGACGCGTCGGCCAGACTCGGAGTCGGAGCGGTGTACGACCTTACGCACGTGTACGCCGCGGCAGCAAACCGGGTCCAGAGGGCCGGGGCGCTGGTCACCTACGCGCCCCGGTTGAGGTTCCCGGGTCTCGGGCGGCCCGCGGTCTCGGCGGTCGCCGGCGTCTACCTTCAGGATCCCGGGCGCCGGAACCAGCTATTCGCCGGCGTGGGTCTCGACTTCCTCCTGCGAAAGCCGGCCAGGTGATGCGTCACGGCGCCGGCGAGAGCAGGCCGAGGTCCAGCAGAAGCCAGCGTCGTTCGGCTCGTGGAGCCGGAGACCAGCCCGTCACGAGCCACGCCCGGCCGTCCTCGGTCAGCCCACCATCCAGCACGGGAGTGGTGCCGGATTGAGGCAGGCGGCGAAGGTCGTCGATCCGCGCCAGGAAGTCGGCGCCAGCGGCCCCGGACCGTTTCTTCGCGACCTCGAGCCTGACCAGCCGGCCCGACATGGAATCCTCCGCGATGCAGGCCACGAGTGTCTCGCTGGCGTCCAGCACGGCACGGACGACGTAGCGATCCTCGGCGCCTGATGCGCCGTCCTGGCCCTCTTCCATCCCGGCGTCCGCGAGGGCGAGCTTCAGCAGGCACGCAGGGCACAGTCGCGTCTCCAGGAACGCCGCTCCGGAACTCCCGCACGCGGGACAGCTATCGCCGCGGTCGCTCATGCTCGACCCCAGTCCATCGATCCGGAGGGACGGCGTTCGACGGCACGAAACAGCTCTCGAATCTCGTCGTCGACTTCTCCGGGATCGGACACCGTCTGAAGGATCTCATCGCGGAGCAGCGCACCGTACCGCTTGCGCAGGCGATGGACGGCCACCTTGACCGCGGTCTCCGACATGCCCAGCTCCATCGCCACCGCGGCGTACGGCGTCGCGTCCGCATCGCCGGTGAGGAACCCTTCCAGCCGGAGGAAGAGCGCCTCCTTGCCCCCCCGCTTGGACTCGGCTCGAAGCCTGTCCAGCGCGCGTTCCAGCGTCGTCAGCGCCCATCGACGCTCGAAGACGACGTCCGGCGTTTCGTTGTCCGGGATCTCCCGCGTGTACAGCCCTTCGGCCGTCTCTCTCTCCATCGAGACGATGGCCACGCGGCCGCCGCGTTTCTCCGCGGACAGCCGATCGCGCTCGTTCGAGAGGAAGTGACGCATGGCGGCAAGCAGGAAGGACCTGAAGCGTCCCCGCGCGGGATCCGCGTCACGGAGGAAGTGCTTCTCCAGCAGCCTCGCGAAGAACTCCTGCGT
>CAZBIP010000610.1:0-1935 GCA_964491885.1 uncultured Vicinamibacterales bacterium
GCAAGAAGCCCTCGACGGCCACTTGGTGCTTCTTCCTGGGTATGGCTGTCTTCAGCCTCGACAGCTTCCTCACGGGCCTGAGCGTCCGCGCTTCCACGCTCGACGAAGCGATGCGCTGGGTGGCGCTCGCGCTGGCGGCCAAGTCGTTCCTGCCCGCCGCCTGGCTCGGCTTCAGCCTGACCTACTCGCGCGGCGACGCCCGCGCGTCCCTCATGGACGCGAAGCTGCCGTTCGTCGCGCTCGCGCTTCTCCCCATCGCCATCGGCGTCGGCTTCCGCGACCAGTTGCTCCAGGTCGTTGCGGCCGACGCCTCGGGCGAGGTGCTGGTCATTCGCGTCGGCATGGCGGCCAAGGCGCTGAACGTCGCGCTCCTCCTGGGCTTCGCCGTGGCCCTCACGAACCTCGAGCAAACCTTCCGCTCGGCGGTGGGCACGATGCGCTGGCGGATCAAGTTCGTGGTCTTGGGCCTCGCAGTCATCTTCGGCGGCCACCTCTACGTCCGCAGCCAGGCGATCCTCTTCCCGGTCTACGACCCGGCCCTCTCGGCCGTCGAGTCGAGCGCGCTCCTCATCGGGTGCGCCTTCCTGATCCTGGCCTACGCCCGCACGGGCCTCGCCGAGGCCGACGTCTACCCCTCCAGGGCGGTCCTCCGCTCCTCCCTCACGGTCCTCATCGTCGGCGGCTACCTGGTGGTGGTGGGCGTCCTGGCGCAGATCGTGCGCCGGTTCGGCGGGGCCGAGAGCTTCCAGCTCGGCGCCTTCGCCGTGCTGCTGGGCATGGCGGGCCTGGGGGTTCTGCTGCTCTCGGACCGCTTCCGCCAGCGCATCCAGGCCTTCGTGGCACGCCACTTCCGCCGCGCGCAGCACGACTCGGTGAAGGTGTGGACGCTGCTCTCGCAGCGCCTCGCGGCGGTGAAGGACGAGGCCGGCCTGTGCGGGGAGTCGGCCAGGCTGGTGTGCGAGACCTTCGACGTGCTCTCGGCCACGGCGTGGCTGATGGACGAGGAGAAGGGCCAGCTCGTGGTGGGAGCTTCGACGGCGCGCCTGGCGGGCGAATCGGGCGAGGCGCCCAGCACAGTCGTGGCGGCGCTCCAGGCGAGAACCTCGCCCTTCGACCTCGAGACGGTGGACGAGCCCTGGGCGAACGACTGGCGCCGGCTCAACCCCTCGACGTTCCCGAACGGCGGCCACCGCTGGTGCGTGCCGCTCCACGCCGGCGACCGCTGCCTCGGCGCGCTGGTGCTGGCCGACCGCGTCGGCGCGTCGCCCTATTCGCAGGAGGAACTCGAACTGCTGGCGTGCATCGCCGCCCAGATGACATCGGTCCTGCTCAACCTCCGCCTCGCCCAGGAAGTGGCCCGGTCGCGCGAACTGGAGGCGTTCCGGACGATGTCGGCGTTCTTCGTGCACGATTTGAAGAACACGGCGTCATCGTTGAACCTGATGCTCAAGAACCTGCCCGTGCACTTCGACGACCCGGCGTTCCGGGCCGACGCCCTGCGCGGCGTCGGCAACACGGCGCGGCGCATCGAGGAACTGATTGCCCGGCTGAGCGCCCTGCGGCAGCGGCCCGAGCTGAAGCCGGTCAAGGCCGACCTCAGCCAGCTCGCGCGCGAGGCGGTCGAGAGCGTGGATGGCTTGCCGGGCGTGGACCTGACGATGGACTTCGCTCTCCTGCCCCCGGTACTGGCCGACGCGGATCAGATCCGGAGCGTCGTGACGAACCTGCTGCTTAATGCGCGCGACGCGGTTGGCGCTCCGGGCGGCCCCCCGGTCCGCCCCTCAGCCGGCCCGTCTGGCGGCCGCGTCGAGGTGCGCACGGCGAGGACGGACGGCCGCGCCGTGCTCTCGGTGTCGGACAACGGCTGCGGCATGAGCCCTGAATTCGTGAGAGACTCGCTCTTCCGCCCCTTCCAGAGCACGAAGAAGAACGGCC
>CAZBIP010000611.1:0-1933 GCA_964491885.1 uncultured Vicinamibacterales bacterium
CGGACGGTCCGCCAGGCGCGGTGCCCGCGACGTAGAGATTCTCCTTGCTCCACGATGCCCTGGAGATCGCCAGGCCGGCGGCCGCCGCCGCGGCGGAGGTGCATAGAAGCGCGACAATGACGAGGGCTGTACGCGACCGGGCCGAGGGGGGAGTTGGGGGCATGCTCTCTCCTGCCAGTTGAAGTGACGCCGACGTGCGAGTCTTGTTCAGCTGGATGAAGAGCAAGGACGGTGCCAGCGACGGGATTCCGGCAACCGGCGAGTTACTTGGGGATCACGGCTGCCGGCTCGGCGACCGATCGGTTCGGATTTGTAGGAACGACATGGAGATTCCGCCAGCCGCGTGTCAATTTTGACGCGGCGAGCGACGCCACCCCCTGACCCCATGGCCGCCATCGGCTTGGGAGGTGGCCTCATGGGAGCAGAGCCGCGTACAATCGCCTCGTGCAGGTCGAACGACTGTCGGTGTTCGACATCTTCAAGATCGGTGTCGGGCCGTCAAGCTCGCATACCCTCGGACCCTGGCGCGCCGCCGAGCGATTCGCCGGCTTCCTGCAGGCGACGGAGGCGCTCGACCGGGTGAGCGGACTCCGGGTGCGCCTCTACGGATCGCTCGCCAAGACCGGCCGAGGGCACGGCACCGACGTCGCCGTGCAGGCGGGACTGCTCGGCGCAGACCCGGTGACGTGCGACATGCCAGGCCTCTGGGCTGCGATCGCGTCGGTGGCGTCCTTGGGCCAGCTTCCGCTTGGGTCCCGGACGGTGGCGTTCGAGCCCGCGCGCGACATCGAGTTCCACGCCGCCGTGTTGCCGGGCCACCCCAACGCCTTGACCTTCGCGGCCACGCTGGACGCGGGCACCGTCGTCGAGCGCACCTACTATTCCGTCGGCGGCGGGTTCGTGGTGGGCGACGGCGACGACGAGACCGGGGAAGCGGCCGCGGTGGCGCTGCCGTACCCGATCGACACGGCCTCCGACCTGCTGCGCTGGTGCGACGAGACCGGCTGGCCGATCTGGCGCGTGGTCCAGGAGAACGAGCGTCGCTGGCGGTCGGACGCCCGGACCCGCGAGGGCCTGGTGCGGTGTTGGGAAGTGATGCGCGAGTCTGCGTATCTCGGTTGCCGGCACACGGGCGAACTGCCCGGCGGTCTCCGCGTCAAGCGGCGGGCACCCGAGGCGGCGGCGAGGCTGACCGGCTCCGCGCGCTGTGAAAACGACCGGTCGTGGTTCGACGCCCTGTGGTCGGGAGGCACGGACTTCAAGCGCGTACTGGCCGTGGTGAGCGCCTTGGCGCTCGCGGTCAGCGAGGAGAACGCCGCGTTCGGCCGGGTGGTCACGGCGCCCACGAACGGCGCGGCCGGCGTCATCCCGGCCGTCCTGCTCTGCCACCTGGCCTTCGCGACGGGCTCCGTCCCCGAAGAGGATCGGGTCGTGCGCTTCCTGTCTGTCGCGTCGGAGGTCGGCTGCCTCTTCAAGAAGGGCGCCACGATCTCGGCGGCGATGGGCGGGTGTCAGGCCGAAATCGGCGTGGCGGCGGCGATGGCCGCAGCGGCGCTGACCGAGGCGAACGGAGGCAGCCCGCACCAGGCCCTGATGGCCGCCGAAATCGCGATGGAGCACCACCTGGGGCTCACGTGCGACCCCGTGTCCGGGCTCGTGCAGATCCCGTGCATCGAGCGCAACGCGATGGGGGCAATCAAAGCCATCACGGCGTCCGAGCTGGCGCTGCAGCGCCAGCCGGGCGACGCGCGCGTGTCGCTGGACGACGTGATCGCGACCATGCGGCAGACGGCGCTCGACATGAGCGGGCGCTACAAGGAGACGTCCGAGGCGGGACTCGCCGTGCAGGTCGCCGTGAACCTCAGCGATTGCTGAACGCCGGGCGAGTGTCACCCGGCCGGGAACGCGCTAGCGGACCTCGGCACCCTGCAGC
>CAZBIP010000612.1:0-1927 GCA_964491885.1 uncultured Vicinamibacterales bacterium
CCTTCAGCACTGGGTACGCGCGGCGCGCCAGGAAGTCACGGTCTCCCGAGAACAGGTAGTGCTCCCACAGGTGTTGCGTCAGCCACGCGCCGCCGGTCGGCCAGATGCCGTGGTCCGACGCGTTGATGGGCGCCGTGCCCCGCCAGAGGTCCGTGTTGTGGTGCAGCACCCAGCCGCGCGCGCCGTAATGCGCCCGCGCCGTCTCGCGGCCGCTGACGACGAGGTCGTCGATCATGTCGAAGAGGGGCGTGGCGCACTCGGGCAGGTTGGCCGCCTCGGCGGGCCAGTAGTTCATCTCGGTGTTGATGTTGACCGTGTACTTGCTGCCCCAGGGCGGATTCGTGCGGTCGTTCCAGATGCCCTGCAGGTTGGCCGGCTGGTCGCCGGGCCGGCTGCTCGCGATGAGGAGGTAGCGGCCGTACTGGAACATCAGCGCCGCGAGCGCCGGGTCCTGCGTCTTGTCGGCGGCGGCGATGCGCTCGTCAGTCGGCCACGCCGCCCGGGGTGATGTGCCCAGGTCGATCGACACGCGGCGGAACAGCGCGCGGTAATCGGCCTGGTGGCGCGCCAGGAGTTCGTCGTATCCGCGCCGGGAGGCTGCCTCCATCGCCGAGGCCGCGGCCGCCTCCGGGTCGCCGCCGACGTCGCGGAAGTTGCGGAAGGACGTGGCCGCGCTGACGAGAATCGTGGCCGAGTCCGCGCCGGCAATCGATACGCGGCCGCCGGCCACGGTGATCGTGCCTCCGGCGCTGATGACGCGGAGCAGGATGGCGAACCGGGTGCCCTCGGCGCCAACCCGTCCCGAGAGCCGCAGCGTGCGCGCGTCAATCGCATCGGTCCGGGCGCCGGCGTGCGGCGTGGTGAGCGTCGCGCTGAACGTGAGCCCGCCAGGCCGATCCGACGTCACGCGCTCGACGATCACCTGGTCGGGGTGGCTCGAGAAGGCCGTGCGCTCGAACCGCACCCCGCCGGCGCGGTACGTCACCGTCGCAACCGCGCCGTCCAGATCGAGCTCGCGGCGATAGTCCGCGTGCGCATCGTGGCCGGTGAACGGCAGGAGCAGGTCCCCCAGCGGCTGGTACATCTCCTGCCGCAGCGGGACGCTCATGAACTCCCGCGTCGCGAGGTCCTCGGCTTCCTTCTGCTTCCCTTCCGCCAGGAGGCGCCTGATGACCGGGAGATGCGCGGCGGCACCTTCGTGCTGGTAGGCGTGCGGCTTGCCGGTCCAGAGCGAGTCCTCGTTCAGTTGCAGCCGCTCCTCAGGCACGCCCCCGAACACCATCGCGCCCAGCCGGCCGTTGCCGATCGGCAGCGCCTCGGTCCAGTAGCGCGCGGGCTGGCGGTAGGACAGCCGGAGCCGGTCGTTCCCGGCCTGGGCGGAAGGCGCCTCTGCGCCGGGCACGGCACACAGGAGAACGAAGGCTCCTGCGGCGATCGCGCCGCGCGACAGACAGCCGCACCGAAACAGGTCCGTCGGCATGACGATGGCTCCTCTTGTCAGGAATCGGTTCGCGCACGCCTGTTCGCCCGGCGACCGGCGGCGGCGGGATCGCTCCCCTATCCGCCCGGCGGGACGTTGAACGCGACGGACGACGGGTCGAACGTCAGCTCCGCGTACGCCAGGTCGCCTTCGGGCGGGTGCCAGATCGCCTGCCCCCCAATGGGCAGCGGACGGTCGCCGGCCTCCTGGTATCCCGCGATGGGCGTCGTCCAGCGGCAGCGAGTGACCTTCGACGTATCGTCTGGATCCGCGTAGAAGCGGTCCGTCGTCTCGAAGTCGATGGGCGCGCCCCGGTCGTCGATGAAGACGCGGGCCCCGACGGTCCGCCCGTGATCGGTGAGGGACACGCCGAAGGAGCCGACATCGACGTTGGACCACCGCACCTCCGGCACCAGCAGCATCGACGGCGCGATCATGATGCCGTCG
>CAZBIP010000613.1:0-1925 GCA_964491885.1 uncultured Vicinamibacterales bacterium
CTGCGACCAGGGCTCCAGCTCGACCCACCGGGCGTAGGCCTCGTCGAGTTCGCGGCGGGCCTCGTCCACGCGCGCGAGCGTGCGGCTGATGGCTGCGGCGCCGGCCTTGTAGAACTCGGGGTCCGCGATGGCGGCGTCGAGGCTGCGCACCTCGAGTTCGAGCGCGTCGATGCGTTCCGGCAGTGCCGCGAACTCGCGCTTCTCGTGGAACGTCAGCCGCTTCTTCGCCGGCGCCGGTCCGGCCGGCGCAGCCTGGCGGTTCCTGGCATCGGCCTCGCTCGCGGCGCCCGTGCGCGCCCGCGGCGCCTCGCTCGCCGGCGCGGGGCGCTGCCTGAGCCAGTCCTGGTACCCGCCCACGTACTCGCTCACCCGTCCGCGCCCTTCGAATACCAGGGTGCTCGTCACGGCATTGTCCAGGAACTCGCGGTCGTGGCTGACGAGCAGGAGCGTACCCGGAAACTCGGCCAGCTGCGCCTCGAGCAGCTCCAGCGACTCGAGATCGAGGTCGTTGGTCGGCTCGTCGAGCACGAGGACGTTCGCCGGCCGGGTGAACAGGCGCGCCAGCAGCAGGCGGTTGCGCTCCCCGCCCGACAGCGCCTTGACCTGCGATCGCGCGCGTTCAGGGGGGAAGAGGAAGTCGGCCAGGTAGCCGTTCACGTGCCTCGGCCGTCCGGCCACCGTCACGGTGTCGTTGCCGTCGCCGATCGTGTCGAACACGGTGCGCTCGGGATCGAGTTGCTCCCGCTGCTGGTCGTAGTAGGCCACCTGGAGGTTGACGCCGTGGCGGACCTCACCCGAGTCGGGCGCGATCTCGCAGAGGAGCAGCCGCAGCAGCGTCGTCTTGCCCGCGCCGTTCGGCCCGATCACGCCGATCCGGTCGCCCCGCATCACGCGCGTCGAGAACCCGGCAACGACGGGCGCGCCGTCGAAGGACTTGGCGACACCGGTCACTTCGAACACGAGGCGGCCCGATGGGTCCGCCGCCTCGACCTGCATCTGAACGTTCCCCGGCTGTTCCCGGCGCGCGGCCCGCTCGGCCCGCAAGGCGATGAGCGCCCGCACGCGGCCTTCGTTCCTGGTCCGCCGCGCCTTGATGCCCTGGCGCACCCAGATCTCCTCCTCCGCCAGCTTCCTGTCGAGCTTCTCCTGCAGCGTGGCCTCGTTCGCCAGCCAGGCCTCCTTCTTCTCCAGGAACGTGGCGTAGTCGCCGGGCCACGACGTCAGGCGGCCGCGATCGAGCTCGACGATGCGCGTGGCCAGGCGCTGGAGGAAGGCACGGTCGTGCGTGACGAACATGACCGCGCCGGGGTAGTCGGCGAGGAAGTCCTCCAGCCACGTGATGGCCTCGATGTCGAGGTGGTTCGTCGGCTCGTCGAGCAGGAGCAGGCCGGGCTGCGCCACCAGGGCGCGGGCGAGGAGCACGCGGCGCCGCCACCCGCCGGAGAGGGTCTCGACGATCGCGTCCGAGGGCAGGCTCAGCCTGGCGAGCACCATCTCGACGCGCTGCTCGAGGCGCCAGCCGTCCCGCTCCTCGAGTTCGTGCTGCAGCCGGCCCAGCTTCTCCAGCGACGCGCCCGGCCCGCCGTCGGCCACGGCCGCCGCCGCGTGGTGATAGGCCAGGACGAGGTCGGCCAGGTCTCCGAGTCCCTCGGCCACCACGTCGAACACGGGAAGCCGGGCCGAGAGCGGCACGTCCTGGTCGAGCCTCGCGATCCGGAGGCCCGGCTCGCGCCACACCGAGCCCGAGTCGGGCGCCTGTTCGCCGCTGATGATCCGCAGGAGCGTCGACTTGCCGGTCCCGTTCCGGCCCAGCACGCACACCCGCTCCCGGGGCTCGACGTGCAGGGCGACGGCATCGAGGAGCGGCAGGTGTCCGAACGCGAGCGACACGCGATCGAGCGTGACCAGAGGCATCAGGGAATCAG
>CAZBIP010000614.1:0-1922 GCA_964491885.1 uncultured Vicinamibacterales bacterium
GGGCGGCAGCGGCCCGGAGCGGCCGCCTGAGCGTCTCCGCTGCGGCGCCGGTCGGGCGGCCGCCACGCGCCCTCGTCTGCAGGTTGTCCATGGGAAGCCCCGCGCATCATAGCGCAGTTCGGGCCACGTGGGCGCTGGCGGTTCATTGAGGGGCTGCGCGGTCTGTCCGAGGTCGGGGAGCCGGTCTGCAGCGACTGTTTCCAGCGCGGCGTCCACGTCGATCACCACCTGGGGCGCAACCCGGAGACGACCCTGCTCGAGGGCTGGAACGTCGGGCACGGCCACCCGTGCGTGAGACGGCTTCCAGGCCGGCTCCGTCTGGGACGTCAAGGGCGCCGCGAGCACCGGTAACCCGAACACCCGCCGCATCAGCGCCGCCCAGGGCTGTGGCGGCGGTTCTCTAGACCGGACTTCGCCCCATGCCTATACTGGAGGCCGATGACATTCCGCGAGCGCCTGTTCGCCACCATCAGAGCCGCTCGGCCCGTGCTGGAAGAGCCGGGCGTGCTGGTGGTCGGGTCCGAGGTGCCCAACCTCCTCGAAGCTGGCGCGGCCTCCACCCTCGTCGTGTCGCAGGACCTCGATGTCGGCGTCCCCGTCGCCTGCCACGCCGCCGTCAAGCGGCAGTTGCCCTCGTTGCTGCCGCACTTCGAGCCGTCCCCGGACGAGCCGTCCGTGTGGACGCCCCGTTCACCGCACCTCCTCGAGCTGAACTTCGTCGGGCTCGACTCCTCGCAGGACCCCGACGAGGCGTACGTCTTCGAAGACGACCAGCTCCCCTTGCTGGTATTCGGGGCGCTGTCGCTCGTCGAGCCGGGCCCGGAGCTGGAGATCGAGGGAAGCCGGATCCGGATCCCGCGTGTGGCGGGCCTGCTTCTGGAGAAGCTGGTGACGGACCGGACGGGTGAGAAGGGCGACCGGGATCTCCTGGTGGCGCTGGGCTTGCTGATGACGGCCGCGCCTGCCGACCTCGACGAATTCGTGAGCGCCTACCGCCGCCTCCGGCCCGAGCTGCGGCACGCGGTGCGCGCGAACCTCACGCTGCTGTCGCTCATCGACGCGAGGTCCGGGATGCCGGATCCGCGCCCGCGGCGCGCCGCCGTCTCGGAGTTGCTGCGGCGTGTGGAAGCCGGCGCCGAGGCGGTGCCGTGAGTGGCGCCTTCGAGCGTCGGCTTCGCGCGCGTCGCGCCCGGGTGCTGATCCGAAACCACGACTACCGGCAGCGCCGCCACGCCCATGGCGTGTGGCTCCGGTTGCGGCGTGTGCTCGCCGACGCGAGTGCGGCCTACGCCGTGTCTGCCGATGTGGCGCAGGCACTGGTCGTCGAAGGGTACGCGGTCCAGCCGGTCGGAGCGGAACTCGAACCGCCGAAGCTCATCGTCACCGTTCCGGCCGATCGTGTCTCGACGATCGCCACTGCGGAGCCGGTGCCGATTCGGATTGGGGGGGCGCTGCTGGCGGCTCCCTGCCTGGCCCTGGTGCCCTTCGACGCTGCTCCCCGACGGACAGGCGTCCCATAGCCGCAACGCCGCGGACGCGACACCCCGCTGACGGCATGCTCGCACGAGAGGCCGCATGAACACGCCCGCTTGACCGATCCCGAACTGGCCCTGAGCCGCCTCAGTGGCCTCGTGGACCTCGACGAAATCCGGCGTCGGCCCGACGGTCGCCCATGATGCCCGGCCGCCCGGCCAGCTCGTCTTCTCCCTGCCCTCACATGCCGCCGACGGGCTTGCAGTTCCTGACGAAGGTCCGGGTGAACCGGTCCGGGCGCTCGATGGTCTCGTAGAACTCCCTGAGGTACTTCTCGGCGTCCTTGCGGTGCCCGTCCTCCAGGCCGGGGATCGTCGCCGGCATCGCGAGCACCTCGTCCTTCTTCTCCCGGAACGGCGCCAGCGCCGCCTGGAACTCCGCCTCCGGCA
>CAZBIP010000615.1:0-1919 GCA_964491885.1 uncultured Vicinamibacterales bacterium
ACCCCGGAAGCCGCGAAGACGTACGCCGCCGAGCAGCCCGTGAGGCCGCCGCCGACGATGGCCACTTGCACGTCCACGTCGCCGCGGTGACGGGGGTACGAGGGCTGGCGGACCTTGGGGTATCGATCCAGCCAGTACGGGACGCCGTAGCGGGTTCTCATGTGGTCGACTGCCGGTAGCCGAGGATTCTACTCTGACGACGGCGGGAATAGAATCCATCAATCGGTCGAGCCCATCCCGGGCTGAGTCCGAACGGATACACGCAGGGCGATTCCGCATGGACACGAGGCAACCGGCTCGCGCCGCCGCGCGCGAGATCGCGCTCCACCTGAAACGGCACGGCTGCGCCGAGCATGCCGCCGGCGTGCAGCGGTACTTCAAGGAAGAGGTGAAGTCCTGCGGCTGGCGCTCGGCGGACCTCCGCACCTACGCCCGGACGGTCCGCCGCGCCCTGTCGGCGGACCAGGACCTGCTGACGGACGTGGCCGAGCGGCTCTTCGCCGGCGCCACGCTCGAGGAGAAGGGCCTCGGCGTGCTGCTGCTCGCGCCATCGGCGGCACGCCTCGGCGACCGCGAGTTCCGGCGCTTCGAAGGCTGGCTGGACCTCGTCGTCTCGTGGGCCGATCACGACGCGCTGGCGACGGCGCTGCTCGGGCCGATGATCGTCGCGGAGCCGCGGCGCGCGGCGGGACCCTTGCGCTGGGCCTCGTCGACCCGCCGGTGGCACAAGCGAGCGGCCGCCGTCTCGCTCATCCCCGGCATCCGCAAGGGCCGTTTCATGGACGAAGCGAGGGCCGTGTCGGATCGCCTCGCCGCCGACGGCGACGACATGGTCCAGAAGGGGGTCGGCTGGCTGCTGCGTGAGTGGGCCAAGCACCATCCCGCGGACGCCGTCCCGGTCCTGCTCTCGCTCCGCGGACGCACGTCACGCCTGGTTCTCCGCACCGGCTGCGAGAAACTCGGGGAGGCGGAGCGGAGGCGGATCTTGCGGTCGTGAACGTCGAAGGAGTCAGGAGTCAGGAGTCAGGAGTCAGAATCAGAACAATGGATGTCCCAACGCCGCGACCGTGTCGGCGTGACACTCCGCCATTCTGACTCCTGACTCCTGACTTCTGGATTCTGTCCCCCGAGCCCCGATCAGGTGGTCTTTGTCACCTTGTTGAGCCCCCGCGGGTTGTCGGGGTCGTAGCCGCGCTGCCGGCTCAGGTGGAACGCCAGGAGTTGCGCCGGCACGATCGCCGCCATCGGCGACACCCATTCCGGCATGCCCGCAGGCAACGCGACCGGCGCGGCGGCGAGCTCGAGCGACGACGGCTCGTTGGAGAACACGACCGGGCGCGCGCCGCGCTCGCGGATCGTGCGCAGCAGGCTCTCGACTTCCGCGCTCACCGCTCCCGTCACGTTGAAGACGACGGCCGCGAAGCCGGTCTCGATGAGCGCGATCGGTCCGTGCTGGAAGTCGGCGGACGAGTACGGCTCGACGGCGACGTAGGCGAGCTCCTTGGCCTTGAGCGCGGCCTCGAAGGCCGTCGCGAAGTTGAAACCGCGGCCGAGCACGACGCCGTGGCCGGCGTCCTTCAGGGCGGCGGCCGCAGCCACGACCGACTCGCGCTCGACGTAGAGCGCCGCGGCCACGTACTCGGGCACGGCCGCCAGTTCGCGCCGCCACTGCTCGTCCTGCGACAGCGCCGTCGACAGCATGGCGATCGCCGCCAGCTGCGCGGTGTACGTCTTCGTGGCCGCGATGCTCCGCTCCTTGCCCGCGCCCAGGACGATCGTGTGGTCCGCGATCGCCGCCAGCGGCGATCCTTCCACGTTGGTGATCGCGAGCGTCGGACAGCCCTGCGCGCGCCCCTCCTCGACGACCGCGATGAGATCCGGCGACTCCCCGGACTGCGAGATCCCCACGACGAGCGCCC
>CAZBIP010000616.1:0-1918 GCA_964491885.1 uncultured Vicinamibacterales bacterium
TGCGGCGTCGCTGGCCGTCCTCGCGCTGTGCCTCGCCATCGTCGCGGCCGTCGTCTCGCCGCACCTTGCGGCGCGGCGGGACGATGCGATCAGGAAGGGGCCCGGCGTGACGTCGGTCCACAGGCTGTCGGAGTGGTTTGATGGCATCCGCGGCACGAGCGGCGATGCCGGCGTCTACGTCATGGATTCCGGCAAGCCTGGCGGCACCGTGCTCGTGCTGGGCGGCACGCACGGGAACGAGCCTGCCGGGTACCTCACGGCCATCCTCACGATCGAGCACGCGGTGCCCGAGAGCGGGAAGCTGGTGGTCGTCCCGCACGCCAACCGTTCGTCGATGACGCACACCGACTACCAGGAGGCGTCGCCGCGCGTGCTCGAGTTCCGGGGCGCCTCCGGACCGCGCGCGTTCCGGTTCGGGAGCCGGGCGACGAACCCGACGGACCAGTGGCCCGACCCCGACATCTACGTGCACGCCTCGTCCGGCCAGCAGCTGTCGGGAGCGGAAACGCGGAACCTCAACCGCGCCTATCCCGGGCGGCCGGACGGGACGTTCACCGAGCGCGTGGCGTTCGCCATCACGTCGCTCGTCCGCGCCGAGAAGGCCGACCTCGTCATCGACCTGCACGAGGCGTCGCCCGAATACCCCGTGGTCAACGCGATCGTGGCGCACGAGCGCGCGATGGCGGTGGCGTCGGGGGCGGTGCTGAACCTGGAGTTCGACGAGATCACGATCGGCCTGGAACCGTCGCCGAAGAACCTGAGGGGGCTCTCGCACCGGGAGTTGGGGGACGCGACGGAGGCGCTGGCGCTCTTGTGCGAGACGTCGAACGTGTCGCAGGGGCGGCTGCGGGGCGCGACCGACGCGCGGCAGGTCATCGAGGGGACCGACGACAAGTACCTGCGCGCGGCGCGGCTCGGGCGGCTCGCCGTGCCCTTCGACGAGCGCGGGTGGCCGCTGAAGCAGCGGGTGGGGCGGCACGCCGCGTCGATCGCGGCGATCCTGGCCTCGTTCACGTCCGCGCACCCGGAACGGCCGATCGTTCTGAGCGGCCTCCCCTCCTACGCCGACCTCATGGCAAAGGGCCTGGAGCCGTACCTGTAGTCACGACGAGACGCCGGGGGCGGCGACCCTCCCGCATCGCGACGAGCCCGCCGCCCTCCAAGGCGATGCTCCACGGAGTCTGCCGAAGCCTCGCGTCACGCGGTCACGACACGATCCGCCCCGCGACGTCCAGCCAGCCGTTCCAGCCGGCGCCGGCGGCCGGCTCGGTGCGCGACGTCGAGAGCCACGCCAGGGCCTTCTGCGCGAGCATCTCCCACTCGATTCGCGCGGCCGCGGCGTGCTTGTCGAGCCACACCAGCGCGACCGCCGTCGCCAGCGCGCGCCGCGCCAGCTCCGGATCGCCCGTCGCGCCGCGAAGCGCCTGGTCGAGCTCGCGCAGCTTCTGCGACACCGCGTCTGCGAAGGCGTCGTCGAGCGCCCACGATCCGTCCGCGCGCTGGAGCGCAACGAGCGCATCGTGCAGGCGCGGTGGCGCGGCGGCCGCGTGCGCATCTCGAGCGGGCGCCTGCCGATTCGCAGGCCTCCGCCAGAGCGCGTCGGCCCGGCTTTCTGCCATCTCCACCCGCGACGCGCCGAGGGCATACATCCGGGGCCCGTCGGCCCACGCGTCCGCGTCGATGCCAGCGCTGGGGCCGGCAGCGGCCGCGAGCGGCGCCGAAAGGCAGGCCACCGCGCTCTCCCGCATCACCCCGCCCCACCCGTGCGTCAGCGCCACGGGCACGCGCCGCAGCTCGGCGCGCGCGTCGATCGGCGTCTCGCGCTGCTCGATCGCGACGAACGACGTCTCGCGCGACACGAGCTGGTACTTCACGCCCAGGGCCACGATCTCGGCGGCGGCCTTCGCGTTCGACCGGC
>CAZBIP010000617.1:0-1915 GCA_964491885.1 uncultured Vicinamibacterales bacterium
GTCTTCGGCCGCCGGACCCGCTGAGCGCCGGCGCCTCGCGAGGCGGCCGCGCTACTGCGGCTCGTAGACCCTCACGTAGTCGATCAGGTACTGCTGCGGGTAGCGCGAGTCGTCGATCCCCTTCTGCCCGCCCCACGAGCCGCCGATGGCGAAATTGACGAGCAGGTAGTGCGGCTTGTCGAACGGCCACGCCTGCGACCCCGTGCCCTCGTTGCGGAACGTGAAGTACCGCTGCCCGTCCACGAACATCTCGATGCGGTCGGCGTGCCACTCCATGGCGTAGACGTGGAACTGGCTCCACGGGTCGGCCACATTCACCGTCGCGCCCTTCTGGGTGCCCTTGACGTGGTTGTAGGCCGCCGTGTGAACGGTGCCGTGAATGCGCAGCGGATCGAAGCCGACGTGCTCCATGATGTCGATCTCGCCGCATGCCGGCCAGCCGGCCTCCCTGCGGTTGGTGCCGAGCATCCAGATGGCCGGCCACGATCCGTTCCCGGTGGGAAGCTTGGCGCGGACCTCGACGCGGCCGTACAGGAGCTCGAACCGGCCTTCGGTGTTCACGCTCGCCGACGTGTAGGCGTAACCCTGGTAGGCCTCCTTGCGGCCCTCGATGACGAGGTGCCCGCCCTCGACGCGGACGTTCTCGGATCGGGTCGTGTAGTACTGCTTCTCGCCGTTCCGGATGTAGCCCGTCTCGTAGCCCCACTTCGCGGGATCCGGCGCGCCGGGCCGGTCGAATTCGTCCGAGAAGACGAGCGTCCAGCCGGCTGGCGACTGCTCCGGCCCGATGGCCGGCTCCGCCGGAACGGCCTGCGCGTCAGCGTGCGCTGCCGCCGCAAGGAACACTATCAGGGACAGGACTGCACCTTGCCGCACGGCCATCACGGTGTCACCTCCGCGTGATCGGGAATCCGCGCGAAGTGTAGCACCCCCGCGAGCCAGCAGGACGATCACGACGGGCTCACGATGGGGTCCTGTGACACATGGCTATACGGCGCAGCTCCACGTCGGCCGGGGGCCCGGAAGGCGGGGGCAGGCTCCAATCCCAGGCGACGAACCGGAATTGGAGAGTGTCACCAATTCGACGGGTGACGTTGACGCGGGGAGACAGATAAGTGCATGATAAGTGCATGGCCGTCAAGACCATTACCATCGACCTCGAGGCCTACGACACCCTCGCGCGTCACAAGAAGCCGGGCCAGTCGTTCTCGCAGGTCATCAAGGCCCACTTCGGCCCGCGGAAGTCGGCCGGGGCGCTCCGCCAGGCGCTGCGGGAGGGCACGGTCTCGGCCGGCACGCTGGACGCCATCGACCGGGCGATCACGGCGCGGAAAACGTCCGCGGCCAGGGTGCCGTCCCTGTGATCCACCTGGACACGTCGTTCCTCGTCGAGCTGCTCCGGGAACAGCGGCGGGACCGCTTCGGCCCGGCGTCAAGCTGGCTGGAAGGGCTTCCGGAAGACGAGGTGCTCGCCGTCAGCGTCCACGTCGTTTGTGAGTTGATGGCGGGTGCGCACGCCGCCGCAGCGCGGCCGGGCGAACTGGACCACCTGGCGCGGATCTGCGAGACGCTCGTCGTCCTCTACCCCGACGAGCGGTTCGCGCCGCGATACGGGCAGGTGCTGGCGAGGCTCCGGTCGGCGGGGAAGTCGATCGACGCGATGGACCTGCTGATCGCGACAGCGGCGCTCGTGGACGATGCACCGCTCGTGACCCGCAACACGAAGCACTTCTCGAAGGTGCCCGGCCTCTCTCTCATCGAGTACTGATGCTCCGGCGAGGCGCCGGCCCTGACGTGCAGGCCGGCAGGGCGGTCGCCGCGGGGCTCCGTGGGAGGCGGCTGCGCCGGGCAGTCTGCCCGTCGGCTGAGAAGCCGGATCGCGGGGGCAGGCTCCAATCCCAGGCGACGGACCGGA
>CAZBIP010000618.1:0-1911 GCA_964491885.1 uncultured Vicinamibacterales bacterium
GCGCGATCATCCGCGTGGCGGGCATCGAGAGCCGCATTCGCGGCATGAAGTTCAAGCGCGCCGACGGCCGGGCCGTGCGCCCGTCGCTGGTGGTGCTCGATGACCCGCAGACCGATGAGTCGGCGCGCAGCGACCAACAGGTTCGAGTCCGCATGGAGACGCTCAACGGCGCGATCCTGAACCTGGCCGGGCCGGGGCAGAAGATCTCCGGCATCATGCCCTGCACGGTCATCCGCCCCGGCGACATGGCCGACCAGATTCTCGACCGCGACAAGCACCCGGCCTGGCAAGGCGAACGCACGAAGTTGGTCTATACGTTCCCCTCCAACGAGAAGCTCTGGGACAAGTACGCCCAGATTCGGGCCGACAGCTTCCGCAACGACGGTGACGGGCGCGAGGCCACGGAGTTCTACCGTAAGCACCGCAAGGAGATGGACGCCGGTGCGGTGATCGCCTGGCCGCAACGTCACAACGAAGATGAACTCTCGGCGATCCAGCACGCGATGAACCTGCGCTTGCAGGATGAACGGGCGTTCTGGGCCGAATACCAGAACCAGCCGCTGCCGCAGGACGAAGGCGATTCCGATCAACTCACCGCCGACGCGATTGCCGCCAAGACCAACGGGCACCTCCGCTGTGTGATCCCGATCGGTGCCAGCCATCTGACGATGTTCATCGACGTGCAGGGCAAGTTGCTCTTCCACACGGTCGTCGCCTGGGAGGATGATTTCACTGGGTACGTCGTCGATTACGGCACGTATCCCGACCAGCAGCGCCCCGTCTTCACCTTGCGCGAGGTCCAGAAGACGCTCGCCCGCGTGGCCCCGGGCGCTGGACTGGAGGGTTCGATCTACGCCGGGCTGGAGAAGCTTACCGGTGAATACCTCGCCCGATGCTGGCGGCGTGACGACGGGGCCGAGATGCGGATCGAGCGGTGCCTGATCGACGCCAACTGGGGCCAGTCCACCGACGTGGTCTACCAGTTCTGCCGTCAGAGCGCCCACGCCGGATTGATCATGCCGAGTCACGGGCGGTACGTCGGCGCGTCGAGCATCCCGTTCAGTGAGTACAAGCGGAAGACCGGCGAGCGGGTCGGGCACCACTGGCGCATCCCGAACGTGCAGGGCCGACGCCAGGTGCGGCACGTTGTGATCGACACCAACTACTGGAAGAGCTTCGTCCATGCCCGGCTGGCCGTGGCGATGGGCGATCCGGGCAGCATGTCATTGTTCGGGCGCAAGCCCGCCGAGCATCAACTCCTGGCCGAGCATCTCACGGCGGAATACCGCGTGAAGACCGAGGCCCGTGGTCGTGTGGTGGATGAATGGAAGATTCGTGCGGGCGGGCCGGACAACCACTGGTTTGACTGTCTGGTGGGCTGCGCCGTGGCGGCCTCGGTCCAGGGCGCGGTGTTGCCGGGGACGGACGCCAAGGCTGCGCCGGTTCGCCAGCGTGTGCGACTGTCCGAACTGCAAAGGAGCAGGCGGTAGATGGTCAAGCCAACCGACAACCGGGAACCTGCCCCCAAACGCGGGCTGGAATGCCCCGACTGTGGGTGCATGCACTTCCGCGTGCTCTATACCCGGCGTACCTGGGGTGGTCGCTTACTGCGTCGCCGCACGTGCCGTCACTGTGGGCGGCGCGTGACGACCTATGAACAGACCGCCGCGACGGCTCGATAGGCTCAGTTGCCGCCGCCATGTTCTACATGCGTAACGATCTGCCGATTAACGTCTGACTCACCGCCAGTTCTCGATTCCACCGGGTAAGTAACTGAAGGCGACCATGCACGGCTCGCCATCGGAGACTTACGTGGCCGAGAACCTCGACAACACAATCCGCGACAACGCCGCCGGGCCGAAGAAGGCGACCGGCGATTCGGGCAGCGTCGAGCAGCACTCGCTGACCGAC
>CAZBIP010000619.1:0-1906 GCA_964491885.1 uncultured Vicinamibacterales bacterium
GGCTATGAACCGATCCGCGACGGCGCGTTGATGGCGCAGAAACTGATCAAAGAACGGAAGTGAAATTTTTGAAACGACAGCAGAGACCCTTCAGCCGAAGGGTCTCTGTACTTAACCGAACCTGCCGGTGACGTAATCGGAGGTACGTTTATCCTTGGGTACCTGGAAGAGTTCGATGCCTTTGCCGTATTCGATCAACTCGCCCATCAGGAAGAAAGCTGCATAATCGGCCACGCGGGCGGCCTGCTGCACGTTATGCGGGGCGATGATGATGGTGTAATCCTTCTTCAGTTCGCGCAGCATATCTTCAATATACGAAGTCACAATGGGGTCTAACGCGGAGGTGGGTTCATCCAGCAGGATGACCTCGGGTTCGAGCGCGAGCACGCGCGCCAGGCAGACGCGCTGCTGCTGTCCGCCGGAAAGACTGTAGGCTGAATCCTTCAAGCGGTCGTGCACTTCCTCCCAGATAAAGGCCTTCTTTAATGCCAGTTCCACCAGGTGGTCGAGCTTTTCGCGGTCGTGTTCACCCGCCTGCACCAGCCCGTAAGCCACATTATCGTAGATGGAGAGCGGGAGGGGAACCGGGCGTGAGAACACCATGCCGATCCGGCGGCGCAGTTCGATAACATCTGTATCAGGAGCGAGGATGTTTTTTTCGTGAAAAAGCACCTCACCCTTCATTTCCTTGAGGTCTGCCAGGTCGTTGAGCCGGTTCAAGGTGCGCAGGAAGGTGGATTTGCCGCCGCCGGCCGGGCCGAAGAGCACAGTGATCGCGCGTGATTCAATTTCCAATGAGACATTCTTCAGGCTCTCGTTGTCGTCTGAATATTTTACGGAAAGGTTCCTGATCAGTAGTTCTTTCATCGGGTCACCATTGGCGTTTTGCCCGGGCGCGCGATCGGATGAGGGTGGCGATGAGGTTCATCCCCAGCACGAAGACCAGCAGTACCAGCACCGTTCCATACTGGATCTGGATGGGCATACCGGGAATCTGGGTGGAGATGACGTAGATATGGTAGGGCAGCGCCATCGTCGCGTCGAGCGGCGATTGGGGCAACATTGGCAGAAAGAATGTAGCGCCGGTGAAAAGAATGGGGGCGGTCTCTCCGGCAGCGCGTTCGAGGCCGAGGATGATGCCGGTGATGATGCCAGGCAGCGCCTGCGGCAGGGTAATGCGCCGCACGGTTTGCCAGCGGCTGGCTCCGAGAGAGGTGGAAACCACGCGGAAGGAGTTGGGAACACTGCGCAAGGCTTCTTCAGTGGTGCTGATGATGACCGGCAGCGTCATAATGGAAAGCGTAAGCGAAGCGGCGAGGATGCTGGTACCCAGCTTCAGGAACAGCACAAAAAGACCCAACCCGAACAGACCGTAGACCACCGATGGAATGCCGGCCAGGTTGATGATGGCGATGCGGATGATACGCGTCAGGCGGGTTTCCTGCGCGTACTCAGCCAGGTAGATTCCTGCCATGACTCCGATGGGAACGGAGAAAATGGCCGTACCGAGCGTGAGGTAAAGGGTGCCGACGATGGCGGGCAAAATGCCGCCTTCGCGCATTCCATTTGAAGGAGCAGCCGTGAGGAATTCCCAGCTGATGGCCGGCGCGCCTTTTACGACGATGTAGACGACCAGCCCGATGATGGGGATGACGGTGAGGATGGTGATGAAGCGCAGCAGGTTGAAACCAACCGTCTGGGTAATTTTCGCGCGGTTGAGCCCTGTGGCTTTCATCAGGATAACAGCCTTTCTGCGCGCTGGCGCGCTTTGGTGCTCACCAGGCTGGCGGTGATGTTGATGATGAGGGAAAGCAGAAACAGGGTAATGCCGATAAAGAACAACACGTGATAGTGCTGGCTGCCAGAGGCGACTTCGCCCATTTCTGACGCGATGGTTGCGGTCATT
>CAZBIP010000620.1:0-1901 GCA_964491885.1 uncultured Vicinamibacterales bacterium
GTCGCGCGCTTGTAGCCGAGCGCCGGCAGGGCGGCCGTGACGATCCCGATGCTGTTCGCGACCAGCGCGCGGCAGTGCTCGGCGTTGGCCGTGATGCCCTCGATGCAGTGGCTCGTGAGGGTGGTCACGGCGGCGGTGAGCATCTGCAGGCTCTGGAACAGGTTGAAGGCGAGCACCGGCTCCATCACGTTCAGCTGGAGCTGGCCCGCTTCGGCCGCCAGCGTGATCGTGAGGTCGTTGCCGATCACGTGGAAGGCCACCTGGTTCACGACCTCCGGGATGACCGGGTTCACCTTGCCGGGCATGATGCTGCTGCCGGGCTGGCGAGGCGGCAGGTTGATCTCGGCCAGGCCGCACCGCGGGCCGCTCGACAGGAGCCGCAGGTCGTTGCACAGCTTGCTCAGCTTGACCGCGGCCCGCTTGAGCGTGCCCGAGAACATCACGAACGCGCCGGTGTCCGGCGTCGCCTCCACGAGGTTGTGCGCGAGCACGAGTGGCAGGCCCGAGATCGCCGCCAGCTCCGCGACCACGGCTCCGGCATAGCGCGGGTCGGCGCAAATGCCCGTGCCGATGGCCGTGCCGCCGAGGTTCACCTCGTGCAGCAGCCGCGCCGTCTCCTGCAGGCGCTCGATGTCCTCTCCCGTCGTCACGGCGAAGGCCTCGAACTCCTGGCCGAGCGTCATCGGCACCGCGTCCTGGAGCTGAGTCCGGCCCATCTTGATGACGCCCTTGAACTCGGCGCCCTTCGCGTGCAGCGCGTCGCGGAGCCGCGACAGGGCCTGGATGAGCGAGTCGAGCTTGAAGACGGTCGCCAGGCGCACCGCCGTCGGGTAGACGTCGTTCGTGCTCTGGCTGAGGTTCACGTGGTCGTTCGGGTGGCACGCCGCGTAGTCGCCGCGCTTGCGGCCGAGGATCTCGAGCGCGCGGTTCGCGATGACCTCGTTCGCGTTCATGTTCGTGGACGTGCCCGCCCCGCCCTGCACCATGTCCACCACGAAGTGGCCGTGCCATCGGCCGTCGACGATCTCCTGGCACGCCCGGTCGATCGCGCCGGCGGTGTCGGGGTCGAGCGCGCCCAGGCTCGCGTTGGCCCGGGCCGCCGCCTGCTTCACCATCGCGAGGCTCCGCACGAAGGCGGGAAAGCGGCCGACCTCGATGCCCGTGATGGGAAAGTTCTCGAGGGCGCGCAGGCTCTGGATGCCGAAGAGCGCGTCGGCCGGCACGGGCCGGGTGCCCAGCAGGTCCGACTCGGTGCGGCTCCGCGTGCTGCCGTGCGCCTGGTCGCGCCCCCGCCGCCCGCTGGGCGAGTAGAGGTCGCGGCGATGCTGCAGCAGGGAGATGCGGCCGAGCAGTTCGATGGCCAGCTTGCCGTCGCGTTCGAGCATCGCCGTCAGCGCCTCGCGCGGGAACGCGGCCACCTCCACGTCCGTCGCCGCCGACGCGGTCACGGTGTAGCGTGACGGGTGGAGCAGCGCCCCCTCGCCGAGGGTGTCGCCGGGCACGAGCACGATGACGCGCTCCGGCCCTCCCCCCGAGTCGCGGACACAGTCGACGCGGCCGGAGGCGACCAGGAAGCAGACGTCGCGCGGGTCGCCCTGCCGGACGATCGTCGTGCCGGCCGGGACCGCCCGGCGCGTGCCCGCGCGCGCGATGCCGGCCAGGACTTCCTCGGGGAGCCCCGAGAACAACTCCGACGTGCGCAGCAGTTCGAGCAGATCGGTCATGGCGAGGCGCGCTCCTTCACCGCGGCGGAATGCCGACACGGGGGCGGGGCTGGAATGGGCGGGCCGCTACCCGCCGCCCAGCCGGTCCTCGAACTCGTCCCACTCCCACTCGTTCCACCACTCGAGTTCCAGGCCCCGGCAGGTCACGCCGTAGGCCGGGCACATCACGCAGCCGTC
>CAZBIP010000621.1:0-1893 GCA_964491885.1 uncultured Vicinamibacterales bacterium
GCCTTGAGCGCCTCGACGGGGGGCGTGCCTTCGCGCTCGTACTCGACGATGTACCAGTCGAGGCCGCCTACCGATTCCGCGGCCGTCATGATGCCGGGCCAGTCGAGCTCGTCCGCCCCGATGTACGCGTTCGGGTTCGCCTTCGAGTACGGCTTCACGTGCATCGTCGCCGTCCGCCCGGCGTTGCGGCGAACGAGGTCCGCAAGCGGGACGCCGGGCAGCTCGGAGGCGTTGCCCGTGTCGAGTTGCAGGACGACGTCCTTCGTCGTCTGGTCCGCGAAGCGGTTCCACCAGAATTCGCCGTCGATGCGGTTGAAGTCCGCGAAGTGGTTGTGGTACCCGACGCGCATCTTGTGCGGCTTCACCTTCGCGGCAGCCTCGTTGACGGCGTCTGCCGTCTTCTTCAGGAGGTCGGCCGACTTGTAGACCTCGGCGTCGAGCGACCGGATGATCAAATAGCGGTTGCCGATCGCCTGGTTGAACTCGATCGTCGCGGCCAGCTTGTCGCCCTGCAGTTCGGCCAGCGTGTGGTGGAAGCCGCACGCCTTGAGCTTCGCGGCGTCGAGGTGTCTCCGCCACTCGGAGCCGGGCGCCTTGAAGGCGTTCTCGAGTTCGACGCCGTCGAAACCGGCCGCCGCGAGCGCGGAGAGCGTGCCCGGGATGTCCGTGGCGAGCTGCTTCCGTACGCACCAGAGCTGCACGCCGATCGGCAGGCGCTTCCACGCGGCCGCGGCGCGCAGGCGCGTCACGGGAGCGACGAGGGCAGCAGCGGCGGCCGCGCCGCCGAGTTTCAGGATGTCGCGTCGGGTCAGGTGCGTATGCATGAGCGCGGGTCCTTTCGGTTGGGCGCATCGTACGCTCGGCGCGTCACTTCCGGCAAGTCTGCTGGTGAGCGGGCAGGCCCACGCTGGAATGCACGCCTCGGATCGCGTCCGGAGCAGTCCGTGCGACTGACGTGAAGCGGCGTCCGACAGCAGAAGGATCGTGCGTCCGCCGTCGGGACGTTCTACCCTTCCAGGCCAGCCAGACCCGACGTGTTCAGCCACTCCCGCAACGAGTCATTGAAGAGTTCGGGCTGTTCGAAGGCCACCAGGTGGCCGGCGCGCGGGATCACGGCCAATTGCGCGCCCCGGATCGCGCGAGCCATCTTCTCCGACTCCGACGGTGGAATGAGCGTGTCGTCCGCCCCGGTTACGACCAGGGTCGGGACGGTCACCTGCGCAAGCAGCGCGGTCGAATCGGGTCGCCCGGCCATCCCCAATAGGGCCCCGATCACTCCCGCCGGCTTCGACGGGGCCATGAAGCCGCGCACCTGCTCGAGCAGGCGGGAATCCTGATTGCCGGCCGCGAGCATCTTGGGGGCCATCGTGTCGATCACCGCCTGCACGCCGCCCGCTCGCACCTTCTCGGCCGTCTCCCGTCGTCCCGCCGCCGTTTCGGCGGTGTCCGGGCCTGCTTTCGTGCCGACCAGGACGAGACCACGCAGCATCTCCGGGAACTCGCGGGCGAAAGCGAGCGCGACGTACCCGCCCATCGAGTGGCCGGCCAGCACCGCAGGCCCCGTGGACAGCCGCCTGAGCAGCGCGTGCACGTCCGCGGCATACTGCGCCATCGTGGTCGGTCCGGGCTCGGTCTCGCTGTCACCGAACCCGCGGAGGTCGGGGACAATGACGCGATGGGAGGACGCGAACGCGTCGATCTGCTTCTGCCAAGCGCCGCGACTGAGCGGGAACCCGTGCAGGAAGACGAGCGCCAGGCCCTGCCCGGCCTCGGCGGTGCTGAGCGCGATGCTGTTCATGGTCGCGTGCATATGACCTCCATGCGTTTTCGGACGAGGCGTGTCGGCGCCCGCCGGTTTCGTGGCCGGCCCGAACGGCGCTCTGCACCACGGGC
>CAZBIP010000622.1:0-1890 GCA_964491885.1 uncultured Vicinamibacterales bacterium
CGCCTCGTTTGCCACGCCGCCCGCGAATCCGACAAGATGGGGAGATCACGAGGAGCACACTGTGGACCAGCCCGACGAAGATTTCGCGACGCTGTTCGAGGCCTCCCTCCAGGCGACGCGCCATGCGAGGGGCGACACGATCGAAGGCACGGTCGTCGCCATCGGGCCGGAGGTGGCTTTCGTCAACGTCGGCGGCAAGGGCGAGGCGCAGATCGAGATCGACGAACTGAAGGACGCCGACGGCCGGATCGAAGTCGCCGTGGGCGAGCGCATCCAGGCCATGGTCGTGTCCACCGAGGGAGGGCTGACCCTCTCGCGGAAGCTGGCCCGCGGGGCCGCGACCGATCGGCAGCTCGAAGACGCGTTCCGCTCAGGCTTGCCGGTGGAAGGCAAAGTCGAGCGGGCGGTGAAGGGCGGATACGAGGTGCGCGTCGGCCGCCAGCGCGCCTTCTGCCCGTTCTCCCAGATCGACGTCATCCGGAACACGACGCCGGCGGATCACGAAGGCCACGTCTACACGTTCCGCATCATCGAGTACAGGGAGGGCGGCAGGAACCTCATCGTCTCGAGGCGTGCGCTGCAGGAAGAGGAGCAGCAGGCGCGCGCGGCCGAGGTCCGGCAGTCGATCGTGCCCGGCGCCGTGCTGACCGGGCGCGTCGCCTCGGTGCGCGACTTCGGCGCGTTCGTCGAGCTGGGCGGCGGAATCCAGGGCCTGCTGCACGTCTCGGAGATGGGCTGGTCCCGCGTGGCGGACGCCGCGCAGGTGGTCGCGCCGGGCCAGGAGCTCACCGTCAAGGTGCTGCGCGTCGAGGCCGACGGGCAGAAGATCGCCCTCGGGCTGAAGCAGCTGAGCGCCGACCCGTGGTCCACGGTGGCGGACCGCTACGAAGTTGGACAACTGCGTCCGGGACGGGTGACGCGCCTCACCGACTTCGGCGCGTTCGTCGAGTTGGAGCCGGGCGTGGAGGCGCTGGCGCATGCCTCGACCTTCGCGCCGACGGGCCGGGCGGGCGGCTGGGCCGCGACGGTCCCGGCTGGCACGACGGGCGTCTTCGAGATCCTGAGCCTCGATCTCGAGCGGAAGCGGATCGGCGTGACGCTCGCGATGGAAGGGCTGGCTCCCGAGGGCGGGACGGCCGCGCGCCAGCGCGAGATTGCGCCGGGCGCGCGCCTCACCGGGAAGGTGGAGCGGCACGAGAGGTTCGGGGTGTTCGTGTTCCTCTCCGCGGATCGCACCGGCCTCATTCCGATGAGCGAGACGGGCCTGGAAAAAGAAGCCGACGTGGTGAAGGCCTTCCCTGTCGGGAGCGACGTCGAGGTCGAGGTGCTCGAGGTCGATCCGGGGGGCCGCCGCATCCGGCTCAGCCGCAAGGCCGTCCTCGACGCGCAGGGGCGCGACGAACTGCGCGACTACTCGGAGCGGACGGAAGCCGCCGGGGCGCAGGCGTTCGGCGGGTCGCTGGCCGACAAGCTCCGCGGCGCGCTCAACCCGCGCAAGGAGTGAGCGGCCGCTCCCCGTTTGGGCCGGCCGTTCCGCCGGCTGCGGCGGGCGTCATGGCAGCAACGGGCGTCAGCCGGTGTGGGCCTCGCCAGAACGGCGCTTGCACGGTCCGCAACCGGGACCGACCGTGACGTTCGCCGAACTCGTCAGGCTGCTGGAGACGCATGGCTTCAAGTTGCTGAGGCAGAAGGGCTCCGTGCGGTACTACTCGAAGGCGGGCGTCGACAGGCTGATCCGGGTCGATTATCATGGGTCGAGAGAAGTGCCGGTCGGGACGTGCCAATCCGTGCTGAAAAGTGCGTACATCCGTGCGAGGGGCCGGCGGTGATCAGGCTGAAGTACTCGCTCGTGATCGAGGCCACCGGGGACCCGTCGTTCTTCGGGTTTTA
>CAZBIP010000623.1:0-1890 GCA_964491885.1 uncultured Vicinamibacterales bacterium
CGATCGTCAAGGGCCGCTGGAAGTACATCGAGCCTCGGGACGGGCCGCGTGTCGCGGTCAACACGAACACCGAGCTCGGCAACGATCCGGGGCCCCAGTTGTTCGACCTCGAGGCGGATCCCGGCGAACGCCGCAACCTCGCGGCGGCGCACGCGGACCGCGTCGCGGAGCTGGCGGCGCTCCTGAAGCAGGTGCGTGAGCGCTGACCGGCGAGCGAACGTTCTTCGGAGGATCTGGGCATGCGCAACATCGGAGATCAGCTCGCGGCGCGCCTCCACGGCCCGCGCGACCTGCGCGTCGAGCGCGTGCCGCACCCCGGCCCCCCGCCGTCCGGCTGCGCGCTGCTGCGCGTGCACGTCACGGGCGTGTGCGGAAGCGATCTGCACTCGTTCACCGACGCCCGCATCGGCGACACGCCCATCGGCGGCCCCTTCATCATCGGCCACGAGTTCTCGGCGACGGTCGAGGCCGTCGGTCCCGAGGCGCGTGATTTCGACTTTCAGCCCCTTCGGCCCGGGACGCGCGTGGCCGTGGATCCCGCGCAGCCGTGCGGTGCCTGCGAGTTCTGCGCGAAAGGGCATCCGAACCTGTGCGCGCACCTGCGTTTCTGCGGGAACTATCCGGACGGCGGCAGTCTCTGCGAATGGATGCACATGCCCGCGCGCTCGTGCGTGCCCCTGCCGGGCGCGCTGGACGACACGCGCGCGGCGCTTCTCGAACCGCTCGGCGTCGCGCTTCACGCGGTGGATCTCGCCCGGATCCGCGTCTGCGACAGTGTCGTCGTCCTCGGGGCCGGGCCGATTGGCCTGCTGATTCTCCAGGTGGCCCGCCTCGCCGGCGCATCGCCCGTCTTCGTCTCTGACCGCCTGCCTGCGCGCCTCGCGCTGGCGGCGCGTTGGGGCGGCCTTCCGATCGACATCGGCCGCGAGGATCCGGTGACGGCAGTCGGCCGGCTCACCGGCGGGCGCGGTGCCGACGTGGCCATCGAGGCGGCGTGGGCCGACGAGTCGATCTCGCAGGCCATGGACATGCTCCGCCTGGGAGGACGCGCGGTGCTGGTCGGCATCCCCGGCGACGACGTGCTCACGATGAAGCACTCGACGGCGCGCCGGAAGGGCGTGACGATCCGGCTGTGCCGCCGCATGAAACACGCGTACGGCCGTGCGCTCGCGCTGGCGATCGAGGGCCGCGTCGATCTGCTGCCGCTCGTCACACACCGGTTCCCGCTGGCGCGGGCCGCCGAGGCGCTCGCGCTGAGCGCCGCCTACGCGGACGGCGTCGTGAAGGCCGTCGTCGAGAGCCGGTGAGACTCCGCGAGACCGCCGGCCGGCAGGCGGCCCTGGTGCGTCGGCCCTGACCGATGACACCCGCCCGCGCCTCGTCAGGGGACGGGCCGTCCCGCCATCTGCCAGTCCCTGATCGCGTCGATCGGATGCGTGAGCATGATGATGTTCAGCGTCAGGTTGTCCCGCACCCACAACGCGGTGCCGACTTCCAGGATCACGATGACGAGCAGCGTGACCCACGGCCGCGCCTTCCAGGCGAAGAGAAAGCCGAGGCCCGCGAAGCAGATGTCGGACAGCGAATTCAGGACGCTGTCGCCGACATAGCCCAGAGCAATCGTCACCGCGCGATAACGGTCGATGATGAAGGGCGAGTTCTCGAGGATCTCCCAGGCGCCCTCGAGCACGAGCGCGCCGACGAACCGTGCCGGTACCGAAAGCCGCCTGGCGGCGAGCCAGAGCAGCCCGAAGAACAGCATCCCGTGAATCGCGTGGGAGAACGTGTAGGGGTCGGCCACGCGCTGCGACTGCTCGCTGCTCCAGATGTCGCCTTCCCACAGTCCGAACCTGCCGTCCGGGCCGAGCGGCAGGCGCCCCATCCCGAACT
>CAZBIP010000624.1:0-1885 GCA_964491885.1 uncultured Vicinamibacterales bacterium
CCGGGTTCTTCGGTCAGCATTCTGACTCCTGACTTCTGTCTTCTGACTTCTATTCGCGCCCCCGCTTCGCATGATACCGCCCGAACTCCTCCATGAAGCTCAGGCTCTGCATCGACTTCATGCGGTCCACGAACAGCACGCCGTCCAGGTGGTCCGTCTCGTGCTGAATCACGCGTGCCATGAAACCGGACGCCTGGAGCTCGATCCGCCTGCCGGTGCGGTCGTACGCCTTCACGCGAACGTCGCGGTAGCGCGGCACGAGGCCGCGGAGATCGGGGATGCTCAGGCAGCCTTCCCAGTCCTCCTCGATCTGGCGCCCGACGGGCGTGACCTCGGGGTTGATGAGCGCCAGGACCTCGGGTTTCCCCGGCGCCGCGTTCTCGTCGTCGTCGTCGCGCTCGTCGAAGACCCTGGCCACGAAGATCCGCCAGTCCTCGTGGACCTGCGGCGCCGCGAGCCCCGCGCCGTCGTACTCCAGCATCGTCTGGGACATGTCGTCGATCAGTTGCTGGAGAGGCGCCGTCGTGATGTCGGCCGGCGCCACCGCCTTCATCTTCTTTCGCAGGACGGGGTGCCCCATCCGGGAGACTTTGAGGATGGACATAAACATCTATTATGACAGGGGCTAGGCGCTAGGCGCTAGGCGCTAGTCGGACAGGGACAAGGGACAAGGGGCAAGGGACAAGGGGCAAGCGGCAACGTACAAGAAGCGAGACTTGCCCGCCGAAGCCGGCCCTTCGACGATCTCAGGGCAGGCCGGCAGGCCGCTTGGCGAAGGCGGGGGCCAGCCGCTCGGCGCTCGCACGATTCTTGCTCACGCCACCGGCAGTCGAGGCGGCCGGGACGGCTTCGCTGGGACCTGCCCGACGCGTGGCAGGGCCGTTCCAGGCCAGTTCGAGACCGGAAACGGGGCGGATGGCGAAGGCTCCGCCATCCGCCCCCGCGATTACGAATCCGTGCGCCGTCGGCGACGGCTGAAGGTCGGGGCACCTGCGGCCGAAACGGTGCTAGGGTGGACTGGGCTCGGGGCCGCCCTGGGCGATGTCGAAGGGCGGCGACTGGGGATTCGAATGCGGGGTGCCAGGGCGCCCGCCGCGCTGCACCGGCGACAAAGAGGCTCGACGAGGAGACCGAACATGAGACGCAGGCAGATGACAGCCGTCGCGGCGGCGATTGGAATCGCGGTTTCGGCCGCGGCGTGCGTCGAAACGAGGCACGAGGGTCCGACGTCCCCGACCCAGGTGCTCGCGGTGCTCTCTTCCGGCAACTGGTCTTCGACCTCGGCGAAGACGCCGACCTCTCTCGACATCGGCTCGTGCGGAAACCTCCAGTGGAACATCACGTCGCTGACCGATACGGCCGCGTCGGGAACCTTCAAGGCGACGTGCGGGGGCGGCTTGACCCTGGAGGGCTCCGCCGAGGGCAAGCTGAACGGTCTCACGGCCGACCTCGCCGCGAGCGGGACCGTGGGAGGCGCCGGCGTGACGTGCGTGTTTTCGATCAGCGGCACCGCGGTACCCGAAGGGCTCGACAGCGTCCGCATCACCTACGCGGGCTCGACGTGCCTCGGGCCGCTGTCCGGCTCGGAAGTCCTGAAGAAACCCTAGCAGCCCGTGGTGCAAGTCCGTCGTCGCAACGAGACGGACGAGGCGCCCGGATCGCAAGGCGCGAGACGCGAGAATATCGGCCAAGATTCGAGTGTCGAGCAACGCCGCGAGGCGGGATGCATCGTTCGTCGAATGCAGACCGACTTGCACCACGGGCTGCTAGCCCGGGAACCGGAACTCTTCGGTGACGGTGCCGTCGACGGCAGCCTTCACCATCTCGTCCACAGGCAGCTTCGCTTCGGCTTCTTCCACCTGCCACCGCCGCGCGTGGGTCTCCG
>CAZBIP010000625.1:0-1879 GCA_964491885.1 uncultured Vicinamibacterales bacterium
AAGCTCTTCCAGAAGTTCGAGTCGAAGATCGCGTGCCGGACGGCGCGCTTGCCCTGGACGTTCGGGATGCGCCAGTTCAGGCCGACGCGGTCGCCGCGCCTGCGCTTGTACTCCGCGAACGGCATGCTGGCCGCGCCCACGAACCGGCCGTGGCTGGGCAGCAGCACCGTCGCGTGCGGGCTCTGGCGGCAGAACTGATAGACCACGTCGGTCGAGGTTCCCCAGTTGGCGTCGATCAGGCATCGGTCCACCCGCATCATCGCGCCGTCGTCCCGTCGCCACTCGCGGTTCAGGTGGTCGCCGGTCAGGTGTTCCAGCCCGGCGTAGATCGCGCCTTCGAGACCGGTGCCTTTCGCCGCGAGTTGCAGCGTCCGCTGCGCGTCCCGGAGCGTGAAGTAGGCGCGCCGCTGATCGGGGTAAGCGCCATAGTCCACGACGTAGCCAGTGAAATCCTCCTCGAACGCGGCGACGACCCAGAAGAGGAGCTTGCCCTGGACGTCGATGAACATCGTGAGATGCGTGACGCCGACCGGAATCTCGCCGCGCTTCATGCCGTTGAGCTTCCCGGCGATCTGGTCGGCCGTGAGAAGGCCCTCGTCCTCGACGCCCTTCTCCGGGAGCGGCTCGTTCTGATACTCGGCGAAGAATGCGGACTCGTCCTGGAGCTTCAGGTTCATCGCGTGCTGGATCGCCGAGGCCTCGTCGTGATTGAACCGCTCCGGCCACGCGATCTCCGCGCCCTCGTCGAGTGCGGCCCGGTTCGCCTCGTAGAACGCTGTGGCCTCGCGCTGGTCGCCATGCACTCGCAGTGATTCGGCCCGGACCTCGGCATACTTGGCCCAGAGCTTCTCGTTGGAGGGGAAGCGGTAGACCATCTTCGTGCGCTCGCCGTTCCATTCCGGGTGCTTCTCGCGGTCGAGGACACTGTCGGCCATGTCGCCGGGGCGGATGACCGTGCAGGGCATGATGCCGGAGATCTTCTTGCCGGGACCGGCCAGACCCAGGACCGCGCCCGCGAGAATGCGTTCCCGCGTGGCGCACTGGGAGAGCGAGCGAGCCGACTCGTCGGTCTGCGGGTCGTCCAGGACCACGAGCGTGGGCCGGACAGTCTGGCCGTCGGCGCGCTTGTACTTCATGCCCCGTATGCGGCCGGTGATTCCAGCAACCTTGATGATCGCCGCGCTGGCCTTCGATCCGGGCATGGTCGGCAAGACGATCTCGTTCGCCGTCCACCCGATATGAGTCCGCTCGCCCTTGTAGAGTTGACCTGAGCAGCGATTGGCGATGCCGTCCAGGCAACGGATGGGGTAGACCACCTCGGGGAAGTCGCCCTCCAAGAGATCGTTGCCATCCAGTTCCATCTTGATCGAGTCGAGCATCTCGACCGCGTGGACCTCGGACGCGCCGATCAGACAGACGAACTCACGGTGGCCGTACAGCACCGACCAGAGACAGGCGCATTCCGCGATGCTGGTCTTGCCGCTGCCGCGCGGCATGGCGAGCGCGAAGAGCCCGCCGTGCAGAACCGCCTGTTCGATCCGGGCGATGACCTTCAGGTGATCCGCTGACCACGGCAGATGGAACGTCCGGGGAAAGTACGCCTGGCAGAAGAAGCGGAAGTCGGTTGCCGCCCGGTCCTTACGCTCCGGGTCCGCCACGGCGGGCAACTCGCCGATGTCGCGCCCGGCCTCCGACAACGCCCGGTTCCGGGCCGCCGCCCTTTCTTTGAGCGCCTCGTACTCGGCGGTCGGGTCCACGGTCTTCCGGGGCGCGATCCGCTGCTCCACGAGCCATGCCACGTACCGGAAGAGGTCCACCCGCCGTCCGTCGCCGATGCGGAACCCCGCCCGCATCCGATGACGGTACAGGTGGCGCTCGT
>CAZBIP010000626.1:0-1872 GCA_964491885.1 uncultured Vicinamibacterales bacterium
AGAAGTAGATCCGCGAGCCGTCGCGGGACCAGTTGGGGTTGTAGTCGTCGGCCGTCTCCGAACTGATGCGCCTCGGCCGGCCTCCGCCCGCATCGACCACGTAGATCTTCGACATCCCGCCCGGCTCGAGGGAGTCGAAGAGAACGAGGCGGCCATCGGGCGACCAGCGGTTAGTGGCTTGAGCACGCCCCGGCCCCTGCGTCAGTTGCACCGGGTTCGAGCCGTTGGCGCTGGCGGTCCAGATCTCGAGAACGTCCCCGCCACGGTCCGAAGAGAAGGCTATTCTGCTGCCATCTGGCGAAAAGTGCGCCGCCCCATCCTGAACCGATGACTCGAGGAAGGGCTCTGGAACCCCGCCGATTTCGTAACGCCAGATGTCGTAGTTGACCGTGTTCCGCTGGAAGGCCAGCCGGTCTTCCGCAACCGCGATCGCAGGGGCCATCGCATTGAAGCCTGCGATCTCGACCCGCTCCGGGTTCCCTCGTCCGTCACCCGGCACGCGCCAGAGGCGAAAAGCATCATCCCAGATCCACGATCCGCCGTACACGACGGAGGATCCGTCACGATCCCATGCCAGGCCGGATATGGCGAAGTTCTGGCGAGTGATGCGGCGCGGAGGCCGCGCTGGGCCGTCCTCGGAGTCGAGTTCTTGAACGAACACGTCGCAGTCGTAGGGGGACTCGCAGGAGGCGAAGGCCAGGCGCCTCCCGTCCGGAGAGAAGGCGGGATGCGCATCGAACGCGGGTGCCTGGCGTTGTGTAATACGGCGTGGCTGGCCGCCGTCGGGCGGCACCAGGACAATCCCCCACGGGTCTTTGTCATCCGGCGGAACGACTCTGACGGCGAGCCATGTCCCATCCGGCGACCAGGACATCTGCCCGGTCGTTCGCAGGTCCGCCAGTTTCTGCGCCGCGCCGCCCAACGGAGAGACCAGCCAGAGAGCGTTTCCACCCGGCTGGCTGCGCCTGAAGGCAATCCGTCTCCCGTCCGGAGACCAGGCAGGCCAGGACTCCACGGCCGGGTCCGTGGTGAGCCGTAGCGCATTCGTCTCGCCCACCAGTTTCACGTAGATGTCGAAGTTGTCCTCCTTCTCGCCGTTCCAGGCAAAGGCCACCTGCTGGCCGTCCGGAGAGAACGCTGGCGAATTCTCGTTTCCGGGGAAGGTCGTGAGCGGCACGAGCGTCGGCGGCTCCGGTTGGGCCGGCGGCACCGCCCACCGCCACGCCATGGCGGCCGCGGCCAGCAATACACAGGCCGCTGCCGCGCCGTACATCAACCGGCGCCGCGTCAGAACCCTGGCAGGAGCGGGCGCGACCGCGCCGAGCTTGCCGGAATCCGACTCTTCCTTCAGTTCCTCCAGCGCCACGCACACATCGTCCATGTGCTGGAAGCGCTTGTCCGGGTCTTTGCGCAGGCAGCGCGAGATCGTCTTCTCCAGATCGTGGGGCAGATCTTCGAGCGGCTTCGGTTCCCGGTTCAGCACGGCGGCCACGGTGGAGGTCCAACTGTCGCCCGTGAACGCCTGCCGTCCTGCAGCCATCTCGTAAAGCACGGATCCGAACGAGAAGATGTCCGAGCGCGCGTCCACCGGCTTGCCTTCCGCCTGCTCGGGCGACATGTACGCCGCGGTCCCGAGAATGACGCCCGCGCCCGTGCGGGCGTCTGCCGTCGGGGCCTCCGAGTTCTGCGCCCGAGGAAGGGCCTCGGTCAGCTTGGCCAGGCCGAAGTCGAGCACCTTGACGGCGCCGCCCGGGCCGACCATGACATTGGACGGCTTCAGATCGCGGTGGATGATGCCTCGGGCGTGCGCGGCGGCGAGCGCGCGCGCGATCTGGACGCCGATCTTCAGGACCTCTCCCAGGCGCATGCCTG
>CAZBIP010000627.1:0-1870 GCA_964491885.1 uncultured Vicinamibacterales bacterium
AACGGGCGCGTGGCCGTGCCGGGCGCGCCGAACTTGGCCGGGTCGGCGCTCACGCTGGATCGCGCCGTCGGAAACACGGTCCGGTTCGCCGGCGTACCGCTCGAGCAGGCGCTGGCGATGGCCTCGACCCGTCCCGCCGCCTGCCTGGGCGTCAAGACTCTGGGGACGCTCGATCTCGAGTGGGACGCCGATGCCTTCACGCTCCGCGTGCTCCGCGCGAGCGATGAGCCGCCCCTCGCCTGATGCCTTCGACCATGCCCGACAAGTACATCCTGCAGATGCCCGTGGCGTACGGCGCCGTCGATCGCGAGGAACGGCTCACGCTGCGGGGGGTCTTCGCGCTCCTCCAGGAGGCCGCGATCGCGCACGCGAACGCGTGCGGCTCGGGCACGGACGCGGTCACGACACGCGGCGAGGCGTGGGTGCTGAAGCGCATGGCCGCTGCGGTCGATCGCTACCCGCGCTACGGGGAGATGCTGCGGGTCGAAACGTGGTCGAGCGGAATTCGTGGGGCGAAGGGCTATCGCGAGTTCCGCGTCTTCGCGGGCGCGGAAGAACTCATCGCCCGCGGCTCGTCGGTCTGGGTCTACGTCAATCTCCGGACGCGGTCCGTCACCCGCGTGCCGCCCGAAGTCGCGAGCGGGTTCCCGTCAGCGCCGGAGGACGTGTATTGCCCCGATCTCGAAGACCTCGAACTGCCTCCGCCTGAGCCCGGCACGGCCGAGAGCCTGTCCCTCTCGCTGCGTTACTCGGACGTCGACGCGATGGGCCACGTCAACAACACGGTCTACCACGACCTGCTGCAGGCCGCGCTGGCGCGGCACGGGCGGCCGATCCGGCCGACGCAGATCCGCATCCGGTATGGCAAGGGCATCGCCGGCGACATGCCGGAGGTTGAAGTCCGGCTGGGCCAGCGTGCCGACGGAACCCCGTCGGCTTTCAGCTTCGGCCTCGGCGACGCCGTCTTCGCACAGGGCGACGTCGGCTGACCCAGGTCGGGGCCGCCGGTTCGACCTAGCGTCCCCCGCCGAGCATCTTGCCGAGCACGCCGCCGAGGATGTCGCTCACCAGTCCCCCGCCGCCACCGCTCCCGGCCCCGCCGCCCAGGAGCGGCCCCAGCATGTCAAGGATGCTGCCGCCGGCCTGAGTGCCCCGGCCCTGGCCGCGGTCCAGTTGCGACCCGCCGCCGAGTTGGCCCTTCGCCAGCGCGCCCATCAGCACCGTGGCCAGCACCGGAAGCATCTTCTTGAGGATGTCCGCGCCGACGCCGCTCTGCGCCGACGCCTGGCGCGCGACTTCGCGGCTGACGTCCTTGCTGCCCAGGATGTGCCCGAGGATCCCGTTCCCATCGTCGATGGTCTCGGCGCGGCCGAGGCTCTGGATATCGTCGACGTAGTGCTGGTGGCGTCCGCTGCCGAGCGCGCCGATGAGCGCGTCGAGGCCGGACTGGTTCGCCGCGTTCTGGCTGACGCCGGCGGCGAGTGCCGGAAGGAGGGCGCCGATGGCGGACGAGACCTGCGACTCGTCCAGGCCGAACTGCTGTCCCATCTGGCGGACGATGCCGTCCGCCTGGCCGCCGAGCAACGTGTCGAGCATGTTCATGGTGCAGTACTCCGTGTTGGGCCGTTTCGGGGGCTCAACGCATTATGAGGCATTCAGGCGCCGGCGAGACAGCCTGCGCGGAGAAGGATGGCTTGCCAAGCCGTAGCTCCCCGAGGAACGTGGCAAGCCGGAGGGGAGCGGTCCGCCTGCGCAACGGTCCGGCAGGGTTCCTTCCTCCCGTTGCTTCGGCGAGACAGCCTTCGCCCGCGGTGACTCGCCTGCCTGGCCGAAGCTCGGCGCAGCCGAGCGAAGGCTGGCGGAGGGAGAG
>CAZBIP010000628.1:0-1869 GCA_964491885.1 uncultured Vicinamibacterales bacterium
GCCATCTAACGGCACACCGACAGGAAATTTTCTGCAAGAAAAACCGCTTGTCAGGGCGCGGCGGGACGCTCAAACGGAGGTCTTAGAAGATGACAAAGTTACGCATGCTTAAGGGAAGTAACGGGGACAAGCCATGAATACGAAAACGTTGATCGTGGCGGTGGCGGCCCTGTCAGCGGCGGAGCTGTTCGCCGCGCGGACCGCGCCGTGGACGAAGGAGAAGGCCTGGGAGTGGTACGACGACCAGCCATGGATCCGCGGGTGCAACTACATGCCCGCGAGCGCCGCCAACCGTGTGGACCAGTGGCAGGCGCTCGGCAGTGAGGCGCGTTTCGAGGAGATGGATCGCGAACTTGCCCTCGCCGAGTCGATCGGGTTCAACGCCGTGCGCCTCATCCTCGCCGAGGAGGGCTTCGGCGTGTGGGTGCACGAGCATGACGGCTTCCTGGAGCGTTTCGACCGCGCGCTCGGGGTCTGCGCGAAGCACAAGATCCGGGCGATCATCGTCCTCGGCAACGACTGCTCGCGCCCGAAGCAGCTCTGGAAGCTGCCCGAACCGGGTCCGCAGCCCTGCGACTGGGGCTACCATGGCGGGCGCAAGTTGTCCCAGCACGGGTCCTTTCCCGGCGCGTTGGGCTACACGTCGCTCGACGACCCCGATCTCAACCCGAAGTTCTACCGGATGTGCGAGGAACTGCTGACGAAATACCGCGACGACGACCGCATCCTCTTCTGGAACCTCTGGAACGAGCCGGGCAATAACGGGCGGGGAAAGGTCTCCGCGCCGCACCTAAAGAAGCTGTTCGAACTCGCCTGGCAGATCGATCCGAAGCAGCCACTCGCGGCGGACGTCTGGGCGTCGCGCGGCGATGCGGCACAGGACACGGCCGAGGGCGTGGCGGCGGCGTGCAGCGACATCATCAGCTACCACAGCTACAGCGACCTCGCCAAGCAGATGGCCCTGGCGAAGGCGCTGAAGGAGCGCTTCGGCCGCCCCCTGATCAACACCGAATGGCTGGCGCGTATTCGCCACTGCGAGGTGTTCGACGTCTATCCGTTCTTCGCGCAGAACCGCATCGGTTGCACCTGCTGGGGCTTCGTGGCCGGCAAGTACCAGACGTACGAACCGTGGGAAGGGATGTGGAAGCAGATCGAGAAGGGCGGCGGCCAGGATTACGTCATGACGAAGTGGTTCCACGACCTGTTCCGCCCGTCGCTGCGCCCCTATGACCCGAAGGAGATCGACGTCATCAAGCACATCAATGCGGAGATGGACGCGGAGCGCGAGGGCCAGTCCGTTCGCGCGAAGATCGCGAAGAACCACAAGATTCTCGGCGAGAACATGTGGCAGGGCTTCCGCCGCACGAAGTTCGATTTCAACGGTCGCGCCGCCTGGGTTGTGGAGCCGTCGCGCGCTCCCCTCGCGAAAAAACCCTGGACGTGGACGATGCAGTGGCCCGAGGCGTTTGTGGACCGTACCGGCGTGCCGAAACTTCTGGAGCAGGGCTTCCACCACGCGACGCTGGAGGCGTTCGACCTGCGCGCGACCGACGAGGGCCTTGCGCAGTTCGCAGCGTTCCATAAGTTCCTCGTGGAAGTGCTCGGCCTCGCCCCGCAGGCTAACCTGCTAGGCTTGAGCTGGGGCGGGTTCTTCTCCACGCGCTACGCCGCGAAGTACCCGGCGAACGTTCGGAAAATCTACCTCGACGCGCCGCTCCTCAACCTCGACGGTCTCGGGCAGGAAAAGACCGGCCCCTGGGCGAAGATTCCGCCCGCCGACGAAAACTGGAACGCCGACCCCCGCATGCCGGTGAACCTGGCCGAGGCTATCGCGCAGGCCGGGATCCGCGTGCTGCTGCTCTACGGCGG
>CAZBIP010000629.1:0-835 GCA_964491885.1 uncultured Vicinamibacterales bacterium
CGCCGGCTGATGCTGGAGGGCCGCGCGCCCGGCAGCGACGGGGACCTGGGGTGCTGCGAGCTGGCCCTCAAGGTCTCGGGGGCCGTCCAGGCGGCCCGCTGGTCCGTCACCGCGGACGGCACGGGCTTCATCCACTCGTTCAACGGCCCGCACTCGCTCTTCGCCGACACCATCCGCTCGTGCCGGTCGCTGCTGCTTGCCCACAGCCTCGGGCACTGCCTGATGGGCGAGGGCGACGCAAGGATCTCGCTGCTCGACCGGGCCATCCAGCACACCGCCAACACCCTCCGGTACAACGTGTACTTCGGCAAGGGCCGCGACGCGTACGACGTGCGCGGCCGCGTGGCGCACGAAGCCGTCTTCAACATGCGCGACGGCCAGTACCGCTGCCCGAACACCCAGCAGGGCTACTCGCCGTTCTCCACGTGGACCCGCGGCCTGGCGTGGATCGTCCTCGGCGCGGCGGAACAGCTGGAGGACCTGGACGCCTCGACGCCGCCCGGCGAGCACGCCGAGTTCCGACGCCAGCTGGTCGACGCCGCCAGCGCAACCGGCGACTTCTTCATCGCGAACACCGCCGCCGACGGGATCCCGTTCTGGGACACGGGCGCGCCCGGCCTCGCGGCCATGGGCAACTACCGCAACCGCGCCTCCCAGCCGGGCAACCCGCACGAACCCGTCGACAGCTCGGCCGCCGTCATCGCCGCGCAGGGACTGCTGCGCCTCGGCCGCCGGCTCGGACTCGACACCGCCAGGGGCAAGCGGTACTGGCAGGCGGGCCTCACCGCGGCATCCACCGTCTTGATCAGAATCGCCGTGACCTCGCGCTGGCTCA
>CAZBIP010000629.1:845-1869 GCA_964491885.1 uncultured Vicinamibacterales bacterium
GACGCCCGGGGGCGCGGCATCCCGAAGCCCGGACTGTCCGAGAACCCGCGCCACCAGGGCCTCGTCCTCCACTCCGTCTACCACCGGCCCGCCGGGTGGGACTACGTCCCCCGCGGCAGGCAGCAGCCCTTCGGCGAGTCGTCCATGTGGGGCGACTACCACGCCATGGAGCTCGCCGCGCTGCTCCAGAGAATCGTCGAGAGGGACAGGTACCTGTGCTTCTTCGATTGACAGATCCAGGCGAAAGGAACCAGCCATGAAGACCCACCGCGTGGGCATCGTCATGAACGGCGTCACGGGACGCATGGGCAGGAACCAGCACCTGCTTCGGTCGATCCTCGCGATCGTCCGGCAGGGGGGCGTGCGCGTCGGCGATGCCGAGACGATCGTGCCGGACCCCATCCTCACGGGGCGCAACGAGAACAAGCGCCGGGAACTGGCCGGGGAGACCGGCGTGTCGCGCTGGAGCACGGACCTGCGCGAGTGCCTTGGCAACCCGGGCGCGACGGTGTACTTCGACGCGCAGACGACCAGCCGCCGCGTCGAGTCCGTGAAGCTGGCCATCGAGGCCGGCAAGCACGTCTACTGCGAGAAGCCGACCGCCGAGACCTCCGCCCAGGCGATCGAGCTGGCGCGGCTGGCCGAGGCCGCCGGAGTCAAGAACGGCGCCGTCCAGGACAAGCTCTGGCTGCCCGGGCTGCGCAAGCTCAAGTACCTGGTCGACACCGGGTTTTTCGGCGACATCCTCTCCGTGCGCGGCGAGTTCGGCTACTGGGTGTTCCCCGGCGAGCACGAAACGCTGCAGCGCCCCTCGTGGAACTACCGCAGCGCCGACGGCGGCGGCATCATCCTCGACATGCTCTGCCACTGGCGCTACGTCGTGGACAACCTCTTCGGGAACGTCGCCTCGCTGACCTGCCTCGGCGCCAACCACATCCGCAGGCGCTGGGACGAGACGGGCGCGCCCTACGACGCCGACGCCGACGACGCGGCCTACGCCACCTTCGTCACCGACCGCGGCATC
>CAZBIP010000630.1:0-1863 GCA_964491885.1 uncultured Vicinamibacterales bacterium
TGGAGGCGTCGCTCGGCAATCTCGCGGCGTGGGCCGTCCAGGTGGCCGCCGTGGCCGCCGCCGGCGTGCTCCTTCCCTCGCTGCTCCGCGTGACGTCCCCGCAAGCCAGGCTCCTGCACCTGCGCGCGCTCCTGGTCATCTGCCTGGCGTTGCCGGTCCTGCAGCCGTGGGTGCCGGGCTCGGCCGATGTGTCGCGCGGGGCCTCGGCCGGGATCGAGGTCAAGACGGGGTTCGCGCTGACGGCGGACGGTGCCGAGTCGGCCGGGAGCCGTTGGCTGCCGGGATGGCTGGACACCGGACCGCTGCCGCTCGAATCGATGCTCCTCGTGGTGCTCTCCGCCGGCATGGCCCTCCGGCTCGCGTGGCTGGGTGCCGGCCTCGTCTCGCTGGCGCGACTGCGCCGGTCGTCGGTGCCGCTCGAGCCCCGCCCCGCAGCCGTGGGAAGGGCAGCGGAGCTGGCCGGCGCTGACGCCGACTTCCGCGTGTCGCCGCGCGTAGCGCGACCCGTCACGTTCGGGTTCCTCAGGCCCGTCGTCCTCGTGCCGCCCGGGTTCGCCTCGTTCGAGCCGTCGCAGCAGGCCGGCATCGCCGCGCACGAACTGCTGCACGTGGCCCGCCGCGACTGGGTCCGCACGCTCGCGGACGAAGTGATCCTCTCGGTCATGTGGTTTCACCCGGCCCTGTGGTGGGTGGTGGACCAGATCCGGTTGAGCACCGAACAAGTCGTCGACAAGGAAGTCGTGCGGCTGACGGGCGCGAGGAAGCCGTACCTCGAAGCCCTGCTCAGGCTCGCGGCTGCCGGCCGGGGGCCCATGCTGCAGCCCGCGTCGGCCTTTCTCACACACGGCCACCTCGCCCGGCGGGTGGCGCTCCTCGTGCAGGAGGTTCCCATGTCTCGCCTGCGCCTCGCGTGTTCGTTCACCGTCGTCCTCGCTGCGCTCGCCGCGGGCGGGTGGGCGGTCGTTCAGGCCCTCCCGCTCAGCGCATCTCCGGACGCCCTGGAGTTGCCGGCCGTGACGCCTCCGTCTCCGACCACGCAGGCGCCGCCGCCGCCACCGCCCCCACCTCCGCCGCCGCCGCCTCCTCCGCCGCCGCAGGACGGCGATGAGATTGCCCAGGCTCCGCCCCCGCCGCCGCCCCCTCCGCCTCCGCCGCCCCCGGCGAAGAAGGTGATCGCGACTGGCGGCAAATCGTGGGACAAGGTTCCGGCAGACGCCGTCAAGGTTGGCGGTGGTGTCGCTCCGCCGAAGAAGGTCAAGCACGTCGCGCCCGCGTATCCGCCAGACGCGAAGGAAGCCAAGGTCCAGGGCGTCGTCATCGTCGAGACGGTCATCGGCGCCGACGGCAAGGTGCGCGATGCGCGCGTTGTGCGCTCGGTGCCGCAGCTCGATGCGGCAGCGGTCGATGCGATCAAGCAGTGGGAGTTCACGCCGGTCGTCGTGAAGGGCAAGGCGGTCCCGGTCGTCATGACGATGACGGTCAACTTCAGGCTCGATGGGGAGAAGGGCGGGACGCCGCCGCCACCACCTCCGCCGCCGCCACCTCCGTCCGCGATGGAGCCGCTCGACCCGTCGGCCATGAGAGTTGGAAAGACAAACCCGCCGCCGACGAAGATCGTCGACGCCAGGCCGGTCTACCCGGAGGCCGCCAGGAAGGCCAGGGTCCAGGGCGTCGTCATTCTCGAGTCGCTTATCGGGGCCGACGGCAGAGTCGAGAAGACGAGGGTCCTCCGGAGCGTTCCCGAGCTGGACCAGGCGGCGATCGACGCGGTCAAGCAGTGGGAGTTCACGCCGACCGTCGTCGACGGGAAGGCCGTGAAGGTCGTCATGACGATGACCGTCAACTTCACGCTGCAGTAGGGGC
>CAZBIP010000631.1:0-1861 GCA_964491885.1 uncultured Vicinamibacterales bacterium
GGGCGGTGACGATGATGGAGTCGGCCCACGTTCACGACGCCCGCTGGACGCCGAGGTGAGCGTGGCCGTCTGACTGACGGACTCGAAACCCGCGAGGGCGCTCCAGTCCAGGGAACGCGGCTGGGGCTGCGTGACGCGCCAGGACGCGGGTGATCCCGAACCGTACGATCGGCGGTAAGCTATCATCCCTCAGATGTCCGGAGGAAGGGACCGACACATGAAGACGCGCATCACTGTCATCGCGGCCGCCCTGGCGATGAGCCTCGCCGCCGGCACGGTCATCGAGGCTCAGTCCGTCAACACGCTCACGAACGCCGAGAAGCAGCAGGGCTGGACCCTGTTGTTCAACGGCTCCACCTTCGACGGGTGGAGGCAGGTCAACGGCACCAACATGCCCGCCAACTGGGTCATCGAAGACCAGGCCATGAAGGTGTTCACGGGCGCGGGCCGGAAGCCGGGCCAGGGGGCGGGCGGCGACATCGTGTACGGCGTCAGGACGTTCCGCGACTTCGAGCTGTCGATCGACTGGAAGACCGAGAAGGCGGGCAACTCAGGCATCTTCCACAATGTCCGCGAGGTGCCCGGGCAGGCGATCTACTACGCCGCGCCCGAGGTGCAGGTGCTCGACAACGTGGACGCGACCGACAACAAGATCGCGAGCCACCTCGCGGGGTCGCTCTACGACATGATCGCGGCCGACCCGAAGACGGTGAAGCCCGCCGGCGAGTGGAACACCATCGTCATCCGGGTCAAGGACGGCAAGGTGACCCACACGCAGAACGGCACCAAGGTGGTCGAGTACACCCTCTGGACCCCCGAGTGGGACAAGATGGTCGAGAACAGCAAGTTCAAGACCTTCCCGGGATTCATCGAGGGCATCGCGAAGGAAGGCTACATCGGCCTCCAGGACCACGGGTACGCGATCTGGTTCAGGAACATCAAGATCAGGACACTCTAAGACGCGCTACGAGGAGGCTGCCGCGGCCCCTGCTGTCGGCGCGGGGTAGGCGACCCGCTGGTGGCGCAGATCGGCCAGCGCCGTGACGAACGCGGCGCGCAAGGCCGCCAGGTCGCGGAGCGTCAGCGGCGCTTCGTCGAATTGCCCTGCCGCCTGAAGGCCCTGCATCGTGTCGTCGACCACGAGCCGGAACTCGTCGGCCGTCACCGATCCCCTCGAGCGCGCCGTCGCCTCAATGCGGTCGGCCATCATCAGCACCGCGGTCTCCTTCGACCGGGGGCGGGGACCGGGGTACTGGTACGAGGCGGGATCGGGCTCCTCTCCGGCCGCCCTGGCCTTCTGCAGGAACACCCCGAGCGCGCCGGTCCCGTGATGCTCGCGGGCGAAGTCGGCGATGCGCCCGCCAACCCGGTACCGCCGCAGCAGGTTCACGCCCAGGCCGACGTGTTCGAGGATGACGCGAGCGCTTTCCGACGGCGGCATCCGATCGTGCGGGTTCTCGCCGTGCTGGTTCTCCGTGAAGAATTCGGGACGCTCCGTCTTGCCGATGTCGTGGAACAACGCGCCGACGCGCACGAGCAGCGCGTCCGCGCCAATGGCCTCGGCCGCCGTGCGCGCGAGCAGCGCCACCGCGACGGAGTGCTGGAACGTCCCGGGCGCCCGCTCGAGCAACCGGCGCAGGAGCGGGTGGTCGTAGCTCAGCAGCTCGACCAGGCCGAGCCTCGTTGAATAGCCGAACACGTACTCCAGCGGCCGGCTGAGACCCAACACCACGATCCCCGAGCCGGCGGCACTCAGGAACGCGGCGGCCGCCGCGGCCAGGGTGTCGCCGACCGCCGCCGGCGAGCCTGCCAGCAGGGCGACGCCCGCACCCGAGATCGCCGCCGCAAGGCCGGTTGCGGC
>CAZBIP010000632.1:0-1857 GCA_964491885.1 uncultured Vicinamibacterales bacterium
CGCGATGAGGTGGCGAGGGCCTTCAAGGCGTTCGGACGCGAGGGCGACTTCCTGATGGTCGAAGACGATGCGCCCCACGCGTCCACCTTGAAGAACCGGGAGGCGCTCTACGCCTTCTTCCGGAAGGCCCTGGATCTGCCCGGGCCGAGCGCCGACGAGCCCGTCGAGATCATGCCGTTCGAGGAGCTCAACGTGACCCCCACGGGGCAACTGGCGACCTCGATCGGGGGCGAGACGGTCTTCAGCCTCAACCGCGCGGAGGCCCGAACACGGCTGGCCGAATTGGAGCGGCTGCGCTCCACGCCCGGGTCCCGTCGCAGCGCGGTTCTCGCCGACGCGGAGAGGCTTTCAGGTTTCCGCGCGCCCGCGCCGGGCGCGGAGGCGGTCTTCACCGGACGGTGGCGGCGCGATGGCTACTCAGTAGAGATGTTCTTCATCCGGGGCGAAGGAGACTATCCGGTTCCGTTCCTGGTGTTCGTGCCGGCCGGCGGCGGCCCGCATCCCGCGCTGCTCTACCTGCACCCGGACGGCAAGGCGGCCGACGCGAAGCCGGGCGGGACCATCGAGTCCCTGGTCAGGCGCGGGTACCTCGTGCTCGCCCCCGACCTCGCCGGCCTGGGCGAGATGGGACCGGGCGTGTTCGAGGGTGACGCCTACAACTTCAAGCCGGGCCGCGCGAACTACAACTACTGGTTCGCCGCCATCCAGATCCGCCGGAGCCTGACCGGGATCCGGGCCGGCGACCTCCTCCGCACGGTGCACTACCTGAAGGGCAGGGCCGATGCCGACGTCACGCGCCTGGCCGCCGTGTCCCGGGGCGATCTGAATGCCGTGCTTCTCCACGCCGCGGCGCTGGACGAGTCGATCACGCAAGTGGCTCTCGCGGATCCGCTGCTGTCCTGGTCGTCGCTCGTCCTGAACGAGTACTACGCGCCGAGGTACGTGCTCCACGCGGTGGCGGGTTCGCTCGGCCGCTACGACCTCGCCGACCTGGCGGGCACGCTCGCGCCGCGCAGGCTGCTCGTGCTCGGCCCGGTCGACCAGATGGGCGAGCCGGCTCCGCCGGCGGCGATTGACGCGGAGTTGGCACCCGTGCGCGCGGCGTACGCGGCCGTGCCTGAGGCCTCCGGCGCCCTGGACGTCCGGCCCGTCCGGGGAACCGAGGAACTGGGTTCAGTGCTGGCGGGGTGGATCAGGTAAGACAGGGTCGCGCCAGTCGACTTCACGCGTGCGCCCGTGACGGCTGCGTCCGCACGACTTCTCTCGCGTCCCCCTCAGGCAGTTGCCTGCCTTGATGCTATCGTAATATACATTTGGTCGCTATTTCTGTATACTACGCCGGCATGATTCAGCGCCCCTTCTGGCGGCACCGCCTCGAGCAGGCGTGGCGTGACGCCCCCATTGCCTGGCTCTGCGGGGCTCGTCGCTCCGGGAAGACGACGCTCGCCGAGAGCCTCGGCACGGAGCACGCGCGCTTCGTCAACTGCGACCTGCCCGTCGCGGAGGACCTCGTCCGCGACCCGCAGGTCTTCTTCCGCTCCGTCGGCAAGCCCGTGGTGGTCTTCGACGAAGTCCACCAACTTCGGGACCCAGCCCGTGTCTTGAAGATCGGCGCCGACGTCTTTCCGACGCTGAAGATTCTGGCGACGGGTTCATCCACGCTCGCTGCCAGCAAGAAGTTCCGGGATACGCTGACCGGGCGAAAGCGCACGGTCCACCTGCTCCCGGTGCTGTGGGAGGAACTCGATGCGTTCGGCGCGACGCTGAACGATCGGCTCTTCCGCGGTGGTCTGCCGCCGGCCGTGCTCGCTGACTCCAAGGTTTCGGCGTTCTACCGGGAGTGGATGGACTCGTTCT
>CAZBIP010000633.1:0-1856 GCA_964491885.1 uncultured Vicinamibacterales bacterium
ACTCGATGCATGCGACCACCGCGAGGACACCGGCGCCGGCGGCGATGACCCAGGCGTGTCGCCGAAGGGCTGCGAGGATGCGCATGTTCAGCTCAGGAGCCCCATCGCGATCAGAATCACGAGGCCGGCGACGAACCCGACGCCCCACGCGCCGCCAGCCGCGTTCCACGGCCTCTGGCGGGACAGACCGCGCCACGCCTGGACGGGGCGGAGCGCGCCCCCTTCAGCGGCCAGCCGTCGTCCCTCACGCGCGATGACCCATACCATCGTGAGCCATGCGACGAGCACCAGGACGAACACCGCGCTCCTCACCACCCCTGCAGCGCGCTCGCCGAGCGGCGTGTGCCGTGCCGCATATCCGGCCACGATGAGGACGCACAGCCAGGAGAGGCAGTCCAGCACGCGCACGGCGTAGCGACGGTGGCTGTCCAGCCACTTCTGATGCTCGAGCGGCCTGTCCGCGGGCAGCGGCACGCCGCCCCGGATCGCCTGCACCTTCCAGATCGTGCCCACAACCGCCAGGTACGTCCACACGGCGATCGACTGCCAGCGCCAACCCGCCGAGCCGTGAGTCAGCAACCACCACCAACTCGAGACGAGCACGACAGCCAACAGGGTCTCGGACGTGATCGACAGGTAGTCCGTCACGCGGCGCGTCTCGAGGGAGAGCGCGACCCGAGCCGGAGCCGATTCGCCGATCGCCGGCAGCGACCGGCGCAGCCACGATCGGAACAGCCCGGTGTTCAGCGTGAACAGCACGGCCATGCCGCCCGCCCACCCCGGGAGCCATCGCCAGAGATCCGCCGCGACAAGCCAGGCACCAACAGCCAGAATGACAGCCAGTTCGACGATCAGGGACGCGTGGTATCTCGCCATCCACTGCCTCGCGGGCGGCCCGCTGAAGTCGGGGCCGACCTCGAAGCCCATGAAGAAGCCCGGCCCGTGCGCGGCTGGGAGGTTCCAACGCCGGCGCAGGGAGAAGCACAGCCAGGATGCGAGGACGAGACCCGAGACGACGTACATCACGAGTTGAGCGTTCATCGCCTGTCTCCCTTCAGCCGGAGGGCCTGCAGTTCCTCCCGGACGACGCGGACGATGTCCCGGTCCGAGAGGCCAGTCAGCACGAGCTCGGTGAGCGCGGGCCTCAGCGCCTTGAGCGCCTGCTCGGTGTCGGTGCTGCGATCGGGCCGGAACGACACGACGGTGCCGGAGCCGTGCCGCACGGACAGGAAGCCCTCTTCCTGGAGTTGCCGGTAGGCGACGGCAATCGTGTTGAGGTTGACCCCCAGGTCCTGGGCGACCTGGCGAACGGCGGGCAGCGGGGTGCCCTGCTCCAGGTCTCCGCTCGCGATGAGCGCCTTCACCCCGTCGACGATCTGCTGGTAGACGGGCCGCCGGTCGGACGCGTCGATGGTCAGGAACACCCTCGTCTCTCTGTGTCTAGTGTATGTATACACCATACACTTTGACGAGTCAAGCCCCCTGGATGTTCCAGGCTGCGGGCGTCGGTCACAGCCGGGAGCTCCTGGATACGGTCACCACGGGCTCGGCAGGACGGTGGCGCTGCCCCCGACCTCCAGACGGCCGTTACTTGGCCGCGGGCCTGGCGGGCGGCGGATACGGCACGCCCAGCTGCTCCAGGTACGTCTTGTACCGCGAAGGGTCGAAGTAGAACGGCTTCATCTTCTCGCGGTACGCCGCCATGATCTTTGCGTTGAGGAACGTGGCCGGCTTGTCCCCGGGACGCACGAGCGGCGTGTACTTCTGGTCCTTCGTCTGGACGTCCGCGTAGTACTGCCAGGCCTGCTCGACGAGCGCCGGCTTCAGCAGCAGGTCCAGCATCGTGAACGCGTGCA
>CAZBIP010000634.1:0-1856 GCA_964491885.1 uncultured Vicinamibacterales bacterium
TTTCGTCCTCCTGCTCCCGGCCGCCGCCGGGCTCGTCCCGGCGGGGCCACGATGGGCTTGGCGGGCAGCATGTCAGAGCGACTCCCCCTGTCACGGGCCATCTGAGAGTGCCCCATTTCTGGCCTGATTGGGTGTGCCGAACCTGGCCATGCGGCCGGCCCCAGGGACCGGGGCTGCCCGGCGTTCCTCTTCTTGCCGTCTTCTTGTGATCTTCCTCTCTTCTTGGCTCCTTCTGCTTCCCCCTTCGTGCGAACGATAGCGGTTCTTCGTTCTGCTTCGCATCTTCTTCCCTTTTGGATTCCGCCCCGGAACGGCTGGCCGGTCGCCTGCGTCGGCCGGGGCGTCGGAAAGGCGCGTGGCATGGGGACGAAGAACGAGGCGTGCAGGTGCGCGGTGTGCCGTCGGCTGTTCGTGCCGGATCGCTACAACGCCTGGCACCAGGATTGCTGCCCGAACCCGGAGTGCGTGAGGATCCAGCGCCGGAAGCGGAAGCGGGAGTGGCTGGCGGCGCGGAAGGCGGCCGACGAGGCGTTCGCCGAGAAGGAGCGGACCCGTTGCCGGGAGGCGAAGCGGCAGAGCCGGGCGCTGCTCGCGGCTGCGGTCGACAGCCCTCCCGCGCCTCCCCGGCCGCCCCTCCTCCCGGTGGACGCGGGCCACGTCCTGCTGGGACTGGTGGCGCAGACGGCCGACACGCTGGACGGCGGGCAACTGCGTCCGGTCCTCGCCGCGTACGCGGATCGGGGCCGGCTCGTGGCCGCCTCCGGACTCCTTCTGGCGAGTTCGCCGTGATCCGCACTTTTTTTTCCGTGTCACTGGACGCTCGCTTGAGCACGGAAGGGCATGTCACTGGACGTTCGCTCGAAGTTCAAGTATCGTCATTCCAACAGGTTGGCGAATGTCACTATCCGTTCATTGCCATCGCGCCCGCCGTCTTCCAGCGTAGGGGACGACCGCTTCCGGGGGTTCCGGAACGGCGTGCAACCCCTCCCCAAGGAGACGCGACGATGGCGACGATCATGAAGCTTCCGGTGTGCCCGGAAAGGGTGCGGAGGATCCGGCCCGGCTTCGGCTGGGTGGACCACCGGCTGGTCCGCGAGAACCATGTGGAACGGTGCTCGGCGCTGGCGCTGGCGCTGTACCTGTTCCTGGTTACGGTGGCGGACCACGAGGGCCTGTCCTGGTGGAGCGAGCGCTCGGTGGCGCAGCGCCTGGGGGTGGACGCGGAGCGCGTCCGCCAGGCGCGGGCGGAGCTGGAGGCGGCGGACCTGGTGGCCTACGAGCATCCGGTGTGGCAGGTGCTGGAACTGAAGGGGGGCGCGCGATGAACCCCCAACTCTGGCACCGCGTCCACGAGCTGCGCGACGAGGGGCTGAGCGTGCGGCAGACCGCGCGGCGGCTGCGCGTGCACCGGCGCACCGTGCGCGCCGCGCTGAAGCGGAGCGCGCCGCCGCCGGCCCGGCGGCGGACGCGCGGCAGCATCGTCGATCCCTACCGGGGCTGGCTGCTGGCCAAGCTCGAACGGTATCCCGAGCTGACCGCGACGCGGCTGTTCCGGATGGCGCGGGAGACCGGCTATCCGGGCGGCTACAACACGATCAAGCGCTGCGTGGCCGAGCTGCGGCCCCGCCTCAAGCCCGCGTACCTTACGCTGGGCTTCGCGCCCGGCGAGTGCGCCCAGGTGGACTGGGGCGCCTGGAAGGCCGTCCCGGTGCCCGGCGGAACCCGCCGCGTCTCCTTCTTCGTCATGGTCCTCTGCCACAGCCGCATGATGTACGCGGAACTGTTCCTCGGCGAGGGCATGGAGCACTGGCTGGCGGCCCATCGCCGCGCCTTCGAGGCGTTCGGCGGCGTGCCCC
>CAZBIP010000635.1:0-1855 GCA_964491885.1 uncultured Vicinamibacterales bacterium
AGTTCCGCCGGTGCCGGCGGTCGATGATGCCGCGCTCGTGGAGGTATGCCAGCGTCACGTCCACCTGCGTGTGCGGCAGGTCCTCGGCGGCGGCGATCTCGCCGATGGCAACGCCGCCACCTTCGGCGGGTGTCTCTTCCAGGAGCCACGCGACTTTCTCGAAGACCTCCAGCGAGCAGCGATGTGTGTAGGTGCGCCCGTCCGCACCCGACACGGTGCGGACGAGGCACCCATCCTCATGGCGGAAGGCGATGTCGCGGTCTCGGATATTTCTGCGCATGGCTCAACCTCCCTCGCTGAGCCCGGCCTGGCGGCGCGCGGCCAGTTCCCGCTGGTTCCAGATGTCGCACATGCCCCGGAACACGCGCCGAGTCTCGTTGATGATCTCGCGCACCTCCGGCTGGGTGAACGTGTCGAGCAACTCGTCGAGGCTGCGCTCCGGCGGGTTGTCGGTGTCGATGGGCCACTCGCCCTCGTGAAATTGAATGACGATCTTCATGGTCTGCTCCTATCTGCTGCGGACGATGGTGATCTGGAACTCGCGGCGGTCTTTCATACGGATGACGACACCGGCGTTGTTGGTGAGCACCCCCGCCTCGGCGAAGGTGCTCACCCAATTGATGCCTTGCTCGGGATCGACCAGTTCGTGCGGCACGGAAACCTGGTCGTCGTCGGTGAAGTCCGCCAGCGTGGTCGCCGCCAGCAGGTCGTAGAGGTGTTGTTGCAGGTTCTGCTCGGTCATGGCGGCACCTCAGTTGGCGTTGACGGTGAACAGGCCCCGGTCAGTCTTCTTGAATCGCGACTCCCCGCCCTTGACCGAGATCTCGCGGATGATGGCGGCGTAGATCGTGGCGGCGGGTGTCTTGCCGCCGGTCTTCCACAGACCCGTGGCCAGTATCTTCTCGACCATGTCGCCGCAGCGCATCGGCTCGCCGGCGTCCTTGAGCACCTGGGCGGCGGCGTCCAGGCCGCTGGGCTTCTTCACCTTGTCGGCCTTGGCCGCCTTGGCCTTGGTGCCCTTGGTCGCCTTGGCGGGCTTCATCGCCTCGGCGAGCGGGACACGGTCCGGATCGACGGCGCGGGCGTTGGTGGCGGCGTCGGCGGCCTGGGCCTCGGCGACCGCCCGAGCGCGCTGGCCGGTCTCGCGCTCCGGGGCCGGCCCGCGGAGGCGCTGAGCGCTCTTGATGCGGACCTTCTTGTTCGTCGCCAGGTTGGTCGCATCCCACCCGCCGTGCGGGTTCTCCGCATCGAGGCGCACCGGCACCACCTTGTCGGTGACCTTCGCCAGGTACGTTCCGCCGATTCTGATCTGGTCCTTCTTCATGACACGTTCTCCTTTGGCCGTGTTCCGGCTGGCCAGGCCGTTGGGGCGATATGCCCCGTAAACCACCGAAGCCCTTGTTCAGGGCTTCGGGAGTGCGTTCTGCTTCTTGGCGTGGCGTATGGCTTTCCTCATGCGTCGCCATTGGTCCACCGTTTCCATCTGGTTATCCTTCGCCGCCAGCAGCGCCTCGGCGGCGGCGAGCAGTTCGGCCTGGCCGGCGCGGTAGGCGGCATCGAGCGCCTGGCGGACACCGATCACCCCGACGTCGTGGAAGTCGAGGCTGTCGCGGTTGCGCTGCTCGAGCGTTTCGATGCCCAGGTGTTGGTGGGCGATCTGCGTGAAGAGTTCGTGCTTCGTGGTCATGGCGTCCTCCATTCAGTCCTGGAACCGCTGCATCTCGCGGAAGTAGTCGTGGATCATGCTGTTGGTGCCGGTGCCGCCGTCGGTGCGGAACTGCACCTCGATGGCGACCTTGAACGGGTCCGGTTCATGATGTTGGTACGCTCACAGCAAGAGGTTGCCAGAACGCCT
>CAZBIP010000636.1:0-1844 GCA_964491885.1 uncultured Vicinamibacterales bacterium
CAGGCGCCGGCCATCGAGCGGCTGGGCGTCCCGGCGTACGGATGGTGGAACGAGGCGTTGCACGGCGTCGCGCGCGCGGGCATCGCCACGGTCTTCCCGCAGGCCATCGGGCTCGCGGCCACGTTCGACGTGCCGCTCATCGGCGACATGGCGGACGTCATCGGCAACGAGGCGCGCGCCAAGCATCACCAGTTCGTCCGCGAGGGCCGGCGCGGCCGGTACCAGGGCCTCACGTTCTGGTCCCCCAACATCAACATCTTCCGGGACCCGCGGTGGGGCAGAGGACAGGAGACCTACGGCGAGGACCCGTTCCTGACGGGGCAGATCGGCGTGGCGTTCGTGAAGGGCCTGCAGGGCAGCGATTCGAAGCACTACCGGGTCGTCGCCACCGCCAAGCACTACGCCGTGCACAGCGGCCCCGAGCCGGACCGCCACACGTTCGACGCGCGCCCGACCGAGCGCGATCTCTGGGAGACCTACATGCCGGCCTTCCAGGCGCTCGTGCGGGACGGCCAGGCCGCCTCGGTGATGAGCGCCTACAACCGCATCAACGGGGAGTCGGCGACGGCGAGCCGGCGGTTCCTGATCGACATCCTCCGAACGCAGTGGGGCTTCGACGGCTACGTCGTGTCCGACTGCGGGGCGGTGGACGACATCTACATGCGGCACAAGATCGTGCCGACGGTCGCCGAGGCGTCGGCGCTGGCGGTGACGCGCGGGTGCGACCTGGAGTGCGGCAGCAGCTACCGGGCGCTGAAGGAGGCCCTCGCGAAGGGCCTCGTGAAGGAAGCCGACCTGGACGTCGCGCTGCGCCGGCTCTTCGCGGCCCGGATGAAGCTGGGCATGTTCGACCCGCCGGAGCAGGTGCGCTGGGCGAAGATCCCGTACTCGGTGAACGACGCCCCCGAGCACGATCGGCTGGCCAGGCGCGTCGCGCAGTCGTCGATGGTCCTGCTCAAGAACTCCGGCGTGCTGCCGCTCTCGAAGGCCCTGAAGACCATCGCCGTGGTCGGGCCGACGGCGGACGACCTCATGTCGCTGCTCGGCAACTACAACGGGACGCCGTCGCGCCCGGTCACGATCCTCGCGGGCATCAATCAAGCCGTCGGGCCCGGCACGAAGGTGCTCTACGAACGGGGCGTGGACCTCGTCGAGGGACGCAGGGACCCGCGGGCCACGAGCGCCGTCGACACCGCCTACCTGCGGCCGGCGGCGGGATCGTCGGAGCGGGGACTGAAAGCAGCCTACTTCCGGGGCCGCGTTTTCGAAGGCGAACCTGTCCTGCAGCGGACGGAGCCGAAGGTGGACCACCGCTGGTACCGCGGCTCGCCGACCGACGAGATGGTGTCGCGCGGCGAGCTGACGGCGGACCGCGCGCTGCCCGCCGACGGGTTCTCCGTCCGGTGGTCGGGCGTGCTCGTGCCGCCGGCAGCCGGCGAGTACGAGTTTGTCGTTACGGCCAACGACGGGGCCAGGCTGCTCGTCGACGGGAAGCCTGTGGTGGACGCGTGGACCGACTCGATGTTCGCCCGCGCCGTCAGCGGGAAGGTCACTCTCGAGGCGGGCCGGGAGTACCCGATCGTCGTGGAGTACTACGAGGCCGAGCGCGACGCGGAGATCCGCGTGGGCTGGAAGCTGCCCGGGGCCGAGTCGCCCTTCGACGCGGCCGTGAGCGCGGCGAAGGCGGCAGACGCCGTCGTCTACGTCGGCGGTCTGACGGCGGAAGTCGAAGGCGAGGAGATGCGCGTGTCGTACCCCGGTTTTGCCGGGGGCGACCGGACGGACATCGCGCTGCCCGCGATCCAGCAGAAGCTGCTGGAGGCGTTGCACGCCACCGGGAAGCC
>CAZBIP010000637.1:0-1839 GCA_964491885.1 uncultured Vicinamibacterales bacterium
CGGGCTGGTGCAGGATTCTCAGGTCCAGCTGGTTCGGCCACCAGTCGCGGTTCGAGGTGCCTTTGGGCATGCCGCCCGAAAACGGGTTCTTGCTTTCGCCTTCCATGGTCTCTTCTCCTCGGATTGCCGTGTGGTTGCCAGACACGGGATGAACGGAACAGCTCTACCTGCGTTTCGTGTTCGGCCTTTGCGCCGGCGTGTGTGCGGATCGCAGCGGGTCCGCGTGGCGGGCCCGGGACGCGCACGTCCTGCAGCGGCCCCAATAGACGACTTCGGCCTCGTCGATCTCATATCCCTTGTCGTCGGCCGGCGTGAGGCAGGGCGCGGAGCCGACGGCGCAGTTCACGTCGTCCAGGCGGCCGCAAACCCGGCAGATCACGTGGTGATGGTTGTCGCCGACTCGAGCCTCGAATCGCGCCGGCGACCCGGCGGGCTGGATGCGACGGATGAGGCCCTCCGCCGCCAGGACGCCAAGGGCGTCGTACACCGACTGGAGCGAGATGGCTCCAATCTCCGCCCGGACGGTTTCGGCTATGCCATCGGCGGTGGTGTGGGGCTGTCCCGCCACGGCCCGCCAGACCGCCAGCCGCTGCGCGGTGATGTGAATCCCGTGCTGGCGGAGCAGACCGGCAGGGTCAGTGGGCATGCAAGGAGATTAGATCAAAATTTTGAATAAATCAAAATCGACACGTCCCGCCTCTCCGCTGTATCGTGGGCGCCACGCACTCCCGACAAGCGAGCAGGACGAGCATGGCCCAGCCTTCCCGCGAGTTCCAGATCTTCGCCAAGCCGGCCGGGGCCGCCTGCAACCTCGATTGCCGCTACTGCTACTACCTGGAGAAAGCGCAGCTCTATCCCGAGACCAGGCACTTCCGGATGGCCGACGATCTGCTGGAGCGCTACATCGCCCAGCACGTCGCCATGGCGCCGGGGGACGAGATCCTGTTCTCGTGGCACGGCGGTGAACCGACGGTTCTCGGCCTGGATTACTTCCGGCGAATCGCGGAGCTCCAGCGCGCCCATTGCCCGGCGGGCAAGCACGTCGTCAACAGCATCCAGACCAACGGCGTGCTCCTGACCGAGGAGTGGTGCCGATTCTTCGCCGCGGAGCATTTCGGCGTCGGCCTGAGCCTGGACGGCCCACAGGCCCTGCACGACGCCTATCGCGTCACGAAGGACCAGCGGGGCTCGCATCGGCAGGTGATGCAGGGCTACCGCCTGCTGCGCAGGCACAAGGTCCCGGTGGACCTGCTCTGCGTCGTTCACGCGCAGAACGCGCAGCACCCGCTCGAGGTCTATCGCTTTTTCAGCGAGATCGGCGCCCAGTACATCAGTTTCATCCCCCTGGTGGAGCCAGCGCCGGGCGCGCCGGGAGGCGTCAGCGAACGCTCGGTGCCGGCCGAGGCGTTCGGCGGGTTCCTGTGCGCGGTCTTCGACGAGTGGGTCCGGCACGACATCGGGCGCATCATCGTCCAGATCTTCGAAGAGGCGGCGCGGCCGGCTTTCGGGCTGGATCATTCGCTGTGCATCTTCCGTCCCACCTGCGGCGACGTCCCTGTGGTGGAGCACAACGGCGACGTCTATCAGTGCGACCACTTCGTGACGCCCGAACACAGGCTCGGCAACATCCGCGACACGCCGCTCGCGGCGCTCTTCGACAGCCCCGCGCAGGACGCGTTCGGTCGGGCCAAGCAGGACGCGCTGCCGCGATACTGCCGGGCGTGCGACGTGCGAGCGATGTGCCACGGGGGCTGCCCGAAAGACCGCGTCATCCAGACACCAGATGGCGAGCCAGGCCTGAACTACCTGTGCGCCGGCTACCGGCGTTTCTTCAGGCAC
>CAZBIP010000638.1:0-1839 GCA_964491885.1 uncultured Vicinamibacterales bacterium
CCGCTCGTCGGGGTCGTCACCGCGTTCAACCTGATCTACCTGTTCAATCTCGTGCTGGCTGCGTACGCGATGTACCTGCTGGCTCGGGACGTGGTCGGGAACAGGGGACCGGCGTGGCTCGCCGGACTGATGTTCGCGTTCGCGCCGGCCCTGGTGGCGCGGGGCACGGCGCACTTCAGCCTCGTCGAGACGGCCGCGCTGCCGGCGTTCGTCCTCCTCCTTCGCGTGGCCGGGCGGAACGGCAGCCGCGCGGCCATGGCCGCCGCCGGCGCAACGCTCGCGTGGGCGACGTACAGCGACCCCTACTACGGTGTGTATTGCCTCGTGCTCGGCGCATGGCACCTGGCCGCGCACGGCCTCGACGTGAGCGCCGTCCGCCGCCGGCCCCGCGCGGCGTGGGCCACCGCCGCCGACGCCTGGGTGGCGGCCTCGGCGGCGCTCGCCGCCTGGATCGCCCTGACCGGCGGCACCGAATTGCCGCTCGGACCGTGGACGCTCGGCCTTCGGTCTCTCCACACTCCCGTCCTGAGCCTGACTGTCGCGGCAGCGGTCCGCCTGGCGCTGTCGAGGCGGCCCGCGCTGAACTGGCGCCCTTCGGCCGAGTTCTGGACCCTCATCCGGCTCAGCCCGTACGGCGTCGCGACCTCGATCGTTGTGCTCTCGCCGGTGCTCGTGCTGCTCGCCGGGCGCCTCGTCCGCGGTTTTTTCGTGTCGCCGGACGTCCTCTGGCGTTCGAGCACGCCCGGTGTGGACCTGCTCGCGTTTCTGCTCCCCAACCCGAACCACCCGCTCGTGCGCCCGTGGACCGCCGGCTGGTTGAGCGCGCAGCCAGGCGGGTTCGTCGAGAACGTCGCGTCGGTGCCTCTCGTCGCGCTGGCCGTGATCGCGGCTGCCATCATCGCCGGCCGCGCGCGCTGGTCCCGCTACTGGATCGGCCTGGCCGTCCTTGCAGGCTCCTGCGCCCTCGGGCCGTTCATCCGGGTCGCCGGAGTCAACCTGTACGTGCCGACGCCCTGGGCCCTTGCCCGCTACGTCCCCGTGCTCGACGTGGCCAGGGCTCCAGCGCGCTTCACGGCTCTCACCGCCCTGGCCTTCGCCGTGCTCGCGGCCCTGGCGCTTCAGGCCCTCGCGGAGCGCCGGCCCCGGTGGCGGGAGAGCCTGCTCACGGCGTTCGGCGTGGTGCTGCTCTTCGAGTTGCTGCCGGCGCCCCGGCCGCTGTACGACGCACGTCATTCTCCGGTGTACGACGTCATCGCGACCGACCCGCGGGAAATCCGGATCCTCGAATTGCCGTTCGGCGTGCGCGACGGCCTGTCGTCGTTCGGCGACTTCAATGCTTCGGCGCAGTTCAACCAGACGCGGCATGGGAAGCGCCTGATCGGCGGCTACCTCTCCCGGGTGTCCCCAAGGCGCGTCGAACAGATCGAACGGTTTCCGGTGCTCAGAGCGCTGATGACGCTGAGCGCGAAGGAACCGCTGCCGCCACACCTGGCGGAGCAGGCGCGCGCCCGCGCGCAGAGGTTCATCTACGACGCCCGGGTCGGCTACGTCGTGGTGGCCCGGAGGCGGGCCACGCGGGAGTTGGTGGAGTTCGCCGTCAGCGCGCTGGACCTCGAACTCGTCGCCGAAAGCGAGACCCGCTCGCTGTACCGCCCGCGCGGGACCAGGCCGCCGCTCTGGGCGGCCTCCGCCGCCGGACCGCTTGGCGGCCTGTGAACGGACTCGCGGCCGTATGGCGCCCCGGAGGGATCAGCCCGCCACCTCTTCGTACGCGGCGGTCAGCACCCTCGGGATGAGCGGGCCGTGATCGGCGAAGCCCGCCAGCGGCGTGACCGTCTT
>CAZBIP010000639.1:0-1831 GCA_964491885.1 uncultured Vicinamibacterales bacterium
GACGAAGCCAAAAATGTGGCATTGACTGTCGGGCAACCCTTCTCGGTCGGCGGCCTGGAATTCCGCATAACGGGCGTTTACGAGACCAGCGGCGCGACAGGAAGGGGTTTGGCCATTAATTTAAGCAGCCAATCCCCCTTAGAAGCGGTTAAGCGGTTGTCCTTTGCCGATTCCGCAGGCCGTGAAATCACTGTCACCGCGAACCGCCCGAGCGTTGGCCCGGTCCGCCTCGGGAGCAAAGGGGACTCTGGCAATGAAGTTACTTGCACCTGTGTTCTGCCTGTGGGGTGGAGCAATGCCACCGTGAAGGTCGAGTGTTTTCAGAAGACTGGGTCGGTCACTGCTCCATTCGAGGTCGAGTTCTCCCTACCTTGAAGGCAATCGAACCGAACAGTGTCGGGTTTCCGGCGATTCTCCTTTGTAGAGAGTGGAAGGCCAACAGGCCTTTAGGCGAGCGCGGCGGACGATCTCCGGCGGACCTGCGAGCGCGTGGACTAGTAACCGGAGCACGTAGAAACGGAATTCGTATGACCAAAAATTCAAGAAAGTATGTCATTAGGGCGCTCCTGGCTCTTGGGGTGGTTGCGTGCCAGACTGTGAACGGTGCTGAAGCCACCCCGACGGTGAGTGTTGCCGAGTTTCATTATGCCAGACCCGAGACTCAAGCGGCCATGGGGCAGAGTGAGTTTTGGGGGTTCCTTACATCACATAATCGCCAGCCTGAGCTTCGCCTGGTGCTGAAGGTCACCTTGGCTGGCCCCTCTCTGACAGGAACCCGCCATTCGATCAAGGTGACCTCCTTCACCGATGACCAGGGAACCGACCTCGGGGGGATGCCTACCAGCCCAGCAGGCTCTCGTCCCGGCTACGCTCCCGAGCCTTTTGGAGAGCGCTCGACTGTTTTGGTTGCCCCAGACGCTGCCGCCTGCTACTTCGGTATTGTGGCCAGACAGCTTCCGGCGAGTAATGCGCGCAAGTGCACGCTGAAGGGGGAAGTCAGCCTTCTGGCGGGAACTGATCTTAAATCGGACGAAGCCAAGAATGTGGTGTTGACTGTCGGGCAACCCTTCTCGGTCGGCGGTATCGAGTTCGGCATTTCGGGCCTGCAGGAAATCAGCAGTTCGACTGGTCCGAGCTTGATGGTAACCTTACGAACCACCGCATCCCTCGAAGCGCTCAGGCGGCTGTCCTTTGCCGATCCAGCAGGCCGGGAAGTTGCTGTAAGCGCGAACCGCCCTAGCTTCAATCCCGTCTCGCTCAGGAGCAGAGAGGCCCCCGACAGTCAAGTCACTTGCACATGCGTTCTGCCTGTGGGGTGGAGCAATGTCACTGTGAAGATGGAGTATTTTCAGAAGACCGGGCGGGTGACCGCCCCGTTCGAACTCCAGTTCTCCCTGCCTTGAATCCAGGGCAATTGAGCAAAATGCTGTCAGGTTTCCGCAACTGTTCCTTTGTAGCAGGTGGAAGGCCAAAGGGCCCCCCGCGAGCGCGGCCGACGATCTCCGGCGGAGCTGCGAGCGCGTGGACCACTAACCGGAGTATTTGGAAAGAGAAGTCATATGAGAGATGAGAAGTCCCAAGATGCAAAAGTCCGAAGCGCTGTGAACCCGGATGCGAGATTCCGTAACATAGCGCGTCTCCTGGCGTTGTGCTGCACTGGTCTGGGAAGTGAGGCCTTGTTTGCAGCCAACTGGACCAATCTCACTGTTGATCCGGCCCGCGACGGCTACTGGTGTAGCGTTGCGTTCTCGCCGAGCAATCACCTGCCGTGCGTGGCATCCCCAAACCTTAGCCTTGTGAACAGGAAAGGCATCAATTGGTGAGGAAGGTA
>CAZBIP010000640.1:0-1827 GCA_964491885.1 uncultured Vicinamibacterales bacterium
GGACTTCAGGCCCGCGGGCGGCGTACTCGACGAGTTCGGCCGACACGACGCGCCTGGGTTTCCCGTCGATCGTGACCTGAAACGCGTCCGGCCCCAGCCCGCGCACCGGGTGGCCGTCCTTGCCCACCACGCGGACGTCGATGGCGATGAGTTCGACGCCGGACGTGAAAACCGGCTGCTGCGGGGATTGGGCGGAAAGGAGGGCCGCCGGGGCGACGCCGGCACCCAGGAGGATGGCGGTGCTCAGCGCGAGCGCGGCGGCGCGTGCGGCGGTTCCTTCGGCAGCAGGGCGCAAGGCTAAGCCTCGCCGGCAGGTGCTTTTTTCGGCCGCTTCTTGCGCGGCCGGGCGCGCGAGGCGAGCACCTTGAAGCTGTCTTCCTCGCCGATCACGAGGAGCGGCTGTGTCGGGTCCTTCAGGAGGTTGAAGAAGCGCCCGTCCGGCGTCCGCACGTAGATATCGCCGCCGTCGGTCAGCAGCGTCACCGGCCCGCCCTCGCCCGTGGCTTCGTACAGGCGCACCTGGAAGTGGGCGCGGAGCTTGTCCACCAGGTCGCGCAGCCGCGCCAGCGAGAACCCGCGGCGGCGGAGGTCGGCCAGGACCATGATCTCCAGGAGGTCCACCGGCGTGTAACGGCGCTCCGTGTATCCGCCGGCCTCCGTGCGGTGCGGGGCGATGGCCGGCTCCACCAGTTTCTGCCGCTCCCACCACCTGAGCTGATCCGCGGTGAGGCCGGTCAGCGCGGTGACGTCGCGCGAGCTGTAGTAACGCTTCAGGCGCATCGGCCGGCCTCTCGATCAGGGCTCGAGGACGCGCGTCCGCCGCTTCAAGACGATGAAGAGGAGGAAGCATGCGGCGCTCGCGCCCGCAAACCACAGCCAGGGAGCGTCGGCGTGCAGCGTGTGCGCACGCCAGGTTTCCTGCAGCGCGTCGATGACGAGCACGCCGGCCGCGATGACCATCAGGCCGTGGAACTCGTGGCGCAAGACCTTCTTCCAGGAGAACGGGTGCGTGGAGCGGGCGTACGTGCGGAACGAGGGCACACAGGCGGGCACGCGCGCCGCCCACGCCTCGAATTCCGCGCCGAACCGCTCGATCAGGAAGGCTTCCTCGCGCGCCGCGATGCGCTCGTAGTACAGCAGGAACACGGGGACCAGGACGAGCGGAAGGTACCAGACACCCGGAAACAGGAACACGCCGAGCGCCATGAGCCCGTTGGCGACGTAGAGCGGGTGGCGCACGAGCGAATAGGGCCCCCGCGTCCGGAGTTCGGACGCTCTCGGGTTGACCGTGCTGCGCTCGGACGTGCCCTCGGGCGCCGATCCCACCGCCCAGACCCGGACGCCCAGGCCGGCCAGGGCAACGAGCACGCTGAGCAGTTCCCAGAGGCGCTCGGCCGCGCGCGTCGAGAACGGCGGCGACGCCGTCAGCACACCGGCGAAGACGAGGGGGACCAGCACGAGCGGGAGGTAGCTCCGCCAGCGGAACAGGAGGTCGCCGTCCTGGACGAACTGGTCGAGGAGCTTCATCGGCAGCCATTCTGTCGCCTGCGCGGACTGTTTGCAAATGGGGACAGTCGCGGGCCGTCGTGCGGCCGGCGGGGGCCGGCGCGCCGGAGGTGCCGCGGGGACCCTTCTGGTAAACTGCGGCTGAACAAGCCCTTCTCCGAGAGGTCCACTCCGGGAGCGTCGGCACGGGAGTTGCTCCCTGGCTGCTTCAGGATAGGGAGACGATCATGAACAAGACGGTCGCGATACTGCTGGCCGGGGCGCTCGTCGCCGGAGCGGCCGGAGTGGGCGCGTACCTGGCGTTGCGGCAGCCGCCCGCGA
>CAZBIP010000641.1:0-1822 GCA_964491885.1 uncultured Vicinamibacterales bacterium
CCGCGCGCGTTCTGGCCCGTCGACGCGCTGGAACTGGCGGAGCGCCTGCTGTGGCTGGGCGCGGAAGCGGGCCGGGCTGCTCCGGGCCGCGAGTCGTCCTGATGGGCCCCGCGGGGCCTGCGCCGCGCCTCAGATGTAGCGCTTCACGCGCGGCCAGATCTGAGTGAAGGGGACGCGAGCGCCTCGCAAGACCCAGATGGGAAGGTTGTTCTCGTAGGGCATGCAGTCCGTGCACGTGTGCACGCCCGCCTGCTCGACGGCCGCGAACACGCTGTCGTAGTCCGCGCGCCCGCCGCCCAGCGCGATGACGACGTCGCCGCTGCATCCGCGCGGCCCCCACAGGTAGTAGCTGTTGTGGCCCGAAATGGCCCGCGGCAGGCCGAGCGGGGCGCCGAGGACGTCGACGGCGCCAGCCTCGCCGTAGTTCCGGACGAAGATGCAGGCGCGCTCGCGATCCGCCGCCGGCAGCGCGTGATACACCGCCGCCAGGTTCGCCGCAAGCTCCTGCCACCCGTGCATGTCGGCGTACTGCTGCGGCAGCCGGCCCAGTTCGTGCCGCTCCTCCGCGCCGGGGGCCACGCCGAGCGCCGCCGAGTAGCGCAGGAACGCGTCGGTGGACAGCACCGGTTTCGCGAACGGCAGGAACGCGACCCCGCCCGCGACGATCCCGAGCACCACGGCTCCGCGGACAAGCGCCCGGCCGAGCGGCCTGCGGACGCCTTCGGCCAGCACGGCTCCGGCGGCGAAAAGAACGGTGTAGGCGGGCACGAGGTAGTACGGCTTGGAGTTGGTGGCCAGCATCACGGCCAGCACGGCCAGATACGCCCAACCCATGGGCCGAAAGGCCCGAAGCCGCCCGGCAGCCAGGAGCCCCGCGAGGCCGGCCACCCACAGCGGAGCGGCCAGCGCGCCCGTCTGGGCCACCTGCTCGGCCAGGAACGCGCCGGGCGCGAACGCCACGTTCTTCTCGCGCGTCGCGTTCGCGATGAACTCAAGCGTCGGCCAGCCGTTCTGCCACTGCCAGACGAGGTGCGGCAGGAAGATCAGCGCGGCGATGGCGCCGCCGGCCCACAGGCGCGGCGATTGCAGCATCCGCCACCGGCGCGTCACGATCAGCCCCGCGACGATCCCGAAGCCCAGGAACAGCACGCTGATCTTGTTCTGGAGGCCAAGGCCCGCGATCGCGCCGAACGCCAACCACAGCCTCGGGTCTTCCGTGCGCAGGATCCGGGCGCCGACGAGCCAGAGCGCGGCCCAGAACATGAGATCGAACGCGTTCATCGAGAGGAACGCGCAGAGGCCAACGTGCGCCGGCGCGAGGGCCGTTGCAAGCGCCGCCGCGAACTGCGCGAAGCGTCCACCGCCCATCTCGCGCGCGAGGAGGGCCGCGAGCGCCACGACCGCCGCATGGGCCGCCGCCGGCAACAGCCGCACCGCGAACAGCGAGTCGCCGAGCGTCGAACGAACCAGCCAGGCGACGAACCCGATCATGGGCGGGTGCTCGACGTACCCGAGACCGAGATGCTCGGCGGACGCGAGGTAGTACAGTTCGTCCCTGAAGAACCCGTATCCCCGGTACGTCACGAGTTGGAGCGCGAGCGTCGCGAGAGGAAGCGCCCAGCACGCGGCAGGCCAGGCCTTCGGCAAGGCGCGCGCCCGGTTCGGCGTTGCCGTATGCATGCGCCAAGGATACACCCGCGGCTCGGGCCCGACGCCTCGACGGCGCTCGCGACGGCGTGGCACGATAGGCTCCAGATGATCACCCTGTCCGGCGTCTCGAAGGTCTTCGACGGCAAGCGCACGGTGACGGCCCTCGACGGGA
>CAZBIP010000642.1:0-1818 GCA_964491885.1 uncultured Vicinamibacterales bacterium
GCTTGACCGTCAGGTGCGCGCAGTGGCAGCCGGACCGTACGCCGATCCCTCCGCGCGCGGCCAGCTTTCGAGCCACTGAGTGCGAGATGACGCCCTTCAGATCGAAGGGAATCACGCCGCCCTTGGAGGCGAACGCGGGCGATTCGGGGTCCGCAATCCCGAAGATCTTGACGCCGGGGACTCGACGCAGGCCGAGCAACGCCCGCGCGGTCAGCGACCGCTCCTCTTCCTGGATGACGTCCAGGCCGATCCGCTGCAGCAGCACCAGCGCCGTGCCGAGCGCCGCGATGCCCCCGACGTTTTCCTCGCCCGCCGACCTGATCCTCTCCATCTCCGCGGGGCTGGACGCGAGCCGTGCCTTTCTGGCCACCAGCACGCCGGTGCCGAACGGCGCGTACACCTTGTGGGCGGAGAATGCCAGGCAGTCGATGCCGCTGGCCTCCATCGAAACCTTGCGGTGCGCGACGAGTTGCGCCCCATCCACCAGCAGGCGGGCCCCATATCGGTGCGCGACCCGCGCGATCCCGGCAAGGTCGTTGAACACCCCGAGCACGTTGGAGGCGCCGCTCACCGCGACGAGCGTGACGCGCGCCGCGCCGTGCTCGCCTCTCTCGTTGTACGCGCGCAGGAGCGTTTCGAGCTCGCCGGAGTCCACGAAGCCGTCCGCGTCGATCGGCAACCGCACCGGCGACGCGCCAGACACCGATCGCCATGGCAGTTCGTTGGAGTTGTGTTCGAGGAGCGTGTGAATGACGACCGGCGCGGCGCCAGTCTCGGCTCCCCGGCCTATGCCTTCGGCCACCAGGTTGATGGCTTCGGTCGTGTTGGACGTGAAGATCACGTCGTATTCGGCCGGGGGCGCACCGACGGCCTCGGCGACGATGGCCCTGACCTCCCGAATGATGTCCTGCTGGACGTGCGCAGGCTGGCGCCATGCCTGGCGGACCGCGGTCCAGATCGGCTCGAACGTCGGCGTGCTGGCGGCGTTGTCCAGGTTGACGTACGGCCGAGGGCCCTCAGCCGTGGGCACGCGCACGCCTCGGCCGATCAGGGTCTGCCGAAGCTCGTGCAGCAGCGCCCGGCCGCTGTACTCGTCGAGGCCGTCGCGGTGCAGGATCTCGGTCGCCGTCCGCGACACGGCGGCCGGGACTCCGAAGGCGTGATCTCCGAGGCGCCGCGTCAGCAGCAGCGCCCTCGCGAACGCGATGACATTGACGATGGCGGGCGTGCCGGCCTCGAATCGGTCGGGTGCCGCGGCCCACATCACCCAGTCGGTGCCTACCAGCCTCGCGGTCCCTCCCCCGGTGAGGAACGGCGTCCCTCTCGGCAGCGCCTTTCGTTCGACGGCCAGCGCGCGGACGCCCAGCGGCAGACCGAGGTCGCGGCTGGACGCCGTGAGGTAACGCCCCGGCTCGAGCTGGGCCGTCAGCGTGTCCGCGGTTCTCGGCGTCGCGAAGACGACGACGTGCGTGCGGGCGCTCAGGGCCAGGTGTTCGAGCACGATGCCCCTGGCCTGCTCGAACAGGTGCGTCGAGACCATCGAGTGGTGCCCGCTGCCGCGGTGGACGTTGGAGTAGGTCTCCAGCGCGGCATGCACGCCCCGCTCGAGTGCGTCGAAGGCCATCGTCACGCCGCTGCCGCCGGGGTCCCCCTTCATGGCCCGCCTTTCTCCATGCGCGTCAGACGAAAGAGCGTGTCCGCCGCGCGCAGGGCGGGCCACAGCGATTGGCGGTCCAACGCGCCCGCTCAGACCTCCTGCCGACCCTGTTCGTCGATCCCGCCGCTCGACTCGCCCGCATGCTGCGCGTCGATCCGGGC
>CAZBIP010000643.1:0-1812 GCA_964491885.1 uncultured Vicinamibacterales bacterium
GCCTTGATCTCCGCGGCAGACTGGTAGCGGAGGGCAGGATCCTTCTCCAGCGCCTTCGCGACGACCCGCTCGAGCTCGCCGGGCACGTCGGGGTTCAGCCGGACGGGCGGCACGGGCTCCCGGTTGAGGATCGCGTCGACGATCTCCGTGGCGCCGCGCCCGCGGAACGGCAGCGTGCCGGTCGCCATCTCGTAGAGCACGACACCGAACGAGAAGAGGTCGCTCCGCGCGCCGACCACCTCTCCGCGTGCCTGCTCAGGCGACATGTAGGACACGGTTCCGAGCGTCGTGCCTGCCGACGTCACCTCGTCTTCCCGAGACACGGTCCGGTCGTCGTCCGAGCCGGTGCCGGCCGCGCGCTTGGCCAGCCCAAAGTCCAGCAACTTCGCCTCGCCGTGCTCCGTCACGAAGATGTTGGCGGGCTTGATGTCGCGGTGGACGATGCCCTGGCGGTGCGCGGCGTCGAGGGCGTCGGCCACCTGCGCGCCGAGGGTCAGGACGCGGTCGAGCGGCAAGGCCGCGCCGCCGATCTGTTCCTTGAGCGTCCGGCCCTTCATCAGTTCCATCACGATGAAGGGCCGCCCCTGCTCCTCGCCGACGTCGTACACCGTGCAGATGTGCGGATGGTTGAGCGCCGAGGCGGCGCGCGCCTCCCGGGTGAAGCGCTCGATCGCTTCGCCCCTCTGCATCGCCCAGGGCGACCCCGAGCCTGCCGAAGGGTCGAGGCTGTCCGCCGCGTCCTCCGGCAGGAACTTCACCGCCACGTGGCGGCCGAGCCGGGTGTCCTCCGCTTCGTAGACGACGCCCATGCCGCCGCCGCCGATCAGTTGGAGGATGCGGTAGTGCGAGAACGTCTGCCCGACAACGGGAAGGGCCACGCGCGATCGTTCCTTTCAGGCGGCCGGCCTACACGAGCGCGTCCTGCGCCCAGCCGGCCCGGTCGATCGTGATCTCGCTCAGCCGGCACGTGCCCAGGCCGAACTTCTCGTCCGCCGCGGCCACGCAGAGCGGCGGCGGCGACAGCGGCCACTCTTCCCCTCTGAGCGCCCGCCGCTTCGCCATGATGATCTGCAAGCCGACGGCGTCCGCCGCGACAGGGTCGGTGCTCGCGATGAGCCCCTTGTAGTCCCAGAAGTAGCGCGGGTCGGGCTGGGGCCCCTTGTCGCACAGCGGCCGCAGCGCGTCCACGAGCGCGAGCCTGGTCTTCCCCTTCACGCCCGGCAGCAGCCAGACCTCGCCCAGGTTGGCGTTGTTCGCGTCGTGGTAGTTCCGCGGCCGGCCGGAGTACATGATGTAGTCCTTCAGCACGGTGCCGATGCCGGTCAGCCAGTGCGCCTTGAGCGCGGGCATCGCGATGAGGGCGGTGCACGCGGTCGGCAGATCGATGCCGCCCTGCGCCTCCCGGATCCGCTCGGCCGGAACGCCAACGCCCACGAGCGCGCGCCGGACCGCGTCCACCAGTTCCCGATGCGTCGGGTTCATGTGCGGCGTCGGGACGAGACCGACGGTATCCGCCGGCTTGACGAGCGCGAGCCACGCGGCGTTCGCCGTCTTCTGGCCGGTCACGCGCATGACGGTGTCGGCCAGCATCCGGTCGAGCACGGCCGTATCCACGTCGTGCGAGGCGTCGAGCGCGCGCTCGTCCCGGACGATGACGACGCGCGCGGAGCGGCCGGGGCGGGCCGGCGCGTTCAGCTGGAGCGCGGCAGCCTCGGCGGCAGCTCGGCCTCCCATTGACGAAGCGCCCACGACGGCCCCGACGGTGCCCTTCACGAAGTCGCGGCGAGTGATCGGGAACTCGTTGCTCATGGC
>CAZBIP010000644.1:0-1810 GCA_964491885.1 uncultured Vicinamibacterales bacterium
ACGCGGCGGAAGCCCGGTGCGGCGGTCTCGATCCCCAGCACGGTGCGGAAGATCTCGTAGTTCGGGCTCGCGCTCCAGGCGTGGCAGTCGGATCGCGACGGGTCGCCTGGCGCGTCGTACCGCTCCGCGAACGTCGTCAGCCCGCGCCCGAGCATGGCTTCCCACTCGGCGAGCAGCGCCAGGTAGCGGTCCCCCTCGCCGACGAGGTTCACGGCCGAGTGGAGGTAGTGGCGGAAATAGTACGAGCACGGCGCGAGGGTCTTGTCGGCGATCGTCCTGACGATGACGTCACGCGCTTCGGGGCCGGCGGTGACGCCGGCGAGCACGGCCAGCGCGTTGGCGTGCTGGGAGTACTGCGTGTGATCCGGCGTGTCCGCGAAGAGCCGCCGGCCCGCGTCCCAGTACAGCGACCGGATCGTCGTCCTGAGCCGATGCGCCGCCGCGCGATAGTCGGCCGCGAGGGCCTTCGAGCCCATCGCGTCCTCGAGGCGGGCCGCCCAGTCGTACGCCAGCAGCAGTTGCAGGTCCAGCGGCGCGCTGGACCCGTCCGCGCCGCGCGGCACGCCGCTGCGCCACTCGGGGACCCAGTCCACGTAGTTCCACCAGGGCATCGCATTGAGCGAGCCGCTCGGCTTCTGGTACCGGCCGAAGAACTGCAGCACCGCCCGGGTCCCGGCCAGCCGTTCCCGGACGAAGGCCTCGTCGTCCACGTGCATGTAGTAGTCGTGCAGCATCCCGATCCACCACAGCGAGAAGGGCGGGATGTACTGCTGCTGCCGCGTCGGCGCCCGGCTCATCGTCGCGCCCTCGGCGGTGCGCGAGTCGTCGAGCTGCGCGATCGCGTTCTTCATCAACCGCGCGTCGCCCGTGGCGTAGAGCGATACGAGCGCCTGGATCCGGGTGTCGCCCGCGTACTGGAGCTGCTCGTAGTAGGGGCAGTCCATGTAGGTTTCGTGCGCGCACAGCCGGGCCGTCCGCCAGCCCACGTCCAGGATCTGCGAGACCAGTGGCGACCCCGCGTCGAGGCGCTGCCGGCGCTCGAACGGGTAGCCCGTATAGATGCCGTGCAGATCCTCGACGACGAGCGGCTGGGACCAGGTCTCGATCGTCAGCTCGACGTAACGGTACGTGCGCCACCAGAGCGGGCTGTAGCGCCGGTGGCGGCCCCCGTCGGCGACGACCAGATCGTGAAAGCCCACGAATTCCTTGCCGTCGACCTCGCTGCGGTTGCCCTTCTCGCCGGCCCGCTCGCCGCCCCGCGGGTAGTAGAGCGACTCGGCGTAGGCCATCGTGATCGTCGCGCCCGACCCGCCGCTGTACTCGATCACCGGGTACGCCGTCGTCAGGTGCGACATGTCCAGCAGCAGGCGTGCGCGGGTGTTCGCCGGGACGGTGAAGGCGGCGGCCGACGCCGGGAAGGCCCGGGGCACCTCGACGCCCTGCGCCCGGCGGACGCTGCCGAACCGCTCCGGACGCTCCTCCATGAGGGGAATCGATCGCGGCACGAGCAGCCACCGGTTCGGCGCATCCTGCGAGTCGCGCGGAGAGCCGCTTTCGCGTCCGTCGGAGACGGCCGGCACCGCGGACGCCCAACCGGTGTCGTCGAAGGCCTCTGTCTCCCAGCCCCACGGGTACTTCGCGGTATCGACGCGCTCGCCTGGCCCGACGACGAAGTACCCGCGCACCTGGGCATGGGTGAAGCGAATCGCCGAGTAGGCGGAGTTGGCGGTGGCCTTCCACGACACGCCGCTATTGGCCACGCGTTCCGCCTGCGTGTCGCCCTGCAGGAGGAACCCGGTCCGCCACGTGA
>CAZBIP010000645.1:0-1796 GCA_964491885.1 uncultured Vicinamibacterales bacterium
GGCATCACGCGCTCCCGCGCCGGAGTTATGCTGGGGGCGCCATGAAGAGACTGCCGCTCGCAGCCGTCGCACCCGTTCTGATCACGCTCGCGCTTCACCTGTCCGCCGGCGTTGCCGCCGCGCAGGCGCCGAAGCCGGCCTATCCTCCGCACACCATCGCGAACTCCCAGCTGCGCGCGCTGCCGCCGACGCCGCAGGGCCGGCATTACCAGCTGCACATCGGCCTGCCCGAGAGCTACGTGAAGGACACCGGGCGGCGTTACCCGGTCGTCTACGTCACCGACGCCTACTGGGACTTCCAGAAGATGGACGCCATCCGCGGAGGCCTGGTCTACGATCGCGTCACCCCCGAGTTCATCATCGTCGGGCTCGGGTACGCGGGCGGGAACCTGAACGTCGGCACCATGCGGCTCTGGGAGCTGTCGCCGGTGCCGTACGGCGCCGCCAGCAGCGCGGCCTCCGGCCACGCCGCAGACTTCCTGAAGACGATCGAAACCGAGATCGTCCCGTTCGTGGAGCGCGAGTACCGTGCGGATCCGTCGTTCCGCGTGATGGCGGGCGCGTCGCTCGGCGGGCTGTTCACGCTCTACTCGATGTACACGAGGCCGGATCTGTTCCAGGCGTACGTCGCCGCCACTCCCGCGGTCGCGGCCGGGAACGACTGGCTCTTCGGGTACGAGGAGGCGTTCGTGAAGGCCGGCCGCACCGTCAAGGCGCGGCTCTTCGTCGCCGGGGGAGGGAACGAGGCCCCGGCTTTCCTGGGCGGCATCCTGCGCTTCAACCAGCGCATCGCGTCGCGGAAGATGCCCGGGCTGGCCTACGAGTTCCGCATCATCGATGGCGAGCGCCACGCCGGCATGCAGTTCGAGGCGTACGTGCGAGGGCTGCGGTTCGTGTTCGCCCCGCTGGCCCCGGAAACCGGCCCGACCCCGGCGCGGTAATCGGGGTCAGATCCGGTCCCGCGAGCGCGGGGGTGTGTTCCAGTGGGGTCAGCCTCTACAGATGGGGTCTGACCCCGAATCCCATGGTCTGTTCCAAGGTCCAGCAGAGTGGCCCTTTTCTCGTTGTGAGCGTCCGGCTCTGGCGAGTGCTGCCATAATGACCGCATGGCGATACTTTCCCCGTCCGACGCCGCCCGCGTCCGCGAGATGCTCGGCGCCATGGTCAACCCCGTGCGCCTGGCGTTCTTCACGCAGACGCTCAACTGCGAGACCTGCGAGCCCACCGGCCAGATCCTGAAGGAGCTCGCGGAACTCTCCGACCTCGTCACCGTCGAGGAGCACAACCTGCTGCTCGAGCGGGACGAGGCCGCGAAGCTCGGCATCGACCGCGTGCCGGCCATCGCCGTGCTCGGCGCCGGCGACCCCGGCATCCGCTTTCTCGGCATCCCGTCCGGCTACGAGTTCATGTCGCTGCTCGACGCGGTGCTGACCGTGTCGAAAGCCGACTCCGGGCTGCAGGAGGGGAGCCGCGCGCTCCTCGCGGCGCTCGAGTCGCCGATCACGCTGCAGGTCTTCGTCACCCCGACTTGACCGCACTGTCCCCAGGCGGTCAGCCTGGCCAACCGGATGGCGGTCGAAAGCCCGAAGGTGACCTCGATCATCGTCGAGGCGAGCGAATACCCCGACCTCGTGCGCAAGTACCGCGTGAGCGGCGTGCCGAAGACCGTCGTCAACGAGAGCGTCGAGATCCTGGGGGCGCGTCCGGAAGAGGACTTCGTGCGGACGGCCGTCGGCGCGGCGCCCTGGACGCCCGCCGCGGACTGACGCGCCTGCCGCCCATCGCCCTGCCCCGGG
>CAZBIP010000646.1:0-1795 GCA_964491885.1 uncultured Vicinamibacterales bacterium
AGCACGTCGGCGAGGCGCCCGAGCGTGAGGTACCCCCGGTTCTGGATGCGTCGCACGAGGCCGCGCAGCTTCTTCAGGTTCTCGCGTGCGGACACCATGCGAGGGCCGCGAAGCTCGAATTCGTAGGCCGAATCCGACAGCACACGGTCCAGGAGCTCCGCCGGCGGGAGGCGGTCGGCGAGCGGGAGCCACACGGCAAGGCCGCCACGCAGTTGCGCGATCACCCGGCCATCTTCCGCGTCGAGCGCGTCGAGCCCCGGCGCGCCAGTGCCCGCCAGCGCGCCCGCGATCGACGGCGCGAGCCGCTGGATCCCGGCGTCCGACAGGCGGACCAGACGCGAACGCAGGAATGCGGCCGCCCGCAGGTCCGACGTCGGCTCCGCCAGGTAGCGCAGGAGCGCGACGGTGTCTTTCACCTCGTCGGCATCGAAGAAGCCCAGGCCCCGGTAGACATAGGACGGGATGCGCCTGGCCTCGAGCGCCCGCTCGAACTCCCTGTGGCTCGAGCGGGACCTGAAGAGAATGCCGATGTCGCCGGGCCGGATCGGCCGGAGTTCGCCAGTCTGCCGATCGCGGACCTCGGCGCAGGCCGCGAGGCGGGCGATCTCGGCCGCGACGGCTTCCGCGGACCGGCGCACGCTTGGGGCCGCCACGAGGCCCAGCGCCGGGTCTCCGTCCGCCGTGTCGCCCTCCGCGTCCACCGGGAACGCGTCATCGTCGCCGAACCTGAACGCGCCGCTCTCGCCCGCCGGGCCGGCGACGTCGGAGAACAGGGCGTTCGTGAACGCGAGGAGCGGCGGAACGGATCTGAAGCTGCGCGAGATGCTCCGGATGGGCGACCCGTCCGGCCGCAGGCGCTCGATGGCGGCCGCGGCCTCGTCGAGCACGCGCACATCAGCGTCCCGGAACCCGTAGATGGACTGCTTGCGGTCCCCGACGATGAAGATCGAAGGCGGAAGCGGGGCCTCCGCGGCGAGCCCGAGGCCCTCGCCCCACGCCCGGACCAGCAGCGACACGAGTTCCCACTGGGCGCGCGACGTGTCCTGGAACTCGTCCACGAGCACGTGGTGGTAGCGGGCCTCGAGCAGGTACCGGCTCCGCGCGAACTCATCCATGTCGCCCAGGAGCGCGGTCGCCCGCACGAGCAACTCGGTGAAGTCGAGCACGCCGCGCGACTCGAGCATGTGCCGGTAGCGGCGGCTCGCGATCGAGAACACCTGCAGGACGGCGCGCGCCTGGATCGCGTTCAGGTCGCGCCTGAGACTGCGGATCGCGTCGCCGAGCGGCGGGGCGGCCGCGTGGACGCCCGACCAGTGCGCGGCGCGAGCGGCCGGGGTGCTGAAGTGCTCCACGCGGTACTCGGTGGAGGCCTTGCGCGGCGTGCCGGCCTTCGTGAAGAAGTGGGACCGCAGGCGCTGCACGATCCCCTTGATGCGCGCCGGAGCGATGGGCGGGCCTCCTGGCGGCGCCGCCCTGGCCAGCTCCTTCAGTTCGGCGGCGAGCACAGCGTAGCGCGGGTGTCCAGTCGGGCCCGCATCGACGAATCGGTCGAACCCGCCGGGCACGCCGCTGAGGCTGTCGACAATCCGCACGGCCCCTCGCCGGCAGGCCTCGTCAATCGTGAGGTCGCGGGGACCCCGCGAGGCCACGCGCCCCAGGACAGGCCCGGCCACGGCGCGCCGTTCGAGGAGCGACGCAAGACCCAGCCGGAGACGCGCGTCGCCGAGTTGCGCGAAAAGAAGCGCCACGCCTTCGTCGTCGCGGGCGCGATCCCGGCAGATCCTGAGCGTGTCGT
>CAZBIP010000647.1:0-1785 GCA_964491885.1 uncultured Vicinamibacterales bacterium
CGGCCTCGCGGTAGTGGACGAGGCTGTACGTCTCGGGCTCGAGGAGTTCGGGCGTCCGCCGCCGGTTCAGCTTCGTGTACCCGTCGATCAGGCGGGCGATCTCAGCGGCGTGCGCCGCGCCGAACTCCCGGGCCGCCCACGCCTCGGAGTACGCGCCGAGCTTCTCGTACGGCAGCCGCTCGGGGTTCCACGCGTAGCTCAGGAAGAACTCGATGGGGAACTCCATCGGCTTGATGTCGCCGACGTTCACGATCCAGATGCGCGTCGCCCCGTACTGCCACGCGAGGTGCATCTGCTCCCAGACCTTCGCGATGGGAGTGACGTTCGTCCACTTGTAGTTGCGGGGCCCGCCGACGTAGTCGAAGTGGTAGTAGACGCCGGCCCCGCCCGGCCGCGCCCGCTCCTCCGCCGTCGGCAGCCGCCGGATGTTGGCCCAGTTGTCGTCGCACCACAGCAGCGTCACATCGTCGGGGACGCGCATGCCTCGCTCGTAGTAGCCCTGCACCTCCTTGTAGAGCGCCCAGAGTTGCGGGATCTCCGGGAGGGGCCGCTTCAGCACGTCCGAGAGGATGGCGCGCTGGTCGGCGACAATCCGCTCCAGGAGGGCGACGTTCGTCTCCTCCGACATGGCCGCGTCGCCGTCGCCGCGCATGCCGAGCGACACGACCGTCTCGTAGCTCTTCGAGCGCTCGACGCCGCCGCGCCAGAACTCGCGCAAAACGGCGTCGTTCTTCGAGTAGTCCCACGGGCCCTTCCCGTAGCGCCCCCACTCGTCGTGCGCCCGCATCAGCGGCTCGTGGTGCGTCGTTCCGATCACGACTCCGTACTCATCGGCCAGCCGCGCGTTCTCCGGGTCATCGTCCGCGGACGCGCGAGGAAGCCACATCGCGGGCCAGAGGTAGTTTCCGCGCAGCCGCAGGATGAGCTCGAAGACGTGCCGGTAGATCCGATGGTTCGCGCCGCCGAACTTCTCCTGCGCCCATCCCGAGAACGAGGGCGCTTCATCATTGATGAAGATGCCGCGGTAGCGGACGACCGGTGCATCGAGGACCCGTGTGCCGGCCGGGACGTAGAGCGCGTCGTGCCGCGCCGGCGGAACGTCGGCCCACCAGTGCCAGGGCGAGACGCCGATCTGCTCGGAAAGCTCGTAGATGCCGAAGATCGTGCCGCGCTTGTCGCTGCCGGCGATGACGAGCGCGCGGGCAACACCCGGAAGCGGGGCGTTCACGGCCTGGATGAGGTACGACTCCCAGCGTCCCTTCACCCCCGAGATGTCGATCTTCCGTCTTGCGGCCAGGCGGTCGATCAGCCGGCTTCGCCCGATGGTACCGATGATGACGGCCGTGTCGCCGGATGGCGCGGCGCCGGGCGCGAGGCGCGGACGGCGGCCAGTCACGCGCTCGACGTCGGTCTGCAGGTCCCCCGCGGCGCGGAGGACACCCGGCCAGTCGCCGGCGTCAACGAAGAGCGGGGCCACGGTCGCGTTGTCGGCGAGCGCGATTGCGCCCTTCGACGGCGCGAACGACACGACCGGGGGACCGCCGGTTGTTGCTTCCGCGGGATGCGCGGCGCCGGCCGTGACGAGGGCGAGGACTGCGAGGCCAACCGGCAGCAGTGTGTTCCTCATGGGTTGTGCCTTCCCGCGGCTCGCCGCTCGCGACGCTGAGCCGCGGCCTATGGCGCCGCCGACGCGGCCACATGGCTCCTGCGGGTTCGCGCCGTAGTACGCACCTAATCTGGCACAACCGCCCGATGGCGATCCACCCAGTAGCCCCAGGCGACGAG
>CAZBIP010000648.1:0-1784 GCA_964491885.1 uncultured Vicinamibacterales bacterium
GTCGGCGTGGCGGTTGGCGTAGGCCACGTAGCCGAGCTCGTCGACGACGAGGACGGCTGGGCTCGTGTAGCGCCGGAAGGCGCGGTGCAGGGCGACCGCGCCGTCCTGGGAGGCGAGCTCGTTGAGCATGGCGCTCGCGGTGATGAAGCGCGCGGTCTTGCCCGACCGGATCACGGCGTGGGCGAGGTTCTTCGCGATCATCGTTTTGCCGAGGCCTCCAGGGCCGACGATGACGACGTTGGCGCCTTGGTTGAGGAACTCGAGGTTGAAGAGGTCCTCGACAGCCTCTCGGTCGATGGACTTGGGCCAGATCCAGTCGTAGTCGGCCATCGGCTTGAAGCGGCCAAGGCGGCTATTCTTCAGGCGGGTGTCGAGTCCGCGATGCTGCCGCTCCTCGTGCTCGATTGCGATGACTCGCTCGAGCCAAGGCTCGTGACGGATCTCGTCGAGCCGGGCGGCGAGGCCCAGCAGCCCGAGCGCGCGCAGGCGCTGGTGGAGGTCATCCATGATCGTCGCCTCGCTTGCGGGTGAGCCTGTCGTAGGAGGCAAGTGGCCGCGGCCGCACGACCACCTCTCGCACGCGCGGGTCGTCGGGCAGCGCCACGGCGATCGGCGGCTGCTTGCCGGCGTCTTGGCGGCGTCGGTCGAGGACCTGGCGGACCGCGGCGACATGCGGCGCATCGGCGGCGATGGCCTCACCCACCGCGACGTCGAGCTCGCCCGGCCCGTAGGCGTCGAGCAGCTCGCCGAGCCGCGCGACGGTGCCACCGATATTGCCACCCCGCTCCGCGAGCTTGACCAGGAGCGTCCTCGCTTCCGGGACCGCAGCGAAGAGCCGGTTCATGCCTCGACTCTGCCTCGCCTCGGCCTTCTCGGCTGCGAGCGTTGCGATGTGTGCAGGGTCCTCGATCTGCCGGCCCTTCGCCCAGCAGCGCGAGTGCCGGCAGATCTCGCCGTTGCCGTCGAGCACGCGCACGGCCTCTGCGGTGGCGATGACCGTGACGCTTCGCCGAACCCGGTCGTGCGGTACGGAGTAGTCGTTGCCGTCGAAGCGCACATACGGCGTCTTGCCGACCTTGGCCTCGACGCGGTCGTGGACCGGGAAGGCGTCGTCGGGGAGCGCGCGGAGCTTCTGGCGCTCCTCCTCGAAGGCCTCGGCGACGGTGCGCGTGCGGTCCTCGGGGTGCTTGCGTGCGCCGCGGATCTCGCGGCACCAGCGCTCGGCCTGGCGGTTGAGGTCATCGAGGTCCAACCACGTGCGCGCCGGGAAGAAGGACTCGCGGACGTCGCGGATGCCGCGCTCGACGCGCCCCTTCTCGTTGCCGCGGTAGGGGGCGACCGGACGCGGCTCGTAGCGGTGGTGGGCGGCGAAGGCGAGCAACGTCTCGTTGAAGACGATGGCATCGCCGACGCGCTCGGTGACGGCCGACTTGAGGTTGTCGTAGAGGACGACGCGCGGGACGCCGCCGAGCGCCTCGAAGGCCGCGACATGGTGCGAGAGGAAGCTGCCCATGCGCTGGTCGATGCCGAAGCGCAGCACCATCCAGCGCGACCAGCTGAGCACCATCACGAAGGCGACCAGTGGGCGGCGAGTGCCGTCGACGTCGATGTGGCCGAAGTGTCCCCAGTCGACCTGCGCCTGCTCGGCCGGCAGCGTCGACAAGCGCAGGAAGGCTTCGGCGGGCTTGCGCGGCCGGTGGCGAGCGACGATGGCGCGGAAGTGATCCGGGGCGCCGTCGTAGCCGCGCTCCTTGACCATCTCGTACAGCCGGCTCGCACACAGG
>CAZBIP010000649.1:0-1776 GCA_964491885.1 uncultured Vicinamibacterales bacterium
GATCAGCGCCGGATGTCGATGTCAGCACTTTTCCACCACTTGACCGACACGACCCGTGATTCCAGCAGTCGTCAGTGCCACGAACACCAAGACCTCAGGGCCGCTTTCATGTTCTTCGAACGCGAAGCGCCGGTTCTCGACCGGAATGCCCTTTAGCTGCTGGTCGATCAAGGCGTACGCGGCGGGAGAGTGTTCGCGGTGGAAGCAGCCTGAGGCGACTCGGATCTTGATGGAGACAGGCACGTCTCCTGGAGCCTGTCCGAAGTTGCTCTGATAGGCCTGCATTCGATGGGCGAATTCGCGGGGCCATGTATTCGCCATGTACGTGCCTCCCGTTGGATCCGGCTAACTTCCTTTAGCTGGATGGAACCAAAACACGGGCTCAACACCACTAGGGCGCCTCGCGCTTCCATCCGCCATCCGCCGATGCCGCGCACTATACCGCCCGGTAGGACCCTCCGCAAGCGACTGATACCACGAGAGATGGGGAAGCACGAGGGGAGACGCAGCGGGGGATTGGCTCCGGCGGCCTAACCGTGCCCGTGCCGGTTATTGGCGCTGGCGCCAATCGCCTGAGAAGCCACCGCCGGTGACGCGCCCGTCAACACGCGTTGGCGATGCCAGGGCCCAAGGCGTCAGCGTAACCCTCTGCGACGCCAGGGCGTTACGCCGACGCGTCCTGCCCATCCACCAACCTTCAGGCGGTACGAGACTTGCTCCCTCGTCTTGGCCATGCGCGACCTCGATGCCTCGCTCCAGGAGTTCGGTGAGTTCCTTCTGAAGTCGAAACTGGTTCGAGAGAAGTCCGCCCCGTTCGTCGTTCGCTGGGTTCGACGGTTCCTGTCCGCGCCGGCGTCGGAGCCGCCGCTCGCCGATCAGGCACGGAGGTTCTGTGAGGCACTGGAGCGATCCCGTCGCCACGAGGACTGGCAGGTGCGCCAGGCCGAACTCGCCATTCGCATCTACTTCGTGAACTTCCTCGGCCGGACGGATTGGCATCGGCAGCCTTCGCGGACCAACGTCGACGCGCGGGGCGGCGTCGACCCACTGGCCGCACTGGAGCAACTCCGGTCCAGGTTGCGCACTCGCCACTACTCGTATCGCACCGAGTGCACCTACGTCGGCTGGGTGGAGCGCTTCCTCCGCTACGAGGCGGACCGGCAGCAACAGCGCAATCCTCGCGTCGATTCGAGCAGCGTCCGCGACTATCTCACGCACCTCGCGACCCGGCGGTGCGTCTCCGCCAGCACACAGAACCAGGCACTCTGTGCGCTCCTGTTCCTGTGCCGCGAAGTCCTCGGCTTCGAGCCTGACGGGCTCGGAGCGACGGTGCGCGCCCGCCGTGGCGTCCACCTGCCAGTTGTGCTGAGCGTGCCCGAGGTGGCCGCGCTTCTCGAGGCCATGCAGGGAATGCCGCGGCTGATCGCAACGCTCATCTACGGCGGCGGCCTCCGTGTCTCCGAGTGCTGCGAACTGCGCGTGAAGGACGTCGACTTCGATCAGGGGCTGATTCATGTCAGGGCCGGCAAGGGCGACAGGGACCGGTCGACGCTCCTGCCGGAGATCGGACGAGAACATCTGCGCGCACAACTGCGCGCAGCCGAGACCCGGCATCGCGCAGATCGGCTGGCAGGACTGGCTGGAGTGTGGATGCCCGACGCCCTGGATCGCAAGTATCCGAGCGCCGGAACCGAGCTCGGCTGGTTCTGGGTATTTCCGAGCCGTGTGTGAGTGCCGTCCCCGCCGCGGCGACTACAGCCCCGCTGGGGTGACGTC
>CAZBIP010000650.1:0-1776 GCA_964491885.1 uncultured Vicinamibacterales bacterium
ATTGGCAAGCAGCAATTGACGCCACGTGTCCGGGTGCAAGGCGTAGCAGCGGCGTCGTCCTTCGACCCTCGACACCACGAATCCGGAGTCGCCCATCTCGGCCAGGGCCTTCGTCACGGTTGCCGTGTAGTAGGCGCATGCCCGCGCGACGGCCGACGGCGAGCCCTGCGGGTTGAGCAACAGGTAGACCAGGATCTCGCATCGCGCGCTGATGCCGAGGAGCGCCCGGAGGCGGAGCAGGAGATTGGCGTGAACGTCCGGCCGGAACCGGGTGGCGGTGGCGCGCGACTGATACCGGTCTCGCACGAACCCGTGCGCCAGGAAGCGAGCGTCAGGCTCTCGCAGGACGGCCAGGGGGCTGCCGTCGGGCAACCGGAAGAGATGTTCGCCGCCCGGCGCCGTCTCGGCCCGGCTCCGCCTCGACGCCAGCTTCCACTTCATCGGCTGGTTGGTGCTGCTGACGGTTGCTGCAACCGCGCCCAGAACCGCGGATCCGGCGAACCGGTCCGATGCAACCATGCGTCGCAGGCGATGCACGTTGACGTAACGTCCGTTGACCTGCAGCCAGTCCAGCATCGCGTCGAAGAGGCGCGGGTCCCAGCGCGCGACCGTGCAGGACAGCAGGAGCAGCGCCTCCGGGTCCAGGGGAGTCCGGGCCCAGGCAGCGGCGTGCCCGGATACACCCATCGCTCCCCACTGGCGCCAGAGCAACGACAGGAGCCGCTCTCGGAATTCGGACCTAAAGCCGATCAGCGACGGATCCATAGCCAATGCTCCTCAGCAGCTTCCTCAGCAGCGTGGCGAAGCCCTCCGACACATCATGGGTCATCGACCATCGGGCTGCCTCGGTCAGTTCGTCTGGCGTTGGCTGAAGGGCAAGCAGGTCCGTGATGTGATAGCCCCCTCGGTCAACCCCGGCGTACAACTTGAAGTGGATTTGATCGATCCGGTCGACGACGTGCACTGTCAATCGAGGGCCATAGCTGCGCGTCTGACATCGACCGGCCAACCCCTCGGGAAGCCCCATCTGGAACAGCCCTCCGGCGTCACGGCTGGGGCCGTTGTTCAGCCACTCTTCGGGGAGACCGAGATCCTCTGCAACCTCGGTGACTGCCTGCCGGAGGTCGGCGGGCAGCGGGGCCGGCGAGAGTAGCACCCCGAGTCGGCTCAGCGCCACGACATCAACGTCCCGCGTCGTGCGCGCGATGAGTCCGCTGAGCATCAAGGCCGACCCGCCGCACAGGACCAATTCGACCGGCTCCGCCCGGTTCTGATCGAGGCGGATAGCGAGGGAGCGCAGCGCCAACTCAAGGGCTTGGTGGTCGAAAGATTCCCATGTTTGATGGTTTATAGCAGTCATTATAACTGCTATAAATACGTCGATCTGTGTCTGGTGTCAACAGATTGTCATTCCGAGTGACCGGATCGGCATCACGGCCCGTGCACACCAAGCTTCGCGGCCCGTAGCCGGGGCGGCAAGCGGTTTCACCCCGGGGCCACTATTCGACGGGCATGGGGCGAGGGCCGTACTTTCCGCGCACGTGGTCAGCCGTTCCCGCGAGCACGGCGCCGAGGCCGGCGGCGGCGGGAATGCCGGGAACGCGCAGGGCGTACGCGAGGTTGAACGCCACGATGGCGGCGCCACGGGCGACGGACCGAAGGCGCCCGGCAGGCGCCGCGGACGCAGCGAGGAGCAGGTGGTTCCGCGCGGCGTAGTAGAGGCGCGAAGCCGACGCCGGTCCGATCGAGCGGTGCCCTTCGTGGAGCGCGAGCGCG
>CAZBIP010000651.1:0-1774 GCA_964491885.1 uncultured Vicinamibacterales bacterium
AACGACGAGTTCCAGTCGACGAAGGCGCGCAACCCCATCCAGTTCGTCCAGACGCGGGTCAAGACGCCCAAGAGCATCCTGGACAAGCTGGCGCGCCGCGGCTTCCCGGTCACCGTGGAATCCGCGCGCGAGCACTTGACGGACATCGCGGGCATCCGGGTCATCTGCTCGTACATCGACGACATCTACCTGATTGCCGGTCTGCTCGTGTCGCAGGACGACATCGACCTCGTCCGCGTGAGCGACTACATCCAGCGCCCCAAGCCGAACGGGTACCGCAGCCTCCACCTCATCGTCACGGTCCCGGTCTTCCTCTCGGACCGGACGGAGCACGTCAAGGCGGAAATCCAGATCCGAACGATCGCCATGGACTTCTGGGCCTCGCTGGACCACGAGCTGTCGTACAAGCTCGGCGAGGGCAAGCTCGACGAGGTGGCGCGGGAACTGAAAGCCTGCGCCGACGTCATCGCCGACACGGACCGGCGCATGCAGGCGCTCCACGACGTCGTCGCCGGATCGGCGAGCGGCGAGGCCCAGGCGGCCTGGGCCGCCGCGGCGCGGAAGCTGGCCGCGGCCCGCCCGCCCGCTACTCCCTGACGATCGCCCGGAGGTACGCGGAGCGCGCCAGCCAGTATTCGGCCATCGCGTCGGTCCTGCGATCCCGGGCCTGCTGCTTCAGGACCTGCGCCTCGAGCAGGTCGGAGAACGGCACCATCCCGGCGTCGTGCCGGTCGGATACCTCCCTCACGTTGACCTCCGCCTGCTCGAGGGCCTGTCCGGACACACGGAACGCGTCCCAGGCGTTCTGCAGGGCGTTCCAGTCCTTCTCGATTCCCAGTTCCAGCAACTCGCGCGTGCTGGCCAGCTTGCTCCTGGCGATGGACACGCGCCGTTGCAGGCTGGCGGCGGCGTGGCGGACCTCCCACAGTCCCGAGATCGGCACGCTGACCTGCCCGAAGACGAGGGCATTCGTCATGCCCGGCATGCCGTGCACGTCCAGCCGGAGCACGCCGGCGCCCACGGCGACGGTGGGCTTCGACTCGCCGCGCTTCAGCGACAACTGGAGCTCCTCGGCCCGCACGGCGTTCGCGAGCAGGCGCGTTTCGACGCGGCGGTCCAGCGCGCCCGGCTCGTGGCCGCGCAGGGGCTCCGGGTCCACCGGCGGCAGCACCGCCTCGACGATCGCGATGGCGTCGCCGGGCGGAAGGCCGATGTGCCGCCGCAGGTCGCGGCTCGCCAGGCGGATGCCCGACTCCAGCCGCTGCCGGTCCACGCCGGCTTCGGCGCGCTTCAGGCGCACCTTGAGCTGGTCGTTGCTCGTCAGCAGCCCCGCTTCGAAGGCGTCGGTGACCTGCTTGTCCAGCTCCGCCAGCAGCGCCTCGTAGGCGTCCAGGGTGCGGACCTTCTCCCGCAGCGCGACGAGCCGCCAGTACTTCTCCTCGGTCTGCGCGAGGACGTCGCGCTCGGACAGCTCGATCCTGTCCTTGGCCACCTCGACTCCCAGGCTGGCCAGCCGGTTCCCGTTGGCGATCCGCCCGCCGGTGAAGACCGGCTGAACCGCGGTCAGCGCGCCCACGAACGCCCGGTCCGCCATCTCCATGGCCCCGCCCGGGAAATACGCGAACTGGGTGGCCTTGGCCAGGCTCGCGGGGTTGCCGTCGAACACGGGCAGGTTTCCTCCCGCCATCTCGAACTCGACGAGCGGAGACCACGCCAGCAGGCCGGTGGTGGACACCGACACCTGCGGAAGCCGCTTGATCCGCACCGACTTGCG
>CAZBIP010000652.1:0-1770 GCA_964491885.1 uncultured Vicinamibacterales bacterium
GGTGCACAAGTTCGTGTGCCGGGGCACGGTCGAAGAGCGGATCGACGCGCTCATCGCGTCCAAGCGGGGACTGGCCAGAGACATTCTCGAGGGCGGTGCGGACCTGCTGCTCACCGAGATGAAAGACGACGAACTGCTGCGGCTGGTGGCCCTCGACCACCGGGCCGCGACGAGCGAGGGATGATGGCGCGACGACGACGCACTCGGACGAGAGTGAGCCGGTTCGACGACTACAGCGGCTACGGGGGCTGGGGCGGCTTCGCGCCGTACGTGCCCGTGGCCGTCCGAAGGGCGCAGGCGGCACGCGAGGTGCTCAGCCTGAAGAAGTCCGGACACAAGGTCGCCCCCGTCGCGATTGTCGGCCGAAAGATCGCGACGACGTTCTGGGGCACCGCGTGGTGCGACAACCTGGAGAGTTATTCGGACTTCGCCAATCGAATCCCCCGCGGCCGCACCTACGTCCGCAACGGGTCGGTGATCGACCTGCAGGTCCAGGCCGGGCGCGTGGACGCGCTCGTCGGCGGCTCCAGCATCTACAACGTGGCCGTCACGGTGGCGCCCGTGCCCGCGCGGCAGTGGCGGGACATCCGCGCGCGCTGCGCCGGCGGCATCGACTCGCTCGTCGAACTGCTGCAGGGACGGTTCTCGAAGGGCGTCATGGCCCACCTGTGCCAGCAGGGCGCGGGGCTCTTCCCGACGCCGAAGGAGATTCAGTTCGGCTGCTCGTGTCCCGATGGCGCCTACATGTGCAAGCACGTCGCCGCCGTGCTCTACGGCGTCGGCGCGCGGCTCGATCACCAGCCGGAGCTGTTGTTCCGCCTCCGCGAGGTGGACGAGAAGGAACTCGTCGCCGCCGCGGCCGCCGGTCTGCCGCTGTCGCGCAAGGCCCCGGCGGCAGGCAAGGTCCTCGACGAGAGCGAAGTGGGGTCGGTCTTCGGCGTCGAATTCGCGGCGCCGGCTCCCGCGCTGCCGGCCCCTCCATCGCAGGCTCCCGCGCCGGCAAGGCCGAGGCGCGCGCGAGCTGGCACGAAGGACCTGGAGAAGAAGAAGAAAGCGGTCCCGGCCGGGATGGCGAAGGCGATGAAGCCGACGAGGCCGACGCCGGTGTCAGCCGCGACGAAACCGACGAAGGCCATCGCGCCAACGAAGCCCGTGAAGGCACCGAAGAAGAGAAGGCTCAGCGCCGCCCGGCGGAAGGCGATCTCCGAGCGCATGCGCCGCTACTGGGAGGAGCGGCGGCGTTCCGGCTGAATGGACTACTCGGCCACCTTGGACTGGCTCGAGGCCCGGGAGAACTCCGCCGGGGGCAGTCCGCCCCAAATCAAGACGTCCGGGCAGAGATCGGCGCCATTGGGCCAGACAACCGTGCCGGCTTCGGCTCTGACCTGTTCGAACAGCGCCCGGTTCGATCGGATCTCCTCGAACACGGGTCCGGCGAGCAGGTCACCGACCTCCCGGTCCACGGTCCGGCCATCCGACAGTCCAAGCCTCAGTCTGAACCCACCCAGTGCCTGCACGGACCTGATGCGTACGAGACTCATCGCCGACCTCTCGTCCAGCGGTTCAATGGGCCTTGGTGAGGCGCCGCCGCGCGCCAGGTTCCAATCGTCACGGAGCGCGTTCCGATGCTGTACCGCCCATTCTCTCACCTCCTCGCCTTCCCGTCCGGCAGGCGGCCCTGACCCTCGGCCCCCTGGAGCCGTGAGCGGATCTGTCGCCTCGTTTGCCACGCCGCCCGCGAATCCGACAAGATGGGGAGATCACGAGGAG
>CAZBIP010000653.1:0-1767 GCA_964491885.1 uncultured Vicinamibacterales bacterium
CCGGCGGTCCGCGCGGCGAAGGCGCGCACGCCGACGCGGACACCGAGGCGGAGCGGGTCATCCGCGCCTCGCTGACGGCGGCGTTCCCGGGCTGGGGCTACGTCGGCGAGGAGACCGGGTCGCAGCCTCGCGCCGCCGGCGAGCCTCACCTCTGGCTCGTGGATCCCAACGACGGCACCCGCGACTTCCTCAGGGGTCACCGCGGCAGCGCCGTCTCGATCGGGCTGCTGCGAAACGGCGTACCCGTGCTCGGCGTCGTTTACGCGTTCGCCGCTCCGGACGACAGGGGGGACCTGTTCGCGTGGGCGGAGGGCTGCGGCCCGCTGCGTCGCAACGGGCAGACAGCGGAAGCACCGCAGTGGCCGACCGCCCTCGGGCGATACGACGTGGTGCTCCTGTCGGTGGGGATGAACCGGAAGCCGCGGCCGAACCTCGAGCTCATCCAGCCTGCCCGCGCCTGGGCCGTGCCGAGCATCGCCTACCGGCTCGCCCTCGTCGCGGCCGGCGACGGGAACGCCGCCGTGTCGCTGAACGGGCCGGGCGCGTGGGACTATGCGGGCGGCCACGCGCTCGTCCGCGGCGCGGGAGGGGAGTTCGTCGACCAGGACGGCCGGGAGATCTCCCACACGCCGGACGGCGCGAGCGGGACGAGGCTCTGCTTCGGCGGCGCACCGGCGCTCGTGCGCGTCCTGGCGTCGCGCGAGTGGAGATCTGTTCTCGAGGCGCCGCGCCCGACCGCCGAACCGTACGACCTGGCGGTGCCGGAGCGGGGCCTGACGGTGTCGGACGCGGGCCTGCTCTCGCGCGCGCAGGGCTGCCTGCTCGGGCAGCTCGCCGGCGACGCCCTCGGCGGGCTCGTCGAGTTCAAGACTCCCGTGGAAATCGCCCGCCGGTACCCCGGGGGACTGCGGTCGCTGGCCGATGGCGGCACCTGGGACACTCTTGCCGGGCAGCCGACCGACGACAGCGAACTCGCGCTGATGCTGGCCCGGTCCATCGTGAAGGAGCGGCAGTACAACGCCGAGGCCGCGGCGCGGGCCTATCACCACTGGTATCACTCCCACCCGTTCGACTGCGGCGGCACGACGGCGAAGGCGCTCGCCGCCATCGGCCCGCGAGACGCCGAACTCGGACAAACCGCGGAAGCCGCGGCGCAGGCCGCCTCGCGCGAGAGCCAGGCCAACGGGTCGCTGATGCGCTGCAGCCCGCTGGCGGTGTGGGGGCACGCCCTGGCGCCCGAGCGACTGGCCGACGTCGCCAGGACGGACTCGGGGCTGACGCACCCGCACCGCGTGTGCCGCGACTCGGTTGCCGTATTCGCCGTGACGGCGGCCCACGCCATCCGGACCGGGGAGCGGCCCGCCCACGTCTACGCGTACGCGATGAAACGGGCGGAGGAGTTGCGGTGCTGCGAGGAGGTGCGGAGCGCCCTCAGCGCGGCCGCGACGGCGCCGCCCGCCAGTTTCATGACCCGCCAGGGTTGGGTGCTCGTCGCGCTGCAGAACGCCTTTCACCGACTGCTGCACGCCGAGAGCGTCGAAGAGGGCGTCGTGAGCACGGTCATGTCCGGCGGCGACACCGACACGAACGCGGCCATTGCCGGGGCGCTGCTCGGGGCGGTGCACGGGCGGGATGCGGTGCCGCCCTCGTGGCGGCGGATGATCCTGACGTGCCGGCCGCTGGCCGGCCTGGCGGCGGCCCGGCACCCCCGGCCGCGCGCGTTCTGGCCCGTCGACGCGCTGGAACTGGCGGAGCGCCTGCTGTGGC
>CAZBIP010000654.1:0-1765 GCA_964491885.1 uncultured Vicinamibacterales bacterium
CCCCTGAAGTAGCCGGCCAGATCCATGGGGGCCACGCCCTCGAGGTCGCGGATGGCGCCGTCGATGACGAACCCCGCCCCGGTCGTCTTCATGATGTAGTACGACAGGTTGTCGCCGATGATCCCGCCGGCCGCGACGCTCCCGCCCACGTCCACGACGAACACGTCGCCCGGCCCGAGCATGTCGATGACGGTCTGGTGCGAGAGCACGGTGCCGCCCTTCGCCTTCCACTCCGCCGCCTGGGCCTCCGCGACGTCAGCCCGGATCGGCATCAACTGCAGCGTCACGGCCCGGCCCACGAGCTTCTTCCCCGGGCGCAGGATCTGGAGGCCGTCCACGAACTGATTGGGGTACCCGCGGCCCGAAATCCCGAGCACCTCCTCCGCGCACAGCCCCTTGACCTTCTCGAGCAGCGCATCGGGGACCTTCGGCCGGCCGTCGGGGAAGCGTTCGAACGGGTTCTGAGCCGTGAACTGCAGCATCTGCTCGCGGGTCCAGGTGAAGATCTGGCTCTGGGCATACGCGGGAACGAGCAGAAGCCCCAACAACGCGAGCAGCAGTATTCGTGACGCGCCTCTCATGGGAACCTCCACGGACACCTGGGGGTGAGGATTCGACGGCCGCCGACACCTGTTGCCAAGAGCGGTGTCACAACCCGAACTCGCGGCCGAATTCATCCGCCGTACGCAAGGTGCAGGAAACCGGTCCTACGCGAACCACGTTGCCCCGGGCCGCTGCAGCTTCCGCACGAACTCGTCGTTCATCTCCAGCCCGATCCCGGGGCGGTCGGGCACGGTCACGTAGCCCTTCTCGATGATCTCGCCTTCCTTGACGTACTGCTTCCACTCCGCCATGCGCGCGGCGGGGTGGCCCCAGTGCCACTCGAGCACCAGGGCGTTGGGGATCGCCGCCAGGACGTGGCACGAGGCCATCGTCCCGATCGGGGACGCCTGGCAGTGCGGCGCCATCGGCACGTAGTAGGTGTGGGCCATGTCCGCGATCTTGCGGGCTTCGAGCAAACCGCCGCACTTCTGGATGTCGGGCATGACGATGTCGACCGCGCGCTTCTCGAGCAGTTCGCGGAAGCCGTGGCGCAGGAACAGGTTCTCGCCGGCACAGATGGGCGTGTGCGCCGACTCGCGCACGTCGCGCATGGCGTCCACGTTCTCGGGCGGGACGGGCTCCTCGAGCCAGAGCAGCTTGAAGGGCTCCAGTTCCTTGGCCATCCGCTTCCCGGTCCCGACATCGTAGCGTCCGTGCATGTCGGCCGCGAGTTCGATGTGCTTGGGCAGCGACTCGCGCATGAACGCGACCTTGTCCACCATGTGCTCGATCTCGCCGTTGCTCGCCGTCCAGTTCACCCGATCGAACCGCGCGGGGTCGCGGGCGTCGTCGATGTCGATCTTGGCCGCGGTGAAGCCCATGTCGACGATCTGGGAGATGAACTCGGCGGCCTTGGGGTCGGCCCGGTTGTTCGTGGCCGAGTCGCAGTAGATGCGCACGCGGTCGCGCATCCGGCCGCCGAGGAGCTGGTAGATCGGCACCTCCAGGGCCTTGCCCGCCAGGTCCCAGAGCGCGATCTCGACGGCGCTCAGCGCGGCCACGTACTGGCCTGCCTGCGCGCCGGCGAAGATGCCGGACGTGCGCAGCCGCTCGAAGAGGGCGTCCACGTTCAGCGGATCCTGGTTGACGAGGGCAAAGCGGAATCCCGCGACGATCGAGGCCCCGCCGCTGACGGCATCCACGCCTTCGCCGTCGCCGACCA
>CAZBIP010000655.1:0-1762 GCA_964491885.1 uncultured Vicinamibacterales bacterium
GAGGGATCATCATTGGCGGTCTGGGTGGATGGGGATTGGCAGCCTTGTGGCATATAGCATCCGCTGCTGTACTGCCAGTCCACGGACTTATCCTGGGACTGGTGATCTCGATCCTCGCTCCCATTGGTGATTTTGGCGAGAGCATGATCAAACGCCAGTTGGGTGTCAAGGATTCCAGCGGTTTATTGCCCGGGCATGGTGGAATTTTCGACCGCATCGATTCTTCACTATGGGCGGCGTTTATTGGATATTACGTGATCCTCCTCATCAGATAATACTTCTTCCATCAACCTTTTTCACATGAAAGGTTGTCAATGATAGACAATTCTCCCACTCGAAATCTCGCTCTAGACCTGGTCAGGGTAACTGAAGCCGCTGCCCTGGCAGCAGGCAGGTATATGGGACGCGGTGACAAGCTCCTCGCGGATCGCGCCGCGGTGGACGCAATGCGTTTAATGCTCAATTCAATGCAAATGGACGGCATCATCGTTATTGGGGAAGGAGAAAAAGATAAAGCACCTATGTTATTTAATGGTGAAAAACTGGGTAGTGGTGATCCTCCGAGGGTGGATATCGCTGTCGATCCAGTTGACGGCACTCGTCCGCTAGCCGATGGGTTGCCAAATTCCATCGCCACAGTTGCGCTTGCTCCCCGTGGAACTATGTTTGACCCCGGACCTTTCTTCTACATGGAGAAGATAGCCGTGGGATCGGTGGCAAAGGACGTTGTGGATATCAATGCTCCAATTGCAGATAACCTTAAGAGTGTTGCCAAGGCAAAAGGTGAAAACGTAGAAGACCTGACTGTGGTTGTGTTGGATCGTCCGCGGCATAAAAGGTTGATCTATGAAATTCGCCAAACCGGTGCTCGCATCTCGCTTATCCCGGACGGAGATATCGCAGGTGCAATTATGAGCGCAATGCCTGAAACCAACATTGATATATTGTTAGGTATTGGCGGGACTCCGGAAGGAGTGATCGCCGCAGCCGCCATGCGCTGCCTCGGTGGCACTATCATGGGCAAACTCCATCCACATCGCCAGGAAGAGATCGACCAGGCAAAAAAACTTGGGCTGGATATCAATAAACCATTATTATTGGATGATTTGATCTCTTCTGAAGACGTGTTCTTCGCAGCCACAGGCATCACATCAGGCGACCTTTTAGAGGGAGTCTCCTATTTCGCGAATGGCGCAAAAACCGACAGTCTGGTGATGCGCGGATTAACCGGAACATCCCGCAGGATCATTTCCACACACAGACTTAACCGTTTATCACTAGTCAGCTCAATTCCCTATTGAACAATAAAAAAGCACCGTCGAAACGGTGCTTTTTGTGTTCTTCAAACTTGTTTACTTGATCTCATAGTTCATGTTGGCGGTCGCTGAGATGACCATCTGACCGGCGGAGATCGGCACATTAGATGCCGCGGACATGGCTCCGCCTTTCGCGTCATACATGGGGGTGGGAGTGTTGTTCACCCACACGCTCACGCTCTGCAAATCACCCAATTTGACGCCGGATGCACTGGCAATTGCTTCTGCTTCAGCGATGGCATTCTTGATGGCGAGATCGCGTGCCTGGGCAATGGCGGCTTCCTTTTCCTGAATATCAAAGGTGATCCCATTGATCGTGTTTGCACCGGATTTCACCACTGCATCAAGCATCGTTCCCAGTTTGGACAGATCACGAACAGTGATATAGACAGTGTTCTCGACCACATAATACTTGCGTGATATGGTTCCATCTGGAGCGTAATCCT
>CAZBIP010000656.1:0-1761 GCA_964491885.1 uncultured Vicinamibacterales bacterium
AGGTCACGACGTGGCGCGGGACGCTCGGCCCGGACGGCAACGTCTCCGGCCTCGAGGTGTTCGCGCAGCAGGGTGGCGAGAGCGTCGCGGTTGATGCGGCGGGCAACGTGTACCTGGCTGCGGGCGAACTGTACGTGTACGACCGACACGGGAGACTGATCGACACGATTCCCACGCCCGAACGCCCTATCCAGCTGGTGTTCGGAAGCAAGGACAGGCGTACGCTGTTCATCACCGCGCGCGGATCGCTCTACAGCGTGCGCACGCGGATTCCGGGGCGATAGGACCGGCCTCCCGGCCTGGGCAAGCCGGTCGCTGCCGGCCTCTGGAACGGGCCCGCCGCCGCAGGTGGACGAGAACGAGGTGTGATCATGACGAGTCGCAGGTTCGTGTGGTGCGTGGCAGCGGTCATTCTGTTGCTTGGCGGGGCGGCGCTCGTCGCCCAGCAGCCGGCACCGCCAGCCGGGCAGGCCCCGGGCGCGCCGGGCAGGGGAATGGCGATGCAGCAGGCGGGCCCTCCCTCCCCGGAGATCCTCCCGGACCATCGGGTGACCTTCAACCTCATGGCGCCGAACGCGACCGAGGTGCTGCTCAACGGCGACTGGCCGGGCGGCATGCGTCAGCCCATGAACAAGGACGACAAGGGCGTCTGGACGATCACCGTCGGCCCGCTGACGCCGGAGTTGTGGGGGTACACGTTCAGCGTGAACGGCGTGCGCACGCTCGATCCGCGCAACGGCAACACCAAGCGCGACGGCACGCGGATCGACAACATCCTCCTCATCCCGGGGCCGGAGTCGGACCTCTACGAAGTCAAGGACGTACCCCACGGCGACGTGTCGATGGTGTGGTACGACTCGCCGACGCTGAAGCTGACGCGCCGGATGTACGTGTACACGCCGCCGGGCTACCGCACGTCGGCCGTGAAGTACCCGGTCTTCTACCTGCTGCACGGCGGCGGCGGCGACGAGGACGCGTGGTTCACGCTCGGGCGGACATCGCAGATCATCGACAACCTGATCGCGGCCGGCAAGGCCAAGCCGATGATCGTCGTCATGACCAACGGCAACGCCCGGCAGAAGATGGCGCCGGGATCGGGGCCGGTGCCCGGTCAAGCCGCGCCGCAGATGGGCCGCGCGGCGGCGGCGCCAGGCGCGCCTCCTGCGGCTGCGCCGGCACCTGGCGCTGCCGCTCCCGGAGCCCCTGGCGCACAGCCCGGGCGGGGAGCCGCCCCGGCGGTGTCGCCGGAGATGGCGGCCCAGATGGCTGCGTTCCCCGAGAGTCTGGTGAAAGACGTCATCCCGTTCATCGAGAAGCACTACCGCGCGCTTCCCGGCAGGGACAACCGCGCGATCGCGGGCCTGTCCATGGGCGGCGGCCACACGGTGTCGGCCACGAACGGCCATCCGGGCACCTTCGGCTACATCGGCGTGTGGAGCGCGGGAACCCGTCAGACCGATGACGCCGCCGTCAAGCTCTTCCAAGCCGTGAAGAACGCCGGCGTGAACCTCTATCACGTCGGGTGCGGCCTCGACGACAAGCTGGCGCTCACCAACAGCCAGAACCTCGTGGGGATCCTGAAGGCGGTGGGAATGAAACACGTCTACCGCGAGAGTTCCGGCGGGCACAGTTGGTTCAATTGGCGCATCTACCTCAAGGAGTTTGCCCCGATGCTGTTCCGGTAGAGGCGCGGGCAAGCCGACGATGCGCGATGACGCAGTTCAAGGAGGATCGGCAGACATGAAATCGAACAGGCGCGAG
>CAZBIP010000657.1:0-1759 GCA_964491885.1 uncultured Vicinamibacterales bacterium
GCGTCGTAGCACATCCACTGGATGCCGAACGGGTTCGACTCGTGATCTGTGCAGGAGAGGCGGAGACGCTCCAGGCGCGTCATCCCATCCATGGGCGCCGCGGAGGGGAGGCCGACGTGGTGAAAACGATAGTCCACGCTCATGGCGTTCTCCCGACGGTGATGCGCAGCGCTCCGCCCGCCTCGCGCGTCAGCGCGCCGAGCACGCGCACGCGAACGCCGGGCGCGTCGATGCTCACCGCCCCGGACTCTTCGGCAACGACCGGCTCTCCGGCAAGGCCGACGATGGTGAGTTGCCGCATCCCGCCGCCGAACGGATGGCGGCCAGCCGGTGCCGTCAAGCCCACGGTGCCGTCATACGAGCCACGCACGTAACCGGGGTTGTCCAGTTCGATCGTCCCGTGAGGTGACTCAACGCTCAGGTTATGCGGGTGCGCCACCTCGCCCGCGGCCAGCACCATCAGGTTGATCGGGTCGAACCGCCTCACGCGGAGCGGCTCGGTGCCGGGCGCGAGGTCCACGATGAGCCGGGGACCGGAACGGCTCAGGAGAGCAGACCGCAACTCGTCACGCCGATTGACCAGGTCCGCGACGTCCGCCGACGCCGTGCTGCCAAACCCTGCGAGTTCGGCCGCCGTGAACGCGGCCGGCGGCACCGCGCCCGCCCGCAGTGCCGCGTCGAGCTGGTCGACGGTGGTGAGGGCCGGCTCGCGCTCCGCCCCGGACTTCCAGGCGGGGCTGAGCCGGTCGAGCGCGAAGCACAGCGCCGCCCCCGAGTCGTAGAAGCGCCACCGGATGCCGTCGGTGGGCCTGCGGCGGCGAAGGCGCTCGGCCGTCTGCGCGGGACCCTCGCCCGCCGCGATGCGGGCGACGTAGTTCGCCGTACCTTCCATCATTTCGATGGCGGTCTCGAAGGCGCGCACGTCGTCCGGCAGCGCCGGGAGGCGCCCGCGCCTGATCTCGAGCGCAGCGGCTGCCCATCTGGCCGCATCAGCTGCCGACGCCGCTTCGACGGCGCGAGCCAGCGCCTCGTCCTCCGCGAGAATCGCGCGGTGGTTGTCCACCGCATCGAGGGGATAACCGTAGCGAGCCATCTCGTTGGGCCGGAACACCGGGTGCCGCGGGAGCCAGAAGACGTGGAACACTTCCTCCGCCAGGGCCAGCATCGTCTGGCTCGCCGTCGCCCCCACTTGAGCCATGACGGTAGCCGTTCTGACGCCGGCGAGATCGCGGGTCGTGTTGCCGACGACCGACGGGTGACGTCCGCGCGCGACGAGCAGGCCCGGGACCTCCGGCACGGCTGAGAACTCCGGCGGCGGCGATGGGTGGGCCCGAAGGATGGTGTGCTCGCCATCGAACAGGGCGAGCGGCACGGCGGCCGGCTTGAAATCGGGCCACAGGCCGCGGGACGCCGCCTCGTCGAGGGTGCGGAGCCACGTGTGAACGTCGGCGCGCGGAGCCGGCGCGTCACCGGCCTTCTGCCCGGGTCCCCTGTCCGCGGCGAGGGCCCCGGCAACCAGCACGACCGCGGCTGTCGAAAGGGCCGCGACGACCCGTGCGGGCAAAGCGAACTCGCCGCGCCAAGGCATGACACCCTCCTTCGTGGCTACGACGGATGAGACGGACGCCGCGTGCGAAGGGTTCGCTCCGGTGGGCCGGCCGAAGCGGTCAGGCCTGCCCGTCTACGAGGGGGAACCTCCGGGCCAGCCCTTGAGCACGGCGTACGCGACCCCGGCGAGCAAGAGGATGTTCGCGACCGT
>CAZBIP010000658.1:0-1751 GCA_964491885.1 uncultured Vicinamibacterales bacterium
GTCCTGGGAGATGGGCCTGCTGCAGGCGGCTGACTGGAAGGCGAGCTGGATCGAGCCCGGTTTGCCCGAGGACATTTCGAAGTCGGGGCCGTCGCCCATGCTCCGGCGCGAGTTCACGCTGGTCAACCCGGTCGAGCGGGCGCGGCTCTACGTGACCAGCCGGGGGCTCTACGAGGTGGAACTGAACGGGCGGCGCGTCGGCGACGCGGTCCTGACGCCGGGGTGGACGAGCTACGGCAAGCGCATCCAGTATCAGACCTACGACGTCACGGCCCAGCTGCAAAAGGGCAAGAACGCCGTTGGCGTCGCGCTCGGCAACGGGTGGTACCGCGGCAACCTGGCCTGGAGCGACAAGCGCAACATCTACGGCGAGCGCCTCGCCGTCCTCGCGCAGATCGTCGTCACCTACCGCAACGGGAAGCAGGAGGTCATCGGAACCGACGCGGCGTGGAAGGCGGCGACGGGCCCGGTGCTGATGTCGGAGATCTACCACGGCGAGACGTATGACGCCCGGCTCGAACAGGCTGGCTGGTCGGCGCCGGGATACGCGGACGCCGCGTGGACGGCCGTCAAGGTGGCCGACTACCCGAAGGACAACCTGGTCGCCCCGGCCGGTCCGCCGGTGCGCCGGATCGAGGAGATCAAGCCGGTCAAGACCCTGCGCACCCCCGGGGGCGACACCGTCGTGGACATGGGCCAGAACATGGTGGGCTGGGTGCGCCTCAAGGTCCAGGGGCCGGCGGGCACGACCGTGAAGCTGCGTCACGCCGAGGTGCTCGACAAGGCGGGGAACTTCTACGTCGAGAACCTGCGCAACGCCAAGCAGACCATCCTCTACACGCTGAAGGGCGGCGGCGTCGAGACCTACGAGCCCCATTTCACGTTCCAGGGCTTCCGCTACGTGGCGGTCGACGGCTATCCCGGCGAACTCGGGCCGGACAGCCTGACGGCCGTCGTGGTCCACTCGGACATGGCGCGCACCAGCACGTTCGAGACGTCCAAGCCGCTGGTGAACCAGCTGCACCACAACATCGTCTGGGGCCAGAAGGGGAACTTCGTCGACGTGCCCACCGACTGCCCGCAGCGCGACGAGCGCCTGGGCTGGACCGGTGACGCGCAGGTGTTCGCGCGGACGGCGGCCTTCAACATGGACGTGGCCGGCTTCTTCACGAAGTGGCTGCGCGACGTGGCCGCCGACCAACTCGAGTCGGGCAGCGTGCCGCACGTCGTGCCGGACGTCCTGAGCACGCCGGGCAAGCCGTCGGCGGGCTCTGCCGCGTGGGCCGACGCCTCCGTCATCATCCCGTGGACGATGTACCTGAGCTACGGGGACCGCCGGCTGCTCGAGACCCAGTACCCGAGCATGATGAAGTGGGTCGAGTACATGCGGCGCCGTGCCGGCGACGACTACATCTGGAGCGAGGACTTCGCGTACGGCGACTGGCTGGCCTACGCCAGCACGCGGTCCGACTACCCCGGCGCGACGACGGGCAAGGACCTCATCGCGACCGCGTTCTTCGCCCACTCGACCGACCTGGTGGCCCGGGCCGCCCGCGTGCTCGGGAGGACGGACCACGCCGCGACGTACGAGACGCTGCTCGGACGCATCAAGAACGCGTTCGTGCGGGAGTTCGTGACCACCGCGGGCAGGGTCGGCGAGAACACGCAGACCGCCTACGCCGTGGCGCTGCAGTTCGACCTCCTGCCCGAAGCGCTGCGGGCCGGCGCGGCCGCCCGGCTGGCGCGCGAGA
>CAZBIP010000659.1:0-777 GCA_964491885.1 uncultured Vicinamibacterales bacterium
CCTGCACCATCATCGCGAGCACCGTGAGGCCGAGGCCGAGGTTGTCCGCCTTCGTGAGAGCGTGGAGGCGCGTGTAGAGGTCCGGGAACCGGAGCAGGCCGACCGTCCCCGACACGAAGAAGAACACGGCGGCGGCCAGGAGGACGCCGGTGAACACGTCGGCGACGATCATGGCCGCGGCTCCCCTTTCCGGCCGCCTTCCGGCCACCCGCGCAGGACGAACGCCACGCCGAGCACGGCAGCGAGCAGCGCGAACACCAGCGCGACGTCCACCGCGCGCGGCACGACCAGCGCGCGGCCGAGAATCAACACCAGGGCCACGCCCGTCGAGCCGAACAGCAGCGCGGCCAGCATGCTGTCGGCGCGGCCCGGCTGCCGGAAGACGTGGGCGAGCCCCGCCGCGATCGTGAGGAGCAGGGCGGTGGCCGCCGCGGCGAAGAGGGCGCTCACAGCGCCTCCCGGCCCGGCCCCTGCAGCCGCAGCCCGAACAGCGCGGCAACCCGAACCTCCAGTGCGTGCAGTTCGGCCTGCGCGTGCGCCTCCGAATTCAGGACGTGCACCAGGATCCGATCGTCCTCGATCGCCACGACCGCCGTTCCCGGCAGGAGGCTGACCGTGCCGCAGAACAGCCAGCGCGGCGCGCCGACGGGCAGCCGAAGCGCGTAGCGCATGGCGGACGGCGACAGCGGCAGCGACGGCGAGAGCGCGCGGCGGGAGACGTCCCAGCCTCCCAGCAGGGACTCGCGGAGGAAGTAGCCGGCGAACGAGAGCGCCCCC
>CAZBIP010000659.1:820-1731 GCA_964491885.1 uncultured Vicinamibacterales bacterium
AGGGCCATCAGCGCGGCGCGCGCGGCGAGGCGGCGCGGGAAGGACGGCGGGCCTGGCAGTCGAACCTCCATCCCAATCATGTCCCGTTCACGCCGCGGGCCAGACATGCCACAGGTAACCGCCGTAAAGCGCCAGCAGCAGTGCGCCTTCCCAGCGCTTCAGCGTGAATCCCGTCCAGGCGATCACGGCCATCACCCCGAACAGGCCGACCATCACGAGCGTGTCCGTCGTCGTCACGCCCTGACCGGAGAGAGGCGAGGTCGCGACGCCGCTGACGCCGAGGATGGCGAGGATATTGTAGATGTTCGACCCGATCACGTTGCCGAGGGCGATATCCGGCTGCTTGCGGAGGGCCGCCACGACGGACGACGCCAGTTCGGGCAGGCTGGTGCCGGCGGCCGCGACCGTGAGCCCGATGACGGCGTCGCTGACGTCGAACAGGCGCGCCAGGTCCACGGCGGCCGACACGAAGAGGCGCGAGCCAGCCACCAGGACGGCGAGCCCGGCCACGATGAACGCGGCGTCCTTCCACACGGCGCCGGTGCGCCCGGGAACGCCGTCACTGTATTCCTTGCCGACGTCCGCGCTCGCCTGCCGCCTGGCCATGCGGACGTTGACGACGGAGTAGACCACGATGGCCGCGAGGAACGCGCTCGCCTCCCACCGGTCGATGGCCCCGTCGCGGAAGAACCACAGGAACAGCAGGGCGACGCCGATCATGAAGGGCGTGTCGAATTTCAGCAACTGGAACTGGACGCGGACGGGCGCCAAAAGGGCGGTCAGGCCCAGGATCACGCCGACGTTGAAGATGTTGGACCCGACCGCGTTGCCGATGGCGATGGCCCCCTGGCCCTGCGAGGCGGCCGTCAGGCTGACGACCAGTTCCGGCGTGCTGGTGCCGTACGCCACGA
>CAZBIP010000660.1:0-1729 GCA_964491885.1 uncultured Vicinamibacterales bacterium
CGCGCCATCCGTCGACCAGCACCAGCGCCGCGCCGGCGAGGAAGGGCGAATACAGGAAGAGACGCATGGGGTTCGAGAAGCGCTCGGCTTCTCCGTCCATGAGCGGCGAGCGCCCCAGCATGTTGGCCACGACGATCAGTACTGACCCGGCGAGGAGCAGCCGCGTCGTCCGTGGCTGAACTGCGCGGCCGGCACCTCGATCACCGTCGGCAGCGACGGCGATGAGCCACGCGCAGGCGAACGCCGCGACGATGGTGAACGTCCAGATGCGCGCGGTGTCCCAGGCCACGAGGTGAAGCAGGAGCGGCGTCGCGGTTGCGAGACCGACGAGAGCGGCGAGCGACGGCCGCCGCGCTCTGCGAGCCGACAGCGCCGCGCAGACAGCCAGGAAGAGCGCGGAAGGCGCCATCAGCCGCAACAGGTTGGGGTCGCCCAGGCGACGCCAGAACGCGTGCGACTGACCGCGGAGGTTCTCCCACGAACCGGTGGTCAGCCACTCGGGCACGAAGACGTGCATGTCGCCGGCGACGAACGGGAACGCCGCCAGGCGGGCCGTGAACTGCTGCCTCAGCAGCGACAAGTCCAGGAGCAGCGCCTCCGAGAGAGACAGCGCCAATGCCGCTGCCAGGGGCAGAACGAACGGCAGGTAACGCGCGCGCCAGGCGACAGCCTTCGGCCGCGGCGCACCTGGCGGCGCTGACCCCAATGGCACTGGTTCCGGCGAAAGTGCGGACGCCGATACGGCATCCACCGGCGCCGATCCCGGCGGCGCCGCGTTTCGGGGAGCACCATCCAGGGGCGCGAATCCGGCCGACAGGGGCTCTGCGGGCGCGATGCTGGTGGCCACGACCACCAGCGGCAACCCGACAAGCAGGAAGCTCTCGTGCAGCAGCACGCCGACGGCGGCAAGAACCGCGGCCGGCCACGAGCGCCCGCGAGCGGCCAGCCAGGCCGCGACGATCGCGACGATGACGATGAGGTGGTCGAGGTAGCCCGTGAAGTGGGCCGCCATGACGACGAACGGCGACGTGGCGAAGACGGATGCGGCGGCGAACGAGAGAGCGGGATCCGCCTTCGAGTCCAGCACGCGCCGCGCGAGGACGAGCAGGGCGACCGCCAGGGCGGCCAGCACCACGAACGACAGGACCGCGATGGCGGCGGCGGACTGGGGGACCATTCCGGTCCCGGCGAGCAGGGAGTACGCGGAGCCGGCGAGGCCGCGCTTCACCAGGCCGAACCGGTAGTCGATCAGCCAGTGCGCTTCCGCGAAGTCGTTGGGGCCTCTGACAGCGCGGGCCATGGTGACGACCATGGCCCACGCCACCAGGCCCAGCCTGGCGCCCGATTCGAGCCTGCCCATCGGCAGACGATTCTAAACGATGGCGCGCTTGATTGCCTGGCTCGCCGCGCTGAAGAGCTCCTCCGGCGTGAACGGCTTCGCCACGTAGTCGCTCGCGCCGCGCTGGATGGCTTCCACCGCCGTGTCGATCGACGCGTAGCCGGTCACCATGACGACGGGCAGCTTCGGGCGGTGCTTCTTGATGGTCGGGAGCAGTTCGAGGCCGTTCGTGTCCGGCATCTTCATGTCGAGCAGCACGAGGTCGTACATCTCGTTGAGGATCCGGTTCAGGGCCTCGCGGCCCGTGAACGCCTCGTCCACGCGGAACCCGCGGCGGTTGAGCGTCCGGCGCACGGCGTTCGCCGCCACCGGCTCGTCGTCGATGACCAG
>CAZBIP010000661.1:0-1725 GCA_964491885.1 uncultured Vicinamibacterales bacterium
TGGCTTCGTACGTGCCGTGCATGCCAAGCATTCCGAGGAACTGCCGGTCCGTGCCCGGGTAGGCCCCGAGACCCATCAGCGTGTTCGTGATCGGGTAGCCGAGCAGGCGGGTCAGCTCGGTGAGCTCGCCCGACCCGTTGCCGAGGACGACGCCGCCCCCGCTGTAGATCATGGGACGCTTGGCGCCGAGCAGGAGGTCCGTCGCCCGCTTGATCTGCTTGCTGTGGCCTTTGACGGTGGGATTGTAGGAGCGCACGTGGACCTTCCTCGGGTACACGTAGGGCACCTTGACCCGCGGGTCCGTGACGTCCTTGGGGATGTCCACGACCACCGGCCCCGGCCGTCCCGTGGAGGCCAGGTAGAAGGCGCGCTTCAGCGTCTCGGCGAGGTCCCGCACGTCCTTCACGAGGAAGTTGTGCTTCACGCACGGCCGCGTGATGCCGACCGTGTCGACCTCCTGGAAGGCGTCGCTGCCGATCCAGGGCGTCGGCACCTGACCGGTCAGGACCACCAGCGGAATCGAGTCCATGAAGGCCGTGGCGATACCGGTGACGGCGTTCGTGGAGCCCGGACCGGAGGTGACGAGGGCCACGCCCGTGCGCCCGGTCGCGCGCGCGTATCCGTCGGCGGCGTGCGTCGCGCCCTGCTCGTGACGGACCAGCACGTGCTTGACGGCGTCCTGCTTGTAGATCTCGTCGTAGATGTGCAGTACAGCCCCCCCGGGGTACCCGAAGATGCATTCCACGCCCTCGTCCTTGAGGAATTGCACGATGATCTGCCCGCCACTGAGCTCCACGGTTCGCCTCCGGATGGGGAACAGCGCCACTGCCGCCCGCAAGCCCTCGGGGCGACAATCAGGCAAAGCTAATACGTCCTCGGGAGGGTAAGCCGCGTGGCCGGCGCCACGCAAGCCCCCTGCCGTGCGCGGCTTTTTCCGCCCCGTCAGGGCCTTCCCCGGAACCCGAGGGCTCCCGTGCGTGTCGGCCCGCACAGTCCCGGTCCGCGATTGTGACGATCTTCGCGCTGCCGGAACGGCGACCACGGCCGGGGATGATCGGGCGTGCGCCGGGGACTATGATTGCCACAGGATCCACGGGGCAGGACTGATGAAAGGAATCGGGCGCGTCCTCGTGCTCACGGTCGCGGCCACGGCACCCGCCCTCGCGGCGGCGGCCCAGGTCTACCGCTGGGTGGACAGCGCGGGGACCGTGCAGTACTCGGAGCGCGTCCCCGCGGGCGTGCACGCCGAGCCCGTTCCCCTGCACTACGCCCCCGCGAGCCAGAACCAGGCGAGCGAGGAACTGAAGCGCCTGCGCGAGCGCTCCGGCCTCGGGGGCGCCTCCGCCCCGCCCGGCGTGCCCACCCAGCCCTCGGCCGACCGCAAGGCGGAGCAGGAACGGCAGCAGGCCGAGAACTGCCGCGTCGCCCGGGAGAACCTGCGCGTGCTCGAGACCGCCCAGCGCGTCTGGTCCAAGGATGCCCAGGGCAACGACGTGCGCCTGGACGACGACCAGAAGCAGGCGCGGCTCGAGGAGACGCGGCGCCAGGTCCAGCAGTACTGCGGCCCGTCGCCGTAGCCCGCCTGCGCCGCGCGCCCGCGCGGCTCCCCTCGCCGGAACGCCTCCACGAGCGCCCCCCGGGCGTCCCGGGGCCGTGGACGCCAGACCCCCCGCTTTTCCGGTAGACTCGCGGGTCCTCGAACGGGAGAGACCCTAGCCATGCGCG
>CAZBIP010000662.1:0-1724 GCA_964491885.1 uncultured Vicinamibacterales bacterium
GAAGATGCCGGGCGTGCGCGCCGTCCTCAAGGACGGCGTGGCCGGGACGAACGTGCCCTGGTTCCGCGGCCGGGACGGGTTCGCCAGCCGCCTGTTCGATCCGCACTGCCGCTACGAGGGCGACGAGGTGGCCGTCGTCGCGGCGGACACCATCTACCAGGCCTGGGACGCGGTGCGCGCCATCGCGGTCGAGTACGAGGTGCTGCCGCACGTTGTGACGTTCGACGACGCCGTGAAGCCGGATGCCCCCAAGCTGCGTGACGCCGGCAACGTCCCGCCCGCGGGCAAGCCGTACGAGCGCGGAAACGTCGCGGAGGCCTTCAAGACCGCGGACGTCGTCCTGGAGCAGACGTACACGACCCCGTGCGAGCTGCACAACCCGATGGAGCTTCACGGCTGCGTCGCGAAGTGGGACGGGCCGCGACTGACGGTGTGGGAGTCGACCCAGGGCGTCTACGCCATACAGCAGGGCGTCGCCGCCGCGCTCAACCTGCCTCTCGCCAACGTGAGGGCCATCGGCCACTACATGGGCGGCGGGTTCGGCAGCAAGCTCGAGACCGGCAAGTACGCCGTGATGGCCGCCCTGCTGGCGCGCCGGACCGGGCGCCCGGTCCGCTTGTTCTATACGCGCGAGCACGTCTGCATGAGCATGGGCAACCGCCCGGCCAACACGATCACGCTCAAGGTCGGAGCGAAGAAAGACGGCACGCTAGTGGCGCTGCAGTCGAAGGCGACCGGCACCGGCGGCGCCTACGCCGAAGGCGGCACCGGCGGCGTCGACTACGTGATCCGCGAGCTCTACACCTGCCCGAGCGTGCGGTGCGAGAACAGCAGCGCGTTCATCAACGCGGGCCCGCAGCGGGCGTTCAGGGCGCCGGGCCATCCGCAGGGCGCCTGGGCGCTTGAGAGCGCGCTCGACGCGCTGGCGGCCAGGCTGGGCATGGACCCGGTGGAGCTTCGCCTGAAGAACATCCCGACCGTCAGCCAGACGAGGAACGGCATTCCGTATTCCACGACCGGGTTCGCCGACTGCCTCCGCGAGGGCGCGAAAGCGTTCGGCTGGACGGCGGCCCGTTCGCGCCGCCCGGAACCGTCGCACCTCAAGCGCGGCGTCGGCGTGGCGTGCGGGATGTGGCAGGGCGGCGCCGGCGGCCCTCCATCGACCGCCATCGTCAAGCTCTTCCCGGACGGCAGCGCGAACCTGAACATGGGCGCGAGCGACATCGGCTGCGGCACGAAGACTTGGGGCGCCCAGATCGTCGCCGAAGAGCTGAGCGTGCCGATGGACCGCATCTCCGTGGAGCACGCGGACACGGGCACCACGCAGTTCGCGACGCCGAGCGGGGGCAGCAAGACCGTTCCGACCGAGTCGCCGGCCATCAGGTCGGCGGCGTTGGACGTCAAGCAGCAGCTGCTGGCCATGGCCGCGGAGCAGTTGAAGGTCCCGGCCGCCGATCTCGAGCTGCGCGGGGCAGAGGTCGTGTCGAAGGCCGACCCGGCGAAGAAGGTCGGCGTCGGCCAGATCCAGGCGTTCGGCCGCCGCGGCGTGCTCGTGGGCATCGGCTATCGGGGCGCCAACCCGCAAGGCCAGGCCACGAACCCCTGGGCGGCGCAGTTCGCCGAGGTCGAGGTCAACACGAAGACCGGCGAGATCAGGGTGTTGCGTTTCCTGGCCGCCCACGACAGCGGCCGGATCATGAACGAGAAGATGTTCCGCAACCAGG
>CAZBIP010000663.1:0-1723 GCA_964491885.1 uncultured Vicinamibacterales bacterium
TACCCCAACGACCCGAAGTGGTACGACCTCTGCGACCGCTACGGCATCTATCTCGTAGACGAGGCCAACCTCGAGACGCACGGCGTCCACGGACGCCTGACGAACGATCCGCAGTGGCTCCAGGCCTTCGTCGGCCGCGCCGCGGGCATGGTGGAACGCGACAAGAACCACCCGTCCGTCCTGCTGTGGTCGCTCGGCAACGAGTCCGGCGCCGGCCCGAACCACGCCGCGATGTCGGGCTGGATCCGCGCCCACGATCCGACCCGGCCGATTCACTACGAGGGCGCGACGGCGCTGCGAGACCCGGCCTGGGTGGACGTCGTCAGCCGCATGTACGCGCGCATCCCACGGCTGGCCGAGATGGCGAAGGACACGGCCGATTCGCGTCCGATCATGCTCTGCGAGTACGCCTACGCCCGCGGCAACGCGGTTGGGAACCTGAAGGACTACTGGGACGTCATCAGGTCGCACCCGCGGCTGATGGGCGCGTTCATCTGGGACTGGCAGGACAAGGCGCTGCGCAAGAGAGACGCGCAGGGCCGCGAGTTCTGGGCGTTCGGCGGGGACTACGGCGACGTGCCGAACGACTGGACGATGGTCGCCAACGGCCTGGTGCTGCCGGATCGGCGGCCCGAGCCCGAGGTCTACGAAGTGCAGAAGGTCTACCAGCGCATCGACACCAGCGCCGCCGACGCGGCGGCCGGCCGCCTGCGCGTGAAGAACGACTACGACTTCGCGCCGCTGGACTTCGTCGAGGCCCTCTGGGACGTCACCGAGGACGGCCGCGTGCTGCGCCGGGGGACCGCCGACGTGCCCGCGCTCGCACCGCAGGCCGAAGGCGAACTGCATCTGCCGCTCGGCCCGCTGCCGGCGCCCAGGCCCGGCCGCGAGCGCTTCCTGAACGTGCGCTACGCGCTGAAGGACGACGCGCTCTGGGCGAAGCGCGGCCACGTTGTCGCCTGGGAGCAATTCGCGCTGCCTGCCGCGCCTGCGCCCGCCGCCGTGTCAGCCGCGAGCCTTCCCGAGGTGAGGCTCACGGAAGCGGCGGCGGCGTTCACCGTGTCGGGGCCGGGCTTCAGCGTGTCGATCGGCCGCCAATCGGGCGCCCTGGAGTCGTTCCGCGCGGGATCGCGCGAGCTCGTGGCCGGGCCGCTCGTCCCCAACTTCTGGCGCGTGCCGCTCGACAACGACATCGGAAACGGGTCGAACGACATGCCGAAACGATGCGCCGTGTGGAAGGCGTCGGGCCCGGATCGGAAGGTCACGGGCGTCCGCGCCGAGCGGCTGGGCCGCGGGACTATCCGCGTCACCGCCGACGCCGTGCTCCCCGCCGGCCAGTCGGCTTACGTCACCTCCTACACCATCCACGGGAGCGGCGACGTCATCGTCGAGGCCCGCATGGTGCCGGGCGCGGACAAACTGCCCGAACTGCCACGCTTCGGCATGCAGATGGCCGTGCCTCCTGCGCTTTCGACCATGACGTGGCTCGGCAAGGGACCGCACGACAATTACTGGGACAGGCAGACCGGGGCGCCCGTCGGCCGCTATTCCGGCAAGGTCGTCGATCTCGTGCACGATTACGTCCGCCCGCAGGAGAACGGGAACCGCACCGACGCGCGGTGGATTGCGCTGACCGACGCGCGGGGCGCCGGGCTGCTCGCCTCCGGGCTGCCGCTGCTGAGCGTCAGCGCCTGGCCGTACTCCATGGAGGAACTGGAAGCCG
>CAZBIP010000664.1:0-1719 GCA_964491885.1 uncultured Vicinamibacterales bacterium
GGACCGGGCGGGACGGGACGATCTGGCTGGTGACCGTCGACGGGCGGAACCCGCTGTTGAGCCTCGGCATGTCGTTCCGGGAGCTGCAGCGCCTGGCGCAGCGGCTGGGCATGTCCGACGCGCTCAACCTCGACGGGGGCGGGTCGACGACGATGGTGGTGAGGGGGAAGGTCGTGAATCACCCGTCCGACCCGCAGGGGCCGAGGCGGGTCAGCGATGCGATCGTGGTGGTGAAGAAGTAGAGAGAATTCTGAAGCCAGAAGAGAGAAGAGAGAGGGGCGTCGCTTGCCTCCTGGTGCTGACAGAAGACACAATTCCATGTTCAGGAGACTGCCGTGTCCGATTCCGTGTTGCTGTCCGAGATTGCCGAACAACCTGCGGTCATCGAGAGGCTGCTGAAGACGGCGGCGTCAGGGGTGGAGGCCATCGCCGCGGATCTCCGCGGCCGGGGCCTGCGCCACGTCGTGATTGCCGCGCGCGGGTCGTCCGACAACGCCGCTCGCTACGCGCAGTACTTGCTCGGATCGCACAACCGCCTGACGGTGACGCTGGCGGCGCCGTCGCTCTTCACGCGCTACCGGACGCCGCCGGTTCTGAGCGGGGCGCTCGTCGTGGGGATCTCGCAGTCCGGGGAGTCGCCGGATCTCATCGCGGTTGTCGAAGAAGGCCGGAGGCAGGGCTGTCCGACGCTCGCGATCACCAACGTGGAAGGATCTCCGCTGGCGGCGATCGCGGACCACACGATCGTGCTGGGCGCGGGCAAGGAGCGGAGCATCGCGGCCACGAAGACCTACACCGCGCAGCTGGCGGCGATCGCCATGCTGTCGACGGCGCTGTCGCAGAACGAGCAGTGGCGGCGCGAGCTGGCGGCTGCGCCCGAGCACGTGGCCGCGGCGCTCTACGTCGAGCGCGAGTCGGTCGTGGCCGCGGCTGCCGCCCTGAAGGACGCCGGCCACGGCGTCGTGCTGGGCCGCGGCTTCAACTTCGCGACGGCCTTCGAAGCCGCGCTCAAGGCCAAGGAGCTCGCGTACGTCGCCGTCGAGCCCTACTCCTCCGCCGACTTCCAGCACGGTCCGATCGCGCTCATCGAGACCGGCTTCGCGGCCATCGTCTTCAACGTGACGGGAGCGGTGAGCGCGGAAGTCGAGAGCCTGCTGCGCACGATCCGCGAGCGCGGCGCGCGCCCGGTCGTGTTCTCCAACGAGCCGTCGTCGCTCGAGCTCGCCGCCGCGCCGGTCGCGTTGCCTGCGGGCATGCCGGAATGGGTGTCGCCGATGGCGGCGATCGTGCCGGCGCAACTCCTGGCGTTCCACCTGAGCCGGCAGCGCGGCTACGACCCCGACAACCCGCGGGGGTTGAATAAGGTGACAAAGACGACCTGACCGGGACTCGGGGACTGGAATTCGGAATTCAGAATCCAGAATCCAGAATAGTGACCGTCCACACGCTGCGATCGTGTCGGCGTGACACTCTCCCATTCTGAATTCTGAATTCTGACTTCTGGATTCTTTTCCCGCCGTCGTCAGGGTAGAATCCTCGGCTACCGGCAGTCGATCACATGAGAACCCGCTACGGCGTCCCGTACTGGCTGGATCGCTACCCCAAGGTCCGCCAGCCCTCGTACCCCCGTCTCCGCGGCGACGTGGACGTGCAGGTGGCCATCCTCGGCGGCGGCCTCACGGGCTGCTCGGCGGCGTACGTCTTCGCGGCTTCCGGGGT
>CAZBIP010000665.1:0-1715 GCA_964491885.1 uncultured Vicinamibacterales bacterium
ACGGCATCAAACGCACGCCGTATCTGGCGAAGGCGGTCGTGAATCTTCTGCTGGGGCTGGCTCTGTTATTCCTGGTCAACTTCGGCGTCGGCACCCTGTTGCTGCGCTCGGTTTGGCTCGGCGTCGGCGAGATTCTGGCAGGAGCCATTCTTGCGTTTGTGCTGGTTAAGCGAATTCAGAAAGAAGACCTGCCTCCGGACCCACGGGTTCCCTCCCCGCCCCGCCGCCTCGAGAATGGCGAGTTGGCCTCCGGGGTTTAATCCCGCGCTGCCGCCCCATAGGCGCTAACTTAAGTATTGCTGCGCGGGTTGTAGCTGTGTTATCAAGCTGGGGTGAAGCACGTCCATCTGCTGGATGAGGAATGGGAATTTCTTACGGACTTTCTGCCCCCGGGCTGGCGCGAGCAAGCGCGAAGCACTGGGGCGCTTCGGCGGGCACGAGGCATTGCTAACGCCGACAGCTTGCTCCAACTCATTCTGATGCACACGGCGACTGGTTTATCGTTGCGTCAAACGGTGGTGCGAGCACGCGAGCAGTCGATTGCCGATATTTCGGATGTGGCGCTGCTCAAGCGGCTGCGGTCGAGCGAGCCGTGGCTGCGGCAGCTCACCTCGCAAATGACCGAGATGGGGGATGTCGCCCTAGTCCAGCGGTTGGCCCAGGGGCGGCGGGTTCGGGTGGTGGACGCTACCACCGTTGAGGAACAAGGAGGAGCGGGCACCGATTGGCGGATCCATTACACCCTGTGCCTGCCGGATCTGAGCTGCGATTTCTTCGAGCTAACCGATGAGCACGGCGGGGAGAGCTACCGACGAATTCCCGTGAGGCGTGGGGACTTGATATTGGCGGACCGAGGTTACAGTAACGCGGCGGGGGCTGAGGCCGTACTGGCGGGACATGGGGACGTGCTGGTGCGCTGGAATAGCTTCAGCTTTCCCCTGGGAACGGAGGAGGGCAAGCCTTTTGCAGCGCTCAAGGAAATGAACAAGCTACCCAAGCGGGGCGCCCGAGAATGGGCGGTGTGGTTTACTCACCAGGGCAAGCGCTATCCTGGGCGACTATGCGCCATTCGCAAAAGTGCCGTCGCCACGGCTCGCGCCCAGGAGAAGATGCGGCGGCAGGCCCGTAAGAAGCAAAAGCAGGTCGATGAGGAAGCTCTAAAACTGGCGGAGTTCATTATGGTGTTTACCACCGTCAGCGCCGAAGAGCTCAGCACGGAGGAAGTCTTAGAATTGTACCGGGTTCGCTGGCAGATCGAGTTGCGTTTCAAGCATCTCAAGAGCTTGCTGGGTTTGGGCTGCTTACCCAAGTATGACGCGCAATCGTGCCGAGCTTGGATTCAGGCCAAGCTGCTCTGCGGGTTGCTCATTGAGCGGCTCATGCAAGAGGCAAAGTTCTTTTTCCCCTGGGGATATCGTTGGCCTGCCTCCGAGCCATTGGCGCGAGTTCATTGAAGCGCGCGACGCGGTCATCGCGGTGGTAAGCCGCCCGTTGCTACCCCGGCAATTGGTGTCCCACGGTCCCGAAATCCGAAGCGGACTCAAGGAACGTCGTCGAACCCGGACCGCTCAACTCAGCCGGTATCCCTGGGAGCAGTTTTGTTAAGTTAGCGCCTATGCCCCTGATACGGCCCCCAACGCGCTGGCCATCGCCACTTTGCCGGACGGCAACAAGCAAGTCTTTTTCGCGGGCATCCCCTATTGGTTCTATTTGGT
>CAZBIP010000666.1:0-1710 GCA_964491885.1 uncultured Vicinamibacterales bacterium
AGACACAGCGGAACGATCCCGAGCTTGTGCAATCGCATAATCGACTCCCATCTATGAGGATTCCAACGGCTATCCCGATCTGCGGTTATGCGCGACGGCTGCTCCTTGCGGCTTCCAGGGCGGCCAGAACCGGCTCAATCTTCAGAGCGGTCTTGTAGACCAGGATGTTGTCCGCGATCTGGGCGCCTTCGCGGAGCGAGCTTTGCGGCACGGCCAGGAGAATCCTGTGCTTGCGGAATCGATGGAGCGTCTCGCGTTTGTGCTGCAGGTACTCCGGCGTCCAGAAGCCGACGATTTCCAGAAAGACCTCGGCGCCGTCCTCGTGACGGAACGTGAAGTCCGGAATGAACGTCGCCTGGTGCTCGTGCAGGATGTCGCCCTCGCGGATGAGTTGCCAGCCTTCGCGAGTGGGACCGAACTTGCTCGCGAAGGACTCCTCCAGACCCGAGTCGAACTCCTCCGGCGCAGGCAGGTGGCTCGTGAACCGGTCCGCGTCGGAAATCACGAGGTGGGCCTTGGTCTTCCAGGGTGTTTGCAGGACAGCCGTCAATTCCCAGCCCTGGCACGCCAGCAGCGCCGGCAGAAAGCGGGCGAAGTTCACCCCGTATCGACGGGTCTCGTGCAGCACCGACGCCGGGCCGGAAAAGACGATTCGATACGTAGCATGGGCGTCCCACCCATGAGGACGCGGGCAAGATGCCCGTGCTACGCTGATCTCGTGCAGCAGCCGGGCGAGCTTCGCGTAGCGGACTATCGTCTTGAGGTCCGCGGCGGCAGTCACGGTCATCGTCTCGGCGCGATAGAGCGCCGCCTGGAGCTGAGCGACGTTGTAACGAGAGAGAAACGCGCCTGCGTCAGGGTAGCCTGGGAAGCTATTGAGTTGCTGGAACGAAAGAACATCCGCGTAGAGCGCCCGCTCGATCCTGTCCCAGGATTTGGCAAGTTCCTCCGCAAGTTGCGCCTTCGCGAGGTCCTCCTGGTGCTCGAAGAGTCGGTCCGGCGTCTGCACGAGCGGGTGGAACCTCGCGGCCTTCGAGAAGACCTCCAGCCGGAGCTTCGAAGCAGCACCCGCTGAGTCGGCCTCGTAGACGCTCGCGTCGTCGAGCAGCTTGCAGAACGCCTGGATCCGTCGGACCGGACAATCCGGCTCGTCCGCGAAGATCGCCTCGATCTCCTTGTGCAGAGCCCGACGCTGCCGGCCCGCGCCGTTGCGATAGACCGCGAGCATCCGCTCGGCGTAGTCGCGATAGTGCCGATGCGTCCCCTGCGTCAAGCGGTCGGGGACGGCCCGCCCGTCCCTATACTCGACGATGGACTGTTCGCTCGTAAGCATCGCTTCTTCGTCTCTTGCGGGACCGCTCCACGTCCTTCGTGTCCTCGCAGACCACCTCGTACAGCGTCGCTCGCGCGTCGCCGGAGCGGCGCAGGACCCGCCCGAGTCGCTGTGTCGCCTGGCGCGTCGATGCCTGTCCACCGATGACAACGGCCACCTTGGCCTCGGGGACATCGACGCCCTCATCAAGAACGCGATTGGCAACCAGCACGGTGAACTGGCCCTTCGCGAATCCGTCGAGCACGGCCAATCGTTCCCGCTTGGGCGTGTGTGACAGGATGCTCGGCACCAGGAACCGTTTCGAGACCTCGATCGCCATCGGGTTGGAGCCTGCGAAGACGATGGTCTGCTGGCCATAGTGGAGCCGGAAGAGGTCC
>CAZBIP010000667.1:0-1701 GCA_964491885.1 uncultured Vicinamibacterales bacterium
CGGTGGTCTTCATGGTCGGGGGCAAGACGCTGTGGCTCGTGATGCTGACCGCGGCAGTCCGCTCGCTCGGGCAGGCGGTCCAGGGCCCGGCCGTCGGGGCCCTGCTTCCCCAGTTCGTGCCTCAGGACCAACTGACGCGCGTCAACGGGCTCTCCAGCATGCTCCAGTCCGGGATGACCATCCTGTCGCCCGTGCTCGCCGGATCGCTGCTGACCGTGTGGCCGATGGAGCAGGTGTTCTTCCTCGACGTGGGCACCGCCGCCGTGGCGATTGCGCTCCTCGTGTTCTTCCTGGAGGTCCCGCCGCACGAGAAGGCCGGCAAGCCGCAGACGGTGTCCTACTTCGGCGACCTGGAGCTCGGCTTCCGCTACATCCGGGAGCACCGATTCCTCGTGCCGTTCTTCGTGTTCGTGGGCATCCTGCTCTTCCTGTTCGCCCCGGCCGCCTTTCTGACGCCACTCCAGGTGGCGCGGACCTTCGGCGGCGAGTACTGGCGGATGACCGCCATCGAGGTGGTCTTCTCCGCCGGCATGATCGCCGGCGGCGCGATCGTCGCAGCCCGCGGAGGCCATCGGAACCGGGTCTACACGATGGTCGTCGCCGCCCTCGTGATGGGCGTCTGCACCATCCTGCTGGGCCTGGCGCCGGGCTTCTGGATCTACCTCGTGCCGATGGCCGTCTTCGGCGTCGCGATGCCCTTCTACAACACCGCCGCGACGGTGCTGCTCCAGGAGCACGTGGAGCCCGACTATCTCGGCCGCGTCTTCAGCATCTTCACGATGCTCATGACCTCGACGATGCCCCTGGGCATGCTGGTGTTCGGCCCGCTGGCGGAGGTGGTCCGCATCGAGTGGATCCTGGTGGGAACCGGCGTGGCGATGCTCGTCCAGTTGATCTGGGTCCTCATGGACCGCACGCTGATCGAGTCCGGCATCCCGCCGGCCGGGCCGGAGGCGGCCGGAGGAGCGACGCCGGCCTGAGTGGCCCGTCCTGGCGCCCGCCAGGGCACGTCAAACCATGAGACCTCTGATGCGCCGGACGACCGCCGGCCGGCGCGCGATCGTGTCGAGCTCCCACTGCCGCGCCGCGTCGAGGCGCTCCCGCAGCGGCCGGCCTGCCGACAAGAGGCGACCCAGCGCCGCGTGCACGTCCGCCGTGGCCACCGGACCCATCGCTGTGGGCACCAGCGGCACGGCGATGCCCAGTTCCTGGCAGCGGGCCGCGTTGCCGGGCTGATCCCAGATGAACGGGTACGAGATCATCGGCACGCCGTAGTAGATCGCCTCGTGGGTCGAGTTCAGCCCGTGGTGGGTCACGAAGACCGAGGCTTCCTGCAGCACCCTGATCTGATCGACGTACCTCTCGACGCGGACGTTCGGACGCGCGAGGCGCTCTGCCTCCCCCGGGACATCGCGCCCGCCCAGGCTGATGAGCGCCGTCACCGAGGGCATCTGCGCGATCCCGTCTGCCAGCGCTTCCATGGCGGCCATGGCCTCGGCGGCACGCAACCCCCAGACGACCGTCCCGAACGAGACGTAGATGCGAATGCGGTCGCCCGCGCCAGGCCCGAACGGCGACGGCGTTCCGGCCGGGCGGACGTGGGCGGCCGGCCAGATCGACCCGAAGTGCTCGACGGTGTCGGCCGGCTCGTCCGGGCTCGTGGTCGCGAACTCCCGCGGCTCCGAATAGAGATTGAGGTCG
>CAZBIP010000668.1:0-1700 GCA_964491885.1 uncultured Vicinamibacterales bacterium
ACGCCATCATCGCCATGCCGACGGCGCCCAGCTCGAGTTCCCTGGCGTTGACCTTGTCGATCGTGTCGATGCCCGAGTGGTGCACCTCGAAGTAGCGCTGGGAGTCCGGGACCAGGCTCATCAGGATCGTGCCCGACGCGCCCAGCGGCGCGATGTCCACGCCGCCGCCGCCGGGCCGGATCCACTGCAGGCCCGCCTTCTGCAGCAGCGGCTCCCACGCCTTGATGCGGCCGTAGGTTTCCCCCTTGGCGCCGACACCGATCCCAAGGGGCAGGAACCCGCCCCGATCGGACTCGATGGCGGCGATGTGCCGTTCGCCGGCGCGCTGCGGCGCCTTCGCGTAGTCCCGCCCGCCGGTGCCGCCGTTCTCCTCGTCCATGAAGAGCACCGCCCGGATCGTGCGCGTCGGCGTCAGGCCGAGCCCACGGATCAGCCGCACCGCCTCGATCGCCTGCGCGCACCCCGCGCCGTCGTCGTGCGCGCCGGGGCTGAGGTCCCAGCTGTCCAGGTGGCCGCCGATGACGATGACCTCCTCGGGATGCCCGGTGCCGCGCACCTCGCCCATGACGTTGTGCGAGACGACGGGCGGCAGGATGGCACTCGACGTCTTGAAGAAGAACCGCGTCTCAGGGTCCGCGCGGAGCGCCGCGCCCAGGCGCTCGGCGGCGGCGGTGGACACGGTGACAGCCGGGATCTTCGGCACGGCCGGGTCGTAGCTCAGCATCCCCGTGTGCGGGTCGTCGCCGATCTCGAACTGCAGCGATCGCACGACCGCCCCGATCGCGCCGGCGCGCGCGGCGGCCACCGCGCCAGCCGACCGCTGCGCGGCCGCACTGCCGTACGCGGCGAAGGCGTCGAGACGGCCCGGATCCATGGCGCCGTTGAAGAAGACGAAGCGCCCGCGCGCCCGGTCACCGACGGTCTCGAGCTCCGCGATCGAGCGCACCTCGATGAGGCCGGCGGTGAGGCCCGCCGCGGGCGTGGCGATGCTGTTGCCGATGGCGCGCACCTTCACCGGGACCCTGCCGAGCGACGCCGAGAGCATGGCGCCCTCTTCCACGGTGCCGCGGACCCAGCGGCCGACCGTGGTGGGCTCCACGTGCACGCGATCGAACCCGAGCGCTCTCATGTAGTCCGCCATCCGCGCCACGGCGAGATCCGCCTCCGGCGAGCCCGTCAGCCGCGGGCCGGCCGACAGGACCGCCTCGAGGGCCCGGTACGCACCCAACTCGCGCAGGCCCTTCTGAAGCAGCCGCGACGCAACCTCCTCGTGCCGCGCGCCGGGAGGCGCCGGCGTCTCCTGCGAACCGGAAAGCCCGGTCCCGGCCGGCACCGCCAGGGCCAGGCAGGCGGCCAGCATGAGCGCGAATGGCGAACGGAGAAGCATGGTCCAGATAGTGTAGCCGGTCAGCCTGCAGCGCACGCGCCCCCTTCCGAGCGAGCGCCGCGCGTAACCGGGCTTCATCCCTCATTCTGAATTCTGACTTCTGACTTCTGAATTCTGACTTCTGACTTCTTCCTGACGACCCCCACCATCCTCCCGGCGTGCGGCCCGTCCACCCGGTAGGAATGCAGCAGGCCGCGATGGCAGGACGTGCACAGGCGGGACACATGGACCTGCGACGCCGGCACGCCGGCGCGGCGAAGTTGGGCGGCGTTGGCGGCCCAGGTGTCGAGGAACAGGGACGGGAGTCCCTGGT
>CAZBIP010000669.1:0-1693 GCA_964491885.1 uncultured Vicinamibacterales bacterium
GGGGCCGTTGTCGCCGCCAATCGTGTAGCGCACCTGCACCATGTCAAACGGGTAGCCGTCTTCAGTGAGCGTCTTCATGTACTCGAGGAGCGCGTCGCGCGACTGGGCCGTCATCCGGCCGGCATTGAGACCGTGGAACCAGGAGTAGCCGCGGCCGGCCATCCAGAAGAGCAGCCGCTCTTCGCCCGAAGGCGACACCCACCAGAAGGGCGCGTCGCCAAGTGCCTTCAGCGTGCCGCCGATCCGGTCGCCGCCGTCGGCGAGGCCCGGCTGGTAGTTCGGGCCGCTGCTGAAGTACCGCACGCCTGATTCGGCGAGTGCGGCAACGGACGTCCAGCTCAGGCCCGGGATGTCCGAGTGCATCGCGGAGCGCATCGGGCCGAGCCCGTAGGCCGCGCGCAGGCGCCGCGAGCCGTCGGTCCAGCGGCGGAGCTCCTCCGGTGTCGCGAGGCCGGTGAGGATGTTGGCGTCGTTGGCCTGGAGTCCGATCGTTCCGTCGCGGACGGCGTCCAGGAACGCGTTTCTCTCAGCCTCGCCGGCCTGCTTCAGGTAGCTCTCAACCGACCAGAGGCCCTCGACGTTCCACTTGAACCGGGCGTCGGGCGGGTGCGACGCCGTCCTGCGGCCGAGCTCAACCGCGTCGCGCAGGTTCGCCCACTGCTTGCGCTCGACCTCGGGCTGCGGGTCCGAGTAGCCGATGTCCACGTGGGAGTGCGGGAGGAGGTGGATAGCGCGCGTCGTCACGGGCTGGAGCGCGAGCGTTTCGACGATGGGCGCGCGGCCGCCGATCGCGACCGACACAGGCAAGGTCCGCGCCGTGTTCGGGCCGGCCGGCACGAGGAGGCTCCAGTAACCGGTCTGCGTGCGCGACGTGATGAGACCGCCGCCCGCGTCGATGCGCACGTCTTCCGGATCGGAAACGCTGCTGACCTCGACGCGCAGGGCGCGGCTGCCGTCCGCGAGGACGGCTTCCTCGGAGCGCACGCGCGCGAACGTCCGCACGGGCTCCTGCGGGCCGAGGTAGTAGTCCTGGCTGCCAGCGGCTTCGCCGGTGACCGAGAAGCGCGGGGCGCCCGTGCCGAAGATCGACCGCGGGCCCGTCACCCACATGAACCCGAACAGTTCGTCGAACGTGCCGACGCGCGTCGTCAGGAACGACAAGGTGGATCCGCCCGCGCCGGCGACGGTCCACGCGCGGTCGTCGGTCGTCCGCCCGGATCGGAACGTGGCCGCCGGCGTGTCGTTGATCGCCAACGTGAACGCGTGCGCGCCGTACCCGGACGCGGTGCCGGCGTGCCAGAGGTAGGTCACGAGATCGTCCGGCGAGCCGGACGGCACCGCTTCGCCGCTCCACGCGACGCGCATCCGGCCGTCGGTGGCCCGGCTCAGCAGTGCCGTCGATTGCCCGGGGTAGGCCCAGGGGTAGACGATCGAGTCGCCAGACACGGCTGTCACGAAGCCCTGCAGCCACGTGCGGGGCATCCTGACGGCGGCAGAACCGCCGGTTGCCTGATTGAGTCCGTGCGATGGCGCGCCCGCCTGTTGCCGCGTGGGGACCCCGCCGCTCTGCCGGGCGGGAGCGCCGTCACCCTGCCGCGCCAGAAGTGAAGGCCAGGCGGCCAGTGACACGGCGGCCACGACGACGGCGGCCAGAGACACGGCAACGAGGATGACTGCGCGGCCCGGCGTGCGT
>CAZBIP010000670.1:0-1689 GCA_964491885.1 uncultured Vicinamibacterales bacterium
GCCCAGGTCACGCGCCAACAATATCCTAACGTTGGGTTTATGTCAATTCCCGTCTTGTCCCCAGCCCCCAACCCCCAGCCCCCAACCCCCAGCCCCTAGCCCCCAGCCCCCAGTCCCCGGTAAGATTCCCCGGATGCCACCGCTCATCGTCCCCCGCGAGGGGCACACCCTGTCGCGGAGAGACGTCGACCCCGACGCGCTGAAGGTGCTCTACCGGCTGAAAGACGCCGGCTTCACCGCGTATCTCGTCGGCGGCGGCGTGCGCGACCTGCTGCTCGGGCGCCGGCCCAAGGACTTCGACATCGGCACCGACGCCCACCCCTACCAGATCAAGAAGCTCTTCCGGAACTGCTACATCATCGGCCGGCGCTTCCGCCTCGCGCACATCCGGTTCGGGACGAAGGTCATCGAGGTGGCGACCTTCAGGCGGCAGATCACCGAGGAAGAAGCGGCGGAGGCGGCCGCGCAGGACGCCGCGGACCGCGAAACTGCCGTGCGCGAAGCCGCCGCACGCGAGACCGCGCGGGAAGCTGCCGCGAGGGAAGCCGAGGCTCGCATGGAAGCCGAGGCCCGTGACGTGGATTCGCCGCCCGTCGAGGCCAGGCTGGACGGCGCGCGGCCCGGCCGGCGGTCGCGGCGCCCGCCTCCCCTGCACCACGAGAACACCTTCGGCACGCCCGAAGAAGACGCCTTCCGCCGCGACTTCACGGTGAACGGCCTCTTCTACGACATCGCCACCTTCTCGATCATCGACTACGTCGGCGGCCTCGAGGACCTGCGCGCGCGCGTCATCCGCTGCATCGGCGACCCGGTCGTCCGGTTCCGCGAAGACCCCGTGCGCATGCAGCGCGCCGTGTCGTTTGCCGCGCGGCTGGGCTTCACGATCGACCAGCCCGTCCTCGACGCCTTCGCCACCGAGCGCCGGCGGCTCGCGCTGGCCGCCCCGGCCCGGCTCGCCGAGGAGTACTTCAAGATCCTCCGCTCCGGCTCGGCCGAGCGCACGTTCCGGGAACTCCGCCGCCTCGGCCTGCTCGAGCCGCTCAGCGACGTGCTCCACCGCGAGGCGGGCGGCGCGCTCTGGGCCTCCCTCGCCCGGCTCGACGCCTACCGGCTTCGGTCCGCGGCCATCCCGCCGGAGTTGACCACCGGCATCCTCCTCGGCAGCCTCATCGTGCCCCTCGGCTTCTCGCAGGGCGCCTGGCCGTCGTGGATGGAAGGCGAGGAGCGCCCCGGCCTGAACCTGGGCATCATCCCGCTCTCGCGCCGCGACGTGGAGCGCGTGCACCAGGTGCTCATGCTGCAGCGCCGCCTGCGCGAGCCCAGCCGCTCGCCCCAGGCGCGGCGCATGCTGGCCCGCCGCACCGCGTTCCCCGACGCCCTGACGTGGCTCGAGATCCACGGCGACGCGCCCGACAAGGTGGAGTTCTGGCGGAACCCCGACGGTGCGCCCCAGCCGCCAGAGGCCGCCGACGCCCCGGGCCGCCCCGCAGGCCGCCGCCGTCGCCGCCGCCGTGGCCGCCGCCGCCCCAAGCCCGAGTAGCAGCCGCCCCAAGCCCGCGTAGCCGCCGGGATGCTCGGCTGCCCGCCTTCCGCGGGTGGCCGGGGCGCTTTCCATTTGCCCGCAGGCTAGTCACCGTCAGTTCTGCCGAGGACAAATGGAAACGTCCCGGACAGGACCCGCCACCGGGC
>CAZBIP010000671.1:0-1685 GCA_964491885.1 uncultured Vicinamibacterales bacterium
GGTCACGGGCACGTTCCACAACTACCAGAAGTTCGGGACGCTGATCTTCCAGTGACGAGGAGGGCCGGCCTCCATGTGAGCGCGGCGCAGCTCACCCCCAGTACGACGGCCCGAAGCGCAGGAACGCCCACGCGCCCGCCACCGCCGCCGCGATCCACGCGACGCCCGCCACCGCCCGCCACGCGGCGCCCAGCGCGAGCCCCCGCGACACCGACTCGATCGGCCCCTTCCGCAGCCGCGCGGGTATGACCTCCGCCGACCCGGGGTCGGACACGATGCCGCCCTTCTCCGCCGAATACGTCCCGAACGCGCAGACGTAGTCGTCGTTCTGGACGACGTGCTCGGTGACGGTGTAGCTCTTGGCCGGATCGAAGCGCGCGGACCCGCGGTCGTAGCGGACGGCGCCGTCGGTGTCCTTGAGCAGGCGCTCCGCGGCGGCGAGATCCGCGTCGAGCGGCCCGCTCCCGGTGAGCCTGGCGCCGGCCAGATACGCCCCGAGCTTCTCCCGGACCTGGTCGAGCGTGAACCGCTCCGGCGGAAACTCCGGCTGCACGATCGTCAGCAGCTTCAGCGACCCGGACGCGGTGGCGATGGTCGAGGGGGTCAGCGCAAACCCCTCCGCGTCCACCACGGTGCGCGTCTCGTTGGACGTGGTCCCCCCGCGGCGCATGCGCAGCCCCTGCTCCTCGTGCGTCACCTGGTAGCGGTAGAGGAGGCACTCGCGCCCGGTGACCGGCGCGGCGAGCGGCGGGCCGTCGCGCCGGATCGGCCCGTAGAACACGCCGTGCACGCCATCGGCCGGCAGCTTCCCCTCCCACGCCCGGTCGAGCTGCCCCTGCTCGCGCAAGACGCCCCACGCGGCCGCGAACATGCTGAGGGCGAAGAGGACCAGCAGAGCGTCCACGAGCCCCGCGCCGGCGACGAGCCTGAGGCGCGGCGTGTCGGACGCGAGCGCGTCCGCGCCGGGAAAGCGCTGGTTGAAGAAGAGCGTCAGGCCGGCCGCCAGCACGGCCCAGACGAAAACCCACCCGCCGCAGCCGATCTTCATGGGCGTCACCCCCGCGCGGCAATGCGGGCGAAATGGTGACACGTTCCAATTCCGCGTGAACGCCCGGAATTGGTAAGTGTCACCTTCTCTCACTCGCGCGGCCGGCCGGGGAGACAGTAAACCCGCGCCCGCCGCAGCGCAAGGGGCCGCGGAACTCGCGGCGGAGCTCGGGCATCGGAGTTCGTGGGCGGCCGCCTGTGCGAGAATGCGCCGGGGCGCCCGCGCCTCCGGCGCCCCCCGATTGCGGAACGCGCCATGCGGCGGCCTTTCCTGGCCCTCGAGGACACGGACGCCGGCTCCCGGCGGCCCCTCTTCCGTCTCTTCGGCGTCACGTGGGCGGCCACCCGCTGCGCGTGGCTGGGCCCCCTCTTCTGGTTCGCCCTCGGCACCGTCGTCGCGGCCTCTCAGGATCACTCGGAGGGCCGCTGGATCTGCGTGACCCGCGGCGCCGGATGCGGGCTCCTCCTGATCGCCACGAACCTCGTCCACACGCTGGGACACATCGCGGCCGGGCGCCTGGCGGGCTCGCCGATGGAGACGAACGTGCTCACCGCCACGCGCGACGTGAACGTGTACCGCGAGCCAGGCGCGTCGGCGCCGCCCGGACGGCGCAGGATGCGGTCCCTCGGCGGGCCCA
>CAZBIP010000672.1:0-1682 GCA_964491885.1 uncultured Vicinamibacterales bacterium
GGCCGAACCTCATCAACCCCGCGAGGGCGCCGTAGGTCACGGGGCTCACGGCGTGCGACAGGAACTCCTGCACGCGCAGCCCGGGCCGGTCGAACCTCACCGCCACCCCGGCCTAACCCGCCGCCGCGGTCTTCTGCAGGATCATCTGCACCGCGTCGCCGATGGTGTGCACCTTGTCCGCGGACTCGTCGTCCACCGAGATGCCGAATTCGTCCTCGAACGCCAGGATGATGTCGACCAGGCGGGCCGAGTTCACGCCCAGGTCCTCGATGATCCGCGTCGCGTCGGTCGCGTTTCCGAGCGCCTCGACGTTCTTCGCGAACGGCTTGATGATCGTGGTCACCTTCTCGAGTGCGGCTGCGTGGTCCATTCGTGTCTCCTGTTCCAGAGGCGTGTCACCGGCGGGCGCGCCGATGGGGAAGTTCGGCCTACGACTCCCACTTCTTCAGTATCAGGCATCCGTTGACGTCGCCGAAGCCGAAACTGGCCTTGGCCAGCACCTTCGGCGAGGCCTCGATCGTTTCGTGCGGGATGCTCGCCGCGAACGGCGCCACGGCGGGATGCAGGTCTTCGCAGTTGACCGAGCCGTGAAGGAAGCCCCGGCTGAGCTGGAGCACGCACGCCACGGCCTCGATGCCGCCGGCCGCCCCGAGGCCGTGGCCGACGAGCGACTTGGTGGAGTTGATCCACGGAAAGCGCTCGGGCGGCCTGCCGAGCGCCCGCTGCCACGTGCCGATCTCGAGAGGGTCGGCCATCGTCGCCGTCAGGTGCCCGTTGATGGCGTCCACGGCGTCCGGCCCGATGCCGGCCTCGGCCAGGGCCGCAAGGATGCAGCGCCGGGCGCCTTCGGGGTTCGGCGCCGTCATGCTGCCGCCGCCGCGCTGGCCGCCGCAGTTGACGTGGCCCCCGAGGATCTCCGCGTGAATCCTGGCGCCGCGCGCCTGCGCCGCCGACAGGCTCTCGACCATCAGCAGACCGGCGCCGGACGAGGGCACGAAGCCGCCGGCCGAGGCGCTCATGGGCCGCGACGCGGCCTCGGGGCGATCGTTGGACTGGCGGGCCAGGACGCGCATCGCGTCGAAGCCGGCCCAGATGTAGTGGGAGGAGCCTTCCGCCCCGCCCGCGATCACCCGCACCGCCCGTCCGTCGCGGATCTTGTGGAACGCATCCACAATCGCCTCGGTGCCGGTCGTGCAGGCGCTGCTGTTGGTGGTCACCTGGCCGCCGAGCGCGAGGATCCCGCCGATGAGGGCGCTCACGGAACTGGCCATGGTCTGCTCGACCGTGCGGCTGCCCAGGCGGCGCACCTTGCCCTCGTTGACGCGCGGCACCACCAGGTCGCCGACCGTGTCCACGCCGCCGATGCCCGTGCCGACGATCGCGCCGGCATCCCAGTTCACGTCGCCGCCGTCGTCCGGCAGCGCGAGGCCGGCGTCACGCCAGCAGTCAACCGCGGCGATCGCCGCGTAGGTCATGCTGCTGTTCATCGCGCCGAGGGCGTCCTCCGGGAAGTACCGGCGCTTCGTCTCGTCGCTCAGCTCCGGCACGCCGGCGACCTGGCATCCGAACCCGAGATCGGCGAGCTTCGGCTGGAACCTGATGCCGGACCGGCCTTCCCGCAGCGCCCGCTCGAACGCGTCCAGTCCGTGCCCGTTCGCGGCGACGATCCCCATGCCCGTCAC
>CAZBIP010000673.1:0-1682 GCA_964491885.1 uncultured Vicinamibacterales bacterium
GCGGCGTCGATGGACGTCAGGTAGGGCGCGAGCGCGTCCGCGTTCGCGGCGGTCAGCGCGACCATGCCGCCCGTCGGCAGCGTCGTGAAGATGTTCCGCTCGGACGCCGCCGGGAGGCTCGAGACCCAGAGCCTGGTGTTCGCGGCGACGAACCCCCAGCCGTACGGCTTCGTCACGTCGGGCTGAGGCTCGTACACCCGGAACCCGCGCAGGCGGCCTTCGAAGCCGGGCAGCGAGAAGCCCGCCGTCACCATGAGGTTCGAGCGCTGCGGCACGACCGTGCCCGCCGCGCTCGTGATGCGCGTGTTCGGCAGGAGCGCGCCCGTGATGTCCACGGCGTTCTCGAGGTTCACCGTGCCGACAACTGGGCTCACCGTCTGCGATTCGGTCTTCGGGCCGAGCGGCAGGAGCGGCGTCGGCGCCGTGTTGACGTCGATCTGCGCGGCGAACGCGTGCTGGATGGCCGCGTTGGCGGCGAAGGCCACCTCGGGAACGGTCATGCCGGCGGGGACGGTCTCGATCTGGGACTTCGTGATTTCGTAGTACCCGCCGCCCGAATTCGCAGCGATGAGCTGCAGAGCCGGCACTGACACCGCCGGCGGGGCAATCGCAATCACGTAGATCGGCACGCGGTTCCCATTGACGTTCAGGAACGACGACGCGGTGGTGGCCGGGTTGGCGCCGGACGCGGTGGTTCCCTCGCCCCCGCCGGTCACGAGAATCACAACGGTGTTCCGGCACTGCGTGTCGGCGGCGATGAGTCGCGCCGCCTCGGCGCGCGCGTCGGCGAGCAGGTTGGCGAGCGGCGCGTCCTCGGCCGTCGCGGAGTCCATCCCGGCCGGCAAGAGCGCGCCGGCCTGACCGGGTTCCTTTGCGAGCGCCAGCTCAACCGACGCGTTTGCCCCGGCGGCGTCGGTGGCGACAACGGGCGAAGAAGCCGACACGAGCGACCCGTTCGCCGCGCTCACGAGCGGGTAGGTCAGGAGCCAGCGGCCGTCGAGCGAGCCGCTCTCGGTGGGTCCCAGCTGCTCGGCCGACTGCACCCAGACGGGCCCGGCGTTCGACATGCCGGCGATCCGCGGGTTGCTCTGCCGCATCTTGACGAGGCCGAACCGCGCGACGCGCGTATTGGCGCGGAGCGCAGCCAGCAGGCCGGAACGGGCCACGCCGAGACGGGTCCGTGCGTAGAAGGGACCGAACGCCGGCGTGTACAGGTCGCCCACCGTCAGGATCGAAGCGGCCGTGAACAGGTCCGTCCCGCCGGTCGCGTAAGCGAGCGACGGGTAGGCCCGCCGGTACGAGGACGCGCTCGTCGCGGCCGACACGCCGATCATCGGCTCCCACGCCGCCCCCGTTCTCGGGTAGGTGTACGGGTCGTAGTACGTGCCGTCCGCGTCTCGCTGCATGCGGTTGGCCACGTCGACCGCGATGATGACGTTCGGCTTGTTCCGCTGGAGGAACAGCAGCGGATCCAGCTGGGCGAGCGCGTCGGCCGGCCCGGCGAGCAGGGCCGCCGCGGCCAGCGCGGCGGCCGCGGCCAGGCGGCTCACGCGCGAGCGTGCCGAACGACCTGTCGTGCGCGGTTCCATGCGTCCCTTCCTCGTTTCGCTCAGCACGCCTACAGCGTGAGCTGCGTTCGCGTCAGCGCCTTGCCCGGCGTCTGCACGGCCGACTTCCGCGCC
>CAZBIP010000674.1:0-1678 GCA_964491885.1 uncultured Vicinamibacterales bacterium
CGGCGAGGGGAGGATTTGCGGGGTGAGTTCAAGCGGGTGGAGCGGGGGTGGTGTCTGGGCGGGGAGGAGTTTCGGCAAGAGCTGTTGGAGCAGGTGGAGACGCGGCCTGGGCCGAGCCATTTCGGGGAGGTGGTGCAGGAGGCGGAGGCGGTGCAAGCCGAGCGGTTGGTGGTGGCGGGGTTGAAGCGGATGGGTTGGAGCGAGGCCGACGTGAAGGCGCGGCGCAAAGGGGAGCCACGGAAGATTGAGTTGGCCTGGACGTTGCGCTCGAAGACGACGATGCCGTTGGCGTGGATCGCAGAGCGATTGAGCATGGGCACGCGAGGGCACTTGGCGTGGTTGTTGCAACGGCGTGGACGGGGTCGGGCTGCCGCGTCTGCCCGCCAATGCCTGCGGGGAATATGACAATCTCATTAACTGACCCCTTTTCCGAGGAACCAGGTTGGCTTTGCATTAGCGCGCCCTCGGTCATACTGGGTTGACCTTCAACTGCTCGGCGGCGGCAAGTGTGCGCTGGTTCACGTCGAAAGTGAGGAACTCCCGCGCGCCCAGGTGCAATGCCGTTGCGACGTGGAGAATGTCAAAGCTGCGATGCCCCTCGGAAATTGTGTGGCGCGCGGACAGCGCTTCGGCTCGGCGAAACACTTCCTGGAAGTGGCACGGGGCCAGCACGGCCACGCCATTGGCCAGGTCCGTTTCAAGCTGGTTCAACGCGGCTTGCGCGTCGGCCAGCGGCATTCCTTGCCGCGGATTGTGAGAATGACGCCAGACTTGAAAGCGGAGAGATTGCCGAAATTCATAAACAAGCAGCGCGGTGACGTGAAGGGGTTCCTTCATCGTCGCCGCGTGCGCCGCGGCGATCGGCGAATTGCTTTGCCGGCGATAAAACGCGCAGAGAAAGGACGTGTCCGGGAAAGCGATCATCCTTCTTCGCCCTCCAATTCGGCGGCGCGCATTCTGGCAACTGCTTCGGCGGAATAAACGCGGTCGCCATAGGCGCGCTCCAATCGCGCCAAGATGTCCGGCATCTTGAACCGGCGCGGCTTTTTCGGCGCCGCAGGCACCAGGCGGGCGAACGGCTTGCCGGCTTTGGTGATCTCGACCGGTTGGCCCTCCTCAATCCACGCGGCAACGCGGGGGAAGCGGTTTCGCAAGTCTCTAACGGTGGCTGTCTTCATCGTGAGACCAATATGTCTCACAGCGTCCAGGCTGTCAACCGCGCTCAAGAGTGTTCGCCACACTTCTTTCTCATTCAGGGCCGTCAATCGCTGTATGTCGTGCCGAAAGCGCGGGCGGCAGGAGTGTGGATTAGCGCAAAGACGCCAGGGCGGGACGCGGAAATGGCGAGGAAAGTCAATGAGATGGTAATACTTGGTTGCCGCCAAAGCACGGTTGGATAGAACTCGGCTCATGGCGCGCAAGGTGGGCATTCCATAGGCCGGAGCGTTTAGCCGTGTCTATGCAGTTGCATGCGTTGTTCCCCCTCACCCCAGCCCCACGGGAGCGGGCTGGGGTGAGGGGAAGGCGGACACACATCTGCATCGTTACGCAGGTATTGGGCGGGGCGGTTCTGCCGGCGGATGGAAGGCAACTGCGGCTTTGAGATTGAACGACTGGGGCAAGGGGGTCCCGGGGGCTGCGTTCGCGCGGGCCGGAGAAAGGGCCGGAGAGAGGGGTT
>CAZBIP010000675.1:0-1677 GCA_964491885.1 uncultured Vicinamibacterales bacterium
AGTCCGCGAATGGCGCTCAGGAATCCTTCCGCCGGCCCGGTCTTCGGCAGATAGACCTGGGCGCCGGCCTCGAGCATCTTCTCCCGAACGCCCGGCTCCTCGAACATCGACAGAGCGACGATTCGCGTCCGGGGCAACTCGGTCCTGATTCTTCGCGTCGCTTCGTCGCCGGCCATGATCGGCATCGCCACGTCCATGACGATCACGTCCGGCTGAAACTGGCGGGCCAGTTCGATCGCTTCGCGACCGTCGCCCGCCTGGCCGATGATCTCCATGTCCTTCTGCTCGGCGATCAACGCGGCAAGGCCTTCTCGTATGACCTTGTGATCGTCCACCAACAGCACCCGCAGGACCTGGGGACGAACGGCGGATGACGCGGGATGATGGGGCGCAGCGCTCTCGGCCGTCTGCTTCGCGTCCTCCGCAGCCTGCTCTCGTTTCCCGTCTTCCCGGAGAGAAGCGTCCGGCACCGCGATCAGGAACACGCTGCCCTTGTCGGGGACGCTGCGGATCTTCATGCGTCCGCCGAGCAGTCCGACGCGTTCACGGATGCTCAGGAGTCCGAAGCCGGCGGCCCTCGACACCGTGCTTGGGTCGAAGCCCCGCCCGTGGTCGCCGATCGTGAGCCACAGACAGCCGCTGCGTTTCTGCAGGCGGAGCCGGGCCTCTTTGACCTTCGCGTGTTTGACCGCATTGAACAGGATTTCCTGGCCCGCCCGGAAGAGGAACGCCTTGATCGACTCGGACTGCGAGTCGACCCGGCCGTGGACCTCGGTGTGGACCACCAGTCCGTGCTTGGTCTGCACCTGCCGGGCCAGCCACTCGAAGGTCTCGCCCAGGTCACTGTGGTACAGAATCGCGGGGCTCAGCTCATGCGACAGGCTTCTGGACTGCTCGATTGCGTCCCGCAGCATCCTGTCGAGCTGACCGGCGATCTCCTGCATCGCCGCGTCCGTTTTGGCCCGGCTGCTGAGCAGACCCAGGTGGAACTTCGCCGCGGCGAGCTGCTGCTGCAGGCCGTCGTGCAGGACTTCCGCCATTCGCCTTCGCTCACGGTCCTCGGCCTGCGAGAGCTCGAGCGTGAGCTTCTGGAGTTGCAGGGCTCGATGCTCCAGCTCGCGAAGGGTGGCCTGTTGCCGGGTGACGTCCTGGAGGTTGAGCACGAGGTATTGGACGTCGCCCCGGTCGTCGAGCAGAGGGGTGAGCTGCCAATCCCAGTAGGTGACCTGTTGCGGCTTGTCGGGGTAGACGAACGACTTGGCGTGCGCGCGATAGGGTTGCCCCGTTCGAACCACATCCTCGAAGATCGCGCGGTTCTCGTCGTTGGCGTACAACGCAAAATGGTTCTTCCCCTTGAAGAACTCCGGTGCCCTCCCGTCGGCCTTGGCGTAGGCCTCGTTCACACGCACAAAATTGAAATGCCGGTCCATGAACGCCAGCGGCGTGATGGTATGTTGGAAGAAGCCTTCGAGCATTTGGACGCTCTTGCGGAGCTTCCCCTCGGCCAGCACCCGCCGGACCACTTCGTCCTGGAGCCGGTCGACCGTGTCCCGCTGTTCTTCCGTCTGGGCCTGGACTTCCTCCTCCAACTGGTCGTTGAGCCGCCGCAATTGCTCCTCCATGTGCTTGCGTTCCGTGATGTCGAAGAGGACTCCGAGCATTGCCACGGCCTTGCCG
>CAZBIP010000676.1:0-1671 GCA_964491885.1 uncultured Vicinamibacterales bacterium
TCGAACCCCGACGCGCAGCGGCGCTCTGCGCCGAGGGAGATTTCGTTGAAGAATACAGGCCCGATTCGCCTTTTTCCAGGCCTTCCACGCTTGCCTTCTCACCTTCCAACCTTCCAACCTTCTGTCCTTTCAGCGCAACGCCGGCGGGGCACTGCGCCGCCAGGCTCACGATGGCCGCGCTCGTCAAGTTCCTTGCAAGGTCGTCCCGCTGTCCGATGATGAGCACGTTGGCGCCGCTCTGTCGGCGGAGAGTCACGGCGGTTGGCTCCTTGATCGTCACGGGCGCTCCCAGCCAGATTCGCGGTGCGTCGCAAGGCTCGGGCCGTTCGAGACAGGCCGCCAACTGGCGGTTCTCGCGGATGTCGGCCGGGGCGCTGCCCTCGAAGACAATCGTTTCTCGCATCCCGTGTCCCGTGTCCTGCGCGGTGGGGACACTCGATATACGAGATACGAGCGACGAGACCCGCGTGAGGTACGTGTCGCGCGTGGCGTCGGGCAACCAGGCGGTCTGGAACGGGCTGTTGCCTGTAACACGCCCCCCGGCGTCGTTGTAGATTGCTTCGCCGGGACGGGAGAGCAGACGGGCGGCCATGTTGTCGTCGTCGAGGATGAGCTGGGCGTCCGCGTCCGAGCACTGCAAGGCGATGCGGATCGCCATCTGCCCGATCGTGCTCCGCGCCAGACCGAAGACCCCGCCCAGCGTCTGGGACCCGAGCACGACGTGGATGCCGAACGCACGACCCTGACGAACGAGCTGCTCGAGCAGGACCGCGGCATCCTGGGCGAGCTTGTCGTCCTCCGCGAAGAAGACCTGAAACTCGTCCACGATGAGCACGGTGCGAGGCATCGCTTTGCCCGTCGCTTTGCGATAGGCGGCCAAGTCCTGCACGCGGGCCTGACGGAACAGATCGCCGCGATGGGTCATCTCGGCCTCCAGCCTGCGCAGAATGCTCAGGCCGAACTCGCGGTCGCTCTCGATGGCAATGGCTCTCGCGTGCGGCAGCTTGTGGGTTGCATAGGTCTTGAATTCGACGCCCTGCTTGAAGTCGATCAGATAGAGTTCCACCTGGTCCGGCGAATACCAGAGAGCCAGGTTCGTCACCATGACGTGCAGCAGGGTGGACTTCCCGGAGCCGGTCTTGCCCGCGATGAGTATGTGCTGTGCGACGCCGCGACCGAGGAGCAGTTGCTGCAATCGCGTCGCACCCGTGCGGCCGAGCGGGACGCGAAGCTCGTGCCGGCTGTCCAGCGACCAGAGCTGGTCCGCCTCCGGCGCGATGGCGGTGAACGGGACTTCGACTCGAGCGGAGGCGGCGCCGGCCTTGCCGATGACGTGCATGGCTTCGGTCAACGCCTCCTCGCCGGGCGGCTTGTCGAGGACCAGAGGGAACTGCCTGAGGATGTCATCCTGCCAGACGAACTTGCCGTCCTCATAGACAAGATGGATGCTGGCGGCGTGGATGTCCCGCACGTCCACGCCGCTGGGCAGCTCGGCCCGCGTGTCGTAGGCAATGAGCGTGTGGACGCCGCAACGAGGACCGCTGTGGATGACGCTGCTCAGACGACGGGCGGTCTCCTCGCTGAAATTCCTCGGGAAGTCGGCGATCACGAGGAAACGGTACGGCTCGGCCAGCTCGCCCGCCTGGCGGTTATACTGTTCAATTGTCTCGA
>CAZBIP010000677.1:0-1669 GCA_964491885.1 uncultured Vicinamibacterales bacterium
GAGCATCCGGCTGTTAACCGGAGGGTTGTAGGTTCGAGTCCTACCTGAGGAGCCATTCCTCCCGGCACTCTCGTTCCACCTCAAGGGAATGGCGACGACATCTCGCCGCAGCTCGGTCTGCCGAGCGAAGGCGGATGAGGAGCCGCTGACCTCCGCAACCGACGCTCCGCCAGCATGGTTGGCTCCGACATCGCGGCCGCCTTCGCTCGCGCCGAACGCCGGCGAGCTTCGGCGCGCCAGGCCCGAAGCTCTGTCTTCAGGGCGAAGGCGGATGAGGAGCCGTCCGGTTTACGCGGTCTTCCGCAGTGAACAAACTGGCCGATTGAGCTACCGGCGCGAGCCGGATGCTCAAGACTGCGGATGTGGTTCACTCGAAACAACTTGAGGGCAGGGCGGAACCACAATGGTGCTGCAGGGAGGATCGTGACTTCAACAGCGCCGACAGATGGTGCCCGTTCGTCGAACGGACCGTGCAAGGGCGACCGTCGGGCGGTGAGGATCTCCCCGGTCCCGAAGCCTCGTATCGCGCGGGCGGACGCTTCGCCGCCGGTGCCGTTCCGGTCGCCGATGAGGACGTGCGGGCCGGCCACGAAGTGCGGGCCACGAAGCGCGGCTGGCCGCCGAGCACTGGTATCCTGTACGGCGCTGTCCAGGTCTGAGCCGGTTCACCGAGGCGACGCGGTCGGGGAGGCGGTCGCTGAGTGGTGCTGGCCACCGAGGCCGCAGCCGCGGGCGAAGGAACGTCCGGGCCACGCGCGTTGGCCTGGCGGTGCAGGGACTCGAGGAGGGAGATCGCGAGCATGCAGTAGGGGCGTGCACGCGGGCCATGCTGTCCAACACTCTTGCGAATGGGAGAATCCGATGTTCCGTGCGCTTCTGATGGTGTGCGCCGTTCTTCTGGCCCGACAGGCCGGCGCTCAGGCGCCCGCGGAGGATGTGGTGCGGGGCGAGCGGCTGTTCAAGGAACTCCAGTGTGCGTCGTGTCACGGTTCGGGAAAGGCCGGCGGAACCGCTGCACCAGCCTTGTTGAAGCGCGACGATCCCGGCTATACCCAAGGTGCCATGGCGAGCGCCATGTGGAGCCACGCGACGGAGATGTGGCAGGCGATGGAGAGGGCGAGGGTGGCGCGCCCGCGGATGACGCCGGCTCAGGGTGCCGATCTGTTCGCCTACATCGCCGGGGCCTCGCGGGTGGACAAGGCCGGCGATCCGGCGCAGGGCGGCAGGATCTACCAGGCGAAGCAGTGCGCTTCCTGCCACGACGAGCCGTATCTGGGAGCGCCCGATCTGACGGTGAAGGCCGGGACGTTCTCCTCGTTCTCCATGATCTCGTCGTTGTGGCAGCATGGAGCCGGAATGCTCTCGCGCATGGTGTCGAAGAACACGGAGTGGCAGAAGCTCACGCCGGAGGAGATGTCCCACCTGATCGCGTATCTGAACCGCAAGCGACCATGATCACGGCCGCAGACGCCGTGCCCGGCCGGGATCGCCCCCGGGAGCCCGCTCCCTCAATCGCGGGGCCGCCACTTGCAGATCCGGATGCTCTGCCTGGGGAGGAAGTCGAGTGTGGGCTTGCGGAACGAACCGGCGATTGCCCAGGAGGAACTCAACAGCCATGGTGATGCATTCGACACTCATGTCCGCACGGCGGAGCGTGTTCCGGGCGGCC
>CAZBIP010000678.1:0-1668 GCA_964491885.1 uncultured Vicinamibacterales bacterium
AGCGTGCGTCCGGACCGGCCCATGAGCGGCGCCGGGTCCCTCGTGATCGGAAGGCTTGCCGCCGCGCCCGTGAGCACCGCGGCGTTGATCAGAGACTGCGGAGAGGGCGCCAGGGCATTGCCTGCGACGTGGTCGCCGTGCGCATGGGTGTTGACGACCCAGCGGATGCCCGCGGGAGACCATTCGCCGATGATGCGTCGGAGTTCGTCCACCGCGCGCTTCGAGAAGCCGGTGTCGACGACCACCGCACCGTCCGCACCCGAGTAGACGAGGACGTTGTTCATCATCCCCCATGGGAACGCCACGCGGCGGATGGCGGGCGACACCCGCGCGATGTCGAAGGCGAGCGGCGTGAACCTCGCGCCCCGCGCCTGCAGCCACTCGACGAGTTCCTGCTGCCCGTTCTCGAAGGCCCCGTCGAGAAGAGTGCCGGAATGCCTTCCGGAGCGGTTCAGATCGGCGCCCCGCTCGACCAAGTACTCCATGATGCGGCGCTGGCCGTTCCGGGCGGCCACGGCGATCGGAGTCTGCTCGAGCGGCCCTCCCAGGGCGTTCACGATCGACGGGTCAGCCTCGACGAGTTCCCTCACCCGGGTCAGGTTCCCCGTCCCCGAGGCCTGAAAGATGGTCTGCGTGCTCTTCGGGGGCGGGCCCGGTGGCGACGTCGGCGTGATGGTCAGGTTCGCGAACGACCCGTCGGACCCGTTGCCGGCCCATAGCGCCACGCCGCCGCTCTTCGCCGCACCCAGGTCCACGACGGACAGGCTCGGCACCGCCGCGCCGTTCACGAACACGTCGACCCGGCCGCCCTTCAAGACGATGCGCGCGTGGAACCAGCCGTTCGGGTCCGGCGGAGGATCGATCGCTTTCTCGAACTGTCCAGATCGCTCGGCGCGCAGGCGCTGCCAGGTGTGAACGGGGTGCGACACGTACTGCACGGCGTGAGAACGTTGCTCCCGGCCGGCGGCGCGGAAGTTGAACGGCCTGAAGTACACCGCGTCCAGCGTCATCCAGTCGACGACGTGGAAGGCGATGCCCAGGAAGCTCTGCTGGGCGACGTCCTTGCCTTTGAGATCGACCTCGATGACGCCCTCGCCCAGGTGCACGCCTTCGAGCAGGGCGCCGCCGTCGCCCGGTCTGGCGTCCACGCGCGCCACCATGCGGCCGTCCTCCCGACCGACCGTCACCGACCTGTTGTAGAGCTGGGCGCGCGTTCCGTCGGTCAGACTCGCGAGGTCCACCGCTGCCGTCGGCGGCACCTGCGCGTAGGCGAACCCTGAACTGCACGCCGCGATCGCGACTGCCGCCAGTACGTGTCTCACGGGATGACTCCTTCGAACGGGGCCCACGGGAAGATACTGCCGTTCAGGGCGTGACAGATTCCCCGGCCGAGACGACGGCGCGCAGGGCGCGCTCCTTCGAGCGGTCAGCCGTCCAGGAACTGCAGCAACTCGATCGGAGCCCCGGCCTCTTCGATGAAGGCCACCAGCACGCCGGGCGACGGCGAGTTCGGCGTGATGATCACCTTCTTCCCGACGAGCGCCATCTCGAGGTCATCGACCTCGAACGCCACGTGCGCCACCTCGCGCACCAGCCGCGGCAGGGGACATTCGGCGTCGTAGCACATCCACTGGATGCCGAACGGGTTCGACTCGTGATCTGTGCAGG
>CAZBIP010000679.1:0-1667 GCA_964491885.1 uncultured Vicinamibacterales bacterium
GTGTACTTGCCCCAGAGATCCTCGGCGAGCTTCCAGTAGGCGTCCACGGCCCCGTTGGCGACGTCGTGGGAGTACTTCGTCAGGAACGCGCGGGCCTTTGCCGGGTCCTGCGCGTGCAGGGCGAGCGCCTCGGCTTCGATCCGGGCCTGATCGGCCCAGGCCTTCTCTTCGATCGGCCTCCAGACGGCCTCGATGTCCTTGACCATCGGCTGCCAGCGGAGGAACGCCATCTGGCTGACCTGCCGGAACGCCCACCACGCCGAATCCCGGCGGAACTTCGCCCGCCCGTCCACCATGTAGCGTTCGGGCATCTGCTCCATGCCGATGTAGAACGGGACGTGCGGCGTCGTCACCGGGTTGTCGTACCCCAGCCACACCACGCCGCCGATCGGGTCCGGCAGCCACTTCCGCGACTGGGTGATCTGCAAGTACGTCGCGCGCTTGCAGGCGATGCTGCGCTCGGGCGCGACGTTGAACAACTCGAGGTAGTCGTTGTTCATGAAGGGGCTGGCCACCGGGCTCTTCGTCGCCTTCCCCGACGGGTCCACCTTCCACAGGTTGCGCGTCACGTCGTACGGCGTGTTCTCGTAGGCGTCGCGGAAGATGTCGAGCACGTCCTTCACGGACAGCTTCTTCTCGGGCTTCACCGAGATCGGGTAGTGCTCGCTGTTGGGATCGAGGCGCAGTGACGGCGCCAGCCGGCTGAGCGCGCGCCACTCGCGCCGGCGGCTGCCCATCGCCGACCGGGTGCCGTACACGGTGCAGAACTCGAAGGGCTCGCCGCTCGACGGGCTCCACCATCCCAGCTCCTGCGCCAGCGAGTGGATGTTGGCGGATGCCATGAAACGCTCGGGGTCCCGCAGGTCGACATGGCGGATGCGCGGCGCGTTCGCCGAGACCGACACCTCGTCGTCCGGGATCCGCGCCGCGGCCCAGACGGCGCCCTTCTTGCCCCGGCCCGGCCCGAGGATCTCGAGGAGCCACACTTCGTCCTTGTCGGCGAAAGTGAAGGCCTCGCCCCAGTCGTTGTAGCCGTGCTCCTTCGTCAGCGCGTCGGCGACCCGGATGGCCTCCCTCGCCGTCTTCGCCCGCTCCAGCACCAGCCGGTACAGCTCGGGGCAATCGATGATGCCCTGGTCGCTCTTCAGCTCGCGCTTCCCGCCGAAGGTCGTCTCCCCGATGGCGAGCTGGTGCTCGTTCATGATCGGGTACGCCGCGTTCAGGAACTTGTGCGTGCGCGGCACCTGCGGAATCTCGCCGGCCGGGACGCGGTCGGGATCGTCAGGGCCCTTCGACTCCTTCGGGTCCATCCAGAGCGTCGCCGTCTCGCCCGGCTTGTGCGTCTTCGCCGGGACGAGATCCATCCACGTGCGGTCCGTGTTGCTGTCGCACGAATGCGAGGTCATCGTCGAGCCGTCCACCGACGCGGCCTTCCCGACGAGCACGCTGGTGCAGCCCTCGCACTCGCAGAACTGCCCCTCGGCCTGCTCCGCCTGGCTGGCGGATGACGAACTGGGCGCCTGGCCGTCGAGCGCGAGATTCAGCGGGAGCCACAGCAGCGCGGCGGCGGCAGCGACGAGGATCGAACGGCGGATGCGGCGGCGGGGTCGCGTGAACATGAGTGGCTTCCTCAGCATAGGGCGCCTCGACGAGGGGGCCGAACCACG
>CAZBIP010000680.1:0-1663 GCA_964491885.1 uncultured Vicinamibacterales bacterium
CCTCGTTCCACCATCCGTACGCCGGGACGCCCAGCCGCTCGATGGCCGGCGCCTGGTCCATCAGTTGCGACACCTTCTCGTCGGCCGTCATCCGCGACACGAGGTCGCGGGCGCGGGCCTCGGTGCCGAGAGCCGGGTCGAGATAGGGCGCGGCGGCGGGCGACGAGGCCGTCCCGGGCGCCTGAACGGCGGGCCCCCAGTCCGACGGGAGCGCGAGCGGCGCCACCGCGACGAGCAGCACCGCGACGAGACCGAGGGCTGGATGCAGGAACCGGAGGCCGGACGGGCGAAGGGAATCGAGTCGCATAGCGTCTCCCGGAATGATCGACGTATCTTGCCCCATTCCGGGCCGGCCGCACGACAAAAAGCGGGGCCGGCGCCCGAGGGAGTAGGCGCCGGCCCTCATCAGCTCACCGGGTCGTGTGAGCCTAGAAGCTGAAGCGCGCCATCGCCTGCATCTGGCGCGGGTTGTTCGTGCCGGTCACGGCCCCGAACCCGAGCATGTTCGTGGTCGAGTTGGCGATGTTCAAGACTTCAGTCGAGCCCATGCTGGCGAAGTTCGCCGTGGTATTCCGGCCAGACCAGTTGTTGGTGTTCAGCGCGTTGAACGCATCGACGCGGACCTCGACCCTCGCCTTCTTGTAGAGAGGGAACGACTTCGAGAGCGACAGGTCGAGGTTCCGGTAGCTGTTGGTCCGCATGTACACGCGCGGAGATTCGAGGCCGTTCGATCCGGCCGACGGCGCCTTGAACGCCGACGTGTTGAACTGCTTGAAGATGTCGCTGCTGTTGCCGGAGCCGGTGTCGCCCGTGATGACGATCCGGGCGCCCTGATCCGACCCCGTCAGGTTCATCGACCCGATGCCGGAGATCGAATAGCCGACGCCGTACGGCGTCCCGGTGTTGAACCGGAAGTTGCCCGACAGCTGCCACTCGTTGATCAGGAAGCCGGCCGGCCCTTCCACCAGCTTGGGCACCTGGTACACGAAGCTCGCCGTGAGGACGTGGGTACGGTCGTAGCTGAGCGGCCCGTAGTTGGCTTCCTTGTCCTTGCCGTCGATGCGGGCTCCGTCCCAGTCACCGCCGGAAATGCCCTTGGCCGAGCTCAGCGTGTAGTGCAGGCCGAACATCATGCCCTTGCTGAACCGACGGCTGAGGGAGGCCTGGAGGGCCCGGTAGTTCTGGTAGCCCGAGAACTCCCAGAGATTGATGTTGGTGTACCCCTGGTACGGACGCAGGAGGTCCGTCGGCAACGCGTTGCCGCCGGGCACCGAGCTGAGCCCGGAGCACCCCGCGCACGACTGGCCGCGCGTCGGGTCCTGGCTCGCCGCCTGGTACGCCGTCCCGTACGGCAGCGCGTTGAGCTGCCGTTTCTGGAGCACGTTCCGCGTCTCGGACCCGACGTGCGAGATGTCGATGTAGAAGCCGTAGGGCAGGAGCTTCTGCACGCCGACGTTCCACTGGTAGACCATCGGCGTTTCCCATGCGTACACGTTCGGGTTGAGACCGACGGGGCCGTAAAGCCCGCTCGCACCCGCCACCTGACTGACGAGCCCCCACTGCAGCGATGTCACCTGCATGCCCGGAGGGTTCGTGATCAGGTCGAACACCTGGTTGCCCTGCGGCCGGTCGTAGAAGATGCCGAACGCGCCGCGGAGGACCA
>CAZBIP010000681.1:0-1662 GCA_964491885.1 uncultured Vicinamibacterales bacterium
ACCTGCCCGATCTGTGACGAGAGCCTGCCGTTCTACAAACGCCTCGCTGAACGAGTCGACCGATCGTCGCTGGAGCCCCTGGTGGTGTTTGTCTCAATGGAATCCGAGAGTACAATCCGCGCGTACCTGAAGGCCGGGGGCATCGAAGGGGCTCGGGTCGCCGCCGTGCCGAGGCCCTTCGGGATCCCTGGCACTCCGTGCCTCGTGCTGATTGACCGCGCCGGGCGGGTGCGACGAAGCTGGGCTGGCCGCCTGAGCCGCCGGCAGGAACGCGACATCGAGGCGATCGTGGCCGCCAGCGGCGCGCAGTGGAGGTTCCCTTGACGGGCAGACCGTCGCTGATGATCCTTCTGCTCGCGGGTGTCGGGGTCGTTGCTGCGAGCCAGAACCCGCCCCCTCCGACTTCCGACGTCCCTCCTGCGGCGATGGCGTGGCTCGTCCGGGCGCGTGCGTCTCTGAGCGCCGGCACCGATGTGAGCCGCGTGGTCGGTCTGCACGTTGTCGGTGCCAGGACACGGTCGCTCGACACGCGTCCGACGGTCGATCCGTACGAGTTCAAGCTCCTGCTGCCCGGCAGATTTCAGTGGCGCGCCGGGGATGTGCTTCACACGTTTGCCGACGGCGCCTTCCGACAGAACATTCCGGCCGATGAGCGCATTCGTGAGATCGCAGCGAGACAACACAGGTACCGCCTCATCGACACGTGCCTGACGTTCCTCGCCCGCGTACCGCCCGACATGGCGACGACGATCGAAGACCGCGGCATCCAGGGCTTCGACGGCGTCAAAGGGAGGTGTCTCAGCATCTTCTACGCGCCCGAACGCATCCGGGGCGAGTTCCTGCTCGACGAAACGACGGGGCAGCCGCTCGCAACGGTTGCGCACGGGCGAACGTATGGCACCGATGGATCGTCGACGCCGAACGACGCCGTCGCGCTCTTCCGTGATTATCGGGAGGTTGCTGGGATCCGATTCCCCCACCGCATCGAAGAGCGCAGAAGAAGCGACCGCGCACTGATCGCCGTTTCCGGAATCGCCGTCAACACGATGACACCGGGGGACTTCTGGCGCGAGGCGGCCGCGCCAGGTCGGTAGGCCGCATGGTCCATCCGCCTCTGAGTGATCGCCCGGAGGGGCCGTTCGCCCGCCTGCAGGAGCGTGACGTTGGGGACTTCCCCGGTGGGAAGCACGTCCGTTGGGGGTTTCCATGACGCGTGAATCCGCGCTGGTGGTCTTCCTGGTCGTCTGCGTCGGGAGCGTCGCAGCGAGCCAGAGGCCGTCCGCTCCGAAGTCCACGGTGCCGGCGGCAGTCGCCGCGTTGCTCGTCCGGGCGCGCGCGCACCTGAACGCCGGGACGGACGTCAGCCGCGTGGCCAGCCTCTACGTCGTGGGGACGAGGACTCGGTCTCTCGACACGCGTCCGACTGATGACCCGTTCGAGTTCAAGCTCCTGCTCCCAGGCAGCCTCCAGTGGCGGTCCAACTCGGTACTCCACACGATGACGGGCGGGGCGTTCTGGCAGGAACCCCGGTTCGAGGAGCGGCTCAGGAAGATCGCCGCGCGCCAACTCGAGGCCGATCGCATGAGGGTCTGCCTGACCTATCTGGCTCGCGTGCCGCCAGGCGCGGCGATCACTGTCGAAGACCTGGGAATCCGGGATTAC
>CAZBIP010000682.1:0-1660 GCA_964491885.1 uncultured Vicinamibacterales bacterium
TGCCGACCGCCTGCGCCATCGTCAAGAAGTATCACCCTCGAGCGGCCCGCGGACGGGTCAAGGCCTTTCGGGGAGCGGCTTGACAGCACGACCGCAATAGCTGATAATCGGCCATATGATTGAGCGATTGTCAGCAGTTGCCGTGCGCGAAGCCTTGGCGCAGTTCCCCGTGGTCCTGCTCACCGGGGCGCGCCAGGCCGGCAAGACAACGCTCGCCCGATGGCTGCTCCCGGACGCCTCCTACGTCAGCCTCGACTACCCGGCGGCCGGCGCCGACGCACGCCTCGCTCCTGACGACTTCCTGGCCTCGCTGCGGGAACCGACCATTCTCGACGAGGTCCAGTACGAACCGACGGTCTTCGGGCACGTGAAGCTCGCCGTCGACCGCGACCGCAGGCCGGGGCGTTTCCTGCTCACCGGTTCGCGGAGCTTCGAATTGATGGCCGGTGCGACCGAGTCACTGGCCGGCCGCGCCGCCGTGTTCACGCTGCCGCCACTCTCGGTGGCCGAAGTCCTGCGAGGCCCCTCCCGGGCAGAGACCGACGCGTTCCTGTGGCGGAGCGGATTCCCCGAGTTGTGGCGCCGGCGGGACCTCGATCGTGATGTCTGGCTCGGCAGTTACGTCGCCACCTACCTCGAGCGCGACGTTCGGCAGGTCGTCAATGTCGGAGACGTCCGCGACTTCGACCGCCTCCTGCGCGCGCTCGCACTGCGGGCCGGCCAGTTGCTGTCTTACGCGGACCTGGCCCGCGACGTCGGCGTGGCGCCAAACACGGTTCGCCGGTGGCTGTCGGTGCTGGAGGCCAGCCAGCAGGTCTTCCTGCTGGAGCCGTACCACCGCCAGCGCACCAAGCGGCTCATCAAGGCACCGAAGCTCTACTTCGCCGACACCGGCCTGCTGTGCTTCCTGCTAGGGTTCCGCAGCACCGCCGACCTGGCATCACACGCCCTCTGGGGAGCGGTCTGGGAGAACTTCGTCGTCTCGGAGGTGCGCAAGCGCCTGCAGGCCTCCGGAAAGCCTGCGCCCATGTGGTTCTGGAGGACGGCACAGGGCGACGAAGTCGATCTTCTCGTGGAAACGGCGCCGGAGACGTTCGTGGCGGTCGAGTGCAAGACTACCGAACTCCCCGACGGGCGCGCCACGAAGGGGTTCGTCAAGCTCGCGGCCGAATACGGGCCACACGCCGTGCGCGCGGCCCGTATCGCCTGCCGAACCGAGCAGCCGTACGCGGTCGAGGTGAAGGGCGTCACGACGGCGCGGGCGCTGCCGCTGGCCGGTCCCGGCGGCCTGGTGGACGACCTGACGCGCCTGCTATAGGGAATCGCGAAACCACCTGACGTCAGCGAGGACGCGCCCCACTCCGGGCCACCGGCGGCCGAAATCACTGGGGCCGCCCGGCTCACATCAACGTGAACGGATGTTGAGTATTCTGAAGTGGCACTTTGGGATACTCACACCCCGTATCCTGGCGCCGAGGCCCCAGCGGCGCGGGGCGCGACCGGCGTTACCTGACCGCGATGGACCGCCTCTGCCGCAGCGCTACGAGTTCCCTCGAAGTCACCTTTTCGCCGGTGACGCGCTCCCAGGCGGCCCGATACTGCTCAAGTTGCGGGCCGTAGCGCGCCAGCAGTTCGGCATCCACGTCAACCATGCCGTCGA
>CAZBIP010000683.1:0-1659 GCA_964491885.1 uncultured Vicinamibacterales bacterium
ATCGTGCGCGACCCGCCGGGGCCTCCCCCCCAGTCCATGTCCGACCAGTTCTAGGGCGAGCGCGATGTCCTTCATTCGTGAGTTGTGGCGCTTCATGCGGGTGCGCAAGAATTACTGGTTGCTCCCGATCCTGGTGGTGATGGCCCTGCTGGGCTCGCTCATCGTGCTCACCCAGGGCACGGCGGTGGCGCCCTTCATCTACACGCTCTTCTGACCCGTGCTGGTCCTGGGGATCTCGGCCTTCTACCACGACAGCGCCGCGGCGCTGGTGCGTGACGGGGAGGTCGTCGCTGCGGCCCAGGAGGAGCGCTTCACCCGCAAGAAGCACGACGCGCGCTTCCCGCGCCACGCGGTCGAGTTCTGTCTCGCGCACGCCGGGGCGACGCTGGACGCGGTAGACTACGTCGCCTTCTACGACAAGCCGTTCCTGAAGTTCGAGCGGCTGCTCGAGACCTACCTCGCCTTCGCGCCGCGCGGCTTCACGTCGTTCCGCATGGCGATCCCGGTCTGGTTACGGGAGAAGCTATTCCTCAAGGACCTCCTGCGCCGGGAGCTCAAGCGCTGGGCGCCGCGCTATCCCTGGGAGGAGCGGCTGCTGTTCGGCGAGCACCACCTGAGCCACGCGGCGAGCGCCTTCTACCCCTCGCCGTTCGAGAAGGCGGCGATCCTCACCATGGACGGCGTCGGCGAGTGGACCACGACCTCGCTGGCCGAGGGCGAGGGCAACCGGGTCCGGATCCTGCGCGAGATCCACTTCCCGCACTCCCTCGGCCTGCTCTACTCGGCCTTCACCTACTACACGGGCTTCAAGGTCAACTCCGGCGAGTACAAGGTGATGGGGCTCGCGCCCTACGGCGAGCCGCGCTACGCCCAGACGATCTTCGACGACCTGATCGATCTGAAGCCCGACGGCACCTTCCGACTGAACCTGGACTACTTCGACTACTGCACCGGCCTGACCATGACCAACCGCCGGTTCGACGAGCGGTTCGGTGGGCCCCCGCGCAAGCCGAGCGAGCCGGTCACCCAGCGGCACATGGATCTGGCGGCCTCGGTCCAGGCGGTCACCGAGGAGGCCATGCTGCGCCTGACGCGCTCCGTGGCCCGGGAGACCGGCGCCGAGAACCTCTGCCTCGCGGGGGGCGTGGCGCTCAACTGCGTCGCCAACGGCAAGGTCCTGCGCGACGGGCGGTTCAAGGGGCTCTGGGTGCAGCCGGCCGCGGGCGACGCGGGCGGTGCGCTCGGCGCAGCGCTCTCCGCCTACCACGGTTTCGCCGGTCAGCCGCGGGAGGCCAACGGCAGTCATGACCGGATGCGAGGGTCCTACCTCGGCCCGGTGTTCGCGCAACAGGACATCGAGCGTCGGCTCACAGCTGCGGGGGCGCGTTTCGAGGTGCTTCCCGAAGACGAAGTGCCGCGCGTCTGCGCGCGGGAGATCGCCGACGGCAAGGCGCTGGGGTGGTTCCAGGGACGCATGGAGTTCGGTCCCCGGGCCCTCGGCGGCCGCTCGATCCTCGGCGACGCGCGCTCGCCCACGATGCAACGGATGCTGAACCTGAAGGTGAAGTACCGGGAGTCCTTTCGTCCCTTCGCGCCCTCGGTGCTGCGCGAGCGGGTCGCGGACTGGTTCGAGCTCGACGGCGACAGCCCCTACATGCT
>CAZBIP010000684.1:0-1657 GCA_964491885.1 uncultured Vicinamibacterales bacterium
CCAGGACGGCGTGCGATGGCGGGATCTCCTGGCCGTCGCGCAGCACCGCTCCGGGAACGCCACGCGGGATCTTCCGGCCGCGCCGCCATCGCCGGCCGTCGTCGAACACGGGGGTGAATCGTGCCGGGTTTGAGCCTGACCACCGCCGCAGCCGCGAGGCGGGCGCGCCCCGGCTTCGGCACCCTCTCGCCCGCCGGCCAGATCAGCGTGATCTTCGTCGTGGCCGCCGCCGCCGTCACGCTCGTCGTCGGCGCCCGTGCGGTCGGCTCCATCCCGTGGCAGGCCGCGGCCGGCCTGTTCGGGCTGTCCGTCCTCGCCAACGCGGCAGGCGTCGTCACGCGCCCGGGCCGAGGCCTCGCGCGGCTGCGGCTGCCGTACGTCACGAGCATCCTGTCGATCCTCCTCGTGGGGCCGTGGCCGAGCGTGCCCATCGCCGTGGCGGGCGCGTGGAGCGCGGTGGCGATCCGCAACCGGGACGCGCGGCCGGGCTACCGGACGCTCTTCACGCTCGGCGCGACCGCTGTCGGCGTCGCCGCCGCCGGGCTCGTCAGCCGTGGGATGCTCACGCTCCTCCCCGCGGGTCTCTGGCCTGCGCTGGGCGCCGGGATGGGGGCCGCGACCGCCTACTTCCTCGTCATGGCCGGGCTCGAAGCGCTGGTCTTTCCGGCGCCCCTGGACCGCGAGCGGCGCGCCGCCGTCGAGGCGCGGATCCTGGCGAGCGCGCCCGACTTCTACATCGGGGCGGCCGCCGCCGTGCTGGCCGCCGAGATCGTGCGGGGCCAGCAGCAGTGGTGGGCGGTGTCGTTCGCCATCCCGGCCTACCTGGTCTATCGCAGCTACCAGGCCCACGCCGATCGTCTCGCCGCCGACCGCCTCAAGGTCGAGGAGATGGCCGACGTCCACCTCGCGATGGTCCGGCGGCTGGCCGAGGCCATCGAGACCAGGGACAACACGACCCAGGCCCAGATGGAACGCATCCAGGCCTACGCCGAGGGGCTGGCTCGCGCCCTGTCGATGGCGGAACGCGACGTCAACGCGGTCAGGATGGCCGCGCTGCTCCACGACATCGGCAACCTCGCCGTGCCGCGGGAGATCCTCTCCAAGCCCGGGCGCCTGACCTACGAGGAGTACGACCGGCTCAAGATCCATCCGCGCGTCGGCGCCGACATCATCTCGGAGGTCCCGTTCCCCTACCCGGTGGCGCCGCTCGTGCTCTCGCACCACGAGCGGTGGGACGGCCGCGGGTACCCCTCGGGGCTCAAGGGCAAGGAGATTCCCCTCGGCGCGCGCATCCTCGCGGTGGTGGACTGCTTCACATCGATGCGGACGGACCGCCCCTATCGGCCCTCCCGCACCTACGCCGAGGCGATGGCCACGCTCCGCGAGAACGGCGGCTCGACCCTCGACCCGGACCTCGTCGAGAAGTTCATCGAAATCCTGCCCGCCATCGAGTCGCGCTTCCACGCGCCCAGTCCGGAGTCCCGCGCCGACGACGCCGGCGCGCCGCAGGCCCAGCCGAACGCCGCGTCAAAAGGCCTGGCCGACATCGCCGTCGCCCATCTCGAGGAACAGGTCCTGCGGGACATCGATCAGTCGCTCAACGCGTCGCTGCGGGTGTCGGACACCGTCTCCCTGATCTCGGCGTGCCTCGTGAAGC
>CAZBIP010000685.1:0-1651 GCA_964491885.1 uncultured Vicinamibacterales bacterium
TCAGCGGCGCCCAGATCACCTTGAGCGTCCACGGCGCCTGCGCGAGCGTGAACAAGCCGACGATGCGGATGTCCACGCCGATGCTGCGCATCCAGTCGGGGATGGCGTACCAGACCAGGCCCAGCGGCATGCCCGACGAGAAGGACAGCAGGGCGACCGAGGCGGTGCGCCAGGAGGTCAGCGCGCGCCAGAGGCTGACGAGGGCGCTCGGGGGCTTCGGCGGGATGGGAGCCGAAATGGGATTGGGCGTCGCGGTGTCTGCGCTCACCGGTCGATCATACACGCGAGGGCGAGGGAGTGCCGCGCGGCTCTACTGACCCGGTGGGATGACGTAATTGGCCCGCGCACGTACGGCTACGCCGTCGCGCCGCACGCGCACCGACACGGCGTGCGGCCGGCCGTCGCGGTCCGCCGGTTCGACCTCAATGCCCAACAGGTACGATCCGGCAAGCTCGGTGAGGACGCGGTCGAAGTACTGGTCCCAGGCGCCGATGGCCTCGACCAGCACGCCACCGGCCGCGGAAGTCGCGTTCTCGAGTCCTTCGAGTTCCACCAGGCGGTCCTGCGCCCCAGTCGGCGACGTGCCGTATCTCGCCTGACCGAACTCGGGCTGTTCCACATACATCGTGTACAGGAAGACCTCGGCGGCGGCGAACGCGTCGCCGATGGGGGCATACCACCTGCCCGGTGAACCATCCGGCCTCGGGGTACCTCCAGAAACGAGGAGGACGGTCTTGGGTCCAGCGAGTTTCTCCAAGGCGAATCCGAGGTCCCGGAGGGCCCGCAGCGACCGATCTCCGCGCAGGTACGACTCCTTTCGCACCGTCTCGACCTCTCTACTCGCGTCCTGACGACACCACGCGTCACGGCTCGGGCACTCTCGCGCCAGGATGCTCGACAGGACGTTCGGATCCCGTTCGGCCTCGAACGCCTCGTAGAGCCCGATTCGGTACCTCGGCGAACGGTACCTGGCGGCGCCGGTAATGACATCGGCGAGTGCCCTCTTCGCCTGCGCGCGGGCCTTCGTCAGCGTCACCTCCGACTTCATCCTCGGGATGGTCACCACGCCGACGCGGTCGTTCGGGGCTAGGCCCTCGATGAACCTCTCTGCCTCCCGACGCACGAGCAGGCCGTAACCGGGGTCCATGCTGTCGGTGTCGACCACGATCAGGACATTGCGCGCTGGGGTGAACCCCGGTGCCGCATCCGCTGCAACCGCGCCGGCCGTCGGTGGTGTCGCCGCTGCGCCGGAAGTGACCGTGCGCCGCACGTCGTACCGGACGAACTGGGCGGACACGACCTTGCGTGGACGGCGATCGACCGACACGAAAAACTCGTCGGCCGTCAGGCCGCCCACGGGCGCGTGGCCCTTGTCGACGACGCTGACATCGATGGCGATGACTTCGACTCCCGACCGAAACGTCGGGTTCTGCTGGGCGAGAGCGACGGCCGGCTGCCAGGCAGCCAGTGCGAGAGTGCAGACGACCGTCGCCGCTTCACGCCAGGAAGGGTGCATCGCAAGCGGGACTCGCTCGTGGAAGGAGGGCGAGCCATTCGAAGGGCCGCTGGCCTTCCTCGGATGCGATTCACCAGGAACGATGCAGGCTCGTCCGCGGGTCATGATGCCAGCACTCGGAGCGACCTCGCTGGC
>CAZBIP010000686.1:0-1650 GCA_964491885.1 uncultured Vicinamibacterales bacterium
GTAGTTGGCGAGAACGGCCTCCTGGAGCTCGTACGCCACGAAGCTGTCAGCGGCGCCGTTGATCGCCTGCCAGAGGTCGTCGGCCGTGTACGACCGCGGCGTCCGGGCCAGGGCCCAGCCCCGCACCTCATTGGCCGCCGGCAACAGGGACTGCGGCCGGGTGGAGGCCGGAGGGCGCGCCTGCGGCATCGCCGTCGGCGGTGGACCTGCGGCCGCACTCGGGCCCGAGCCGTAGCCGCCGAGCAGGGCGGCCGCCAGAATCAGGGGCATCGGCACGATTCTCTTCACCACGCAGCTCCTGTGCGCTGCCGTCGGCCGTCGCGTCGCCCGCCACCCAAAGGGCCGGTCCGGACGTGCGCCCGCCAATACGTCGAGTCCGTCCGCACCCAGCCTCCGTTCCTGCATGGACCGCTCCCTTCTCGCTCAGCCCCGGGCGACGGCCTCCACCGGGACGCCGTCCTGACGGAGCCTCGCGATGTCCCGCGTGGGCGCGCTGCCGAACAGGCGGGCGTACTCGCGGCTGAACTGCGACGCGCTGAGGTAGCCCACCTGGCGACCGGCGCTCCCCGCGTCCACCATGCGCGCCAGCATCAGGCGCCGCGCTTCGTGCAGGCGCAGCACCTTCTGGTACTGCAGGGGGCTCATGGAGGTAACCGCCTTGAAGTGCTGGTGGAAGGACGACAGGCTCATATGAGCCAGGTCTGCCAGGTCGTCGACCGCGATCGGCTGCGCGAAATGCTCGCGTACCCACGACACGGCCATGGCCACGCGCTGAAGGCCCGACTCCTGTTGACCGATCAGCGCGATGCGGGGGCCAATCGAGCTTCGCAGGAGCCGGATCAGGATCTCGTCGACGACCAGAGGCGCGAGCAGTTCCGCGTCGGTCGGCTGGGCCATCAACTCGACGAGCCTCGACGCCGCGTCGACGATGGCGGTCGTCGTCTGCCCCACGCACACGCCGCGGGTTTCGCGCGGGCCGGGCACGCCGTGCGGGTAGACCTTGAGCGTCAGCTCGGCGATCTTGTACGCCTGGAGGTCGAGCTTGAGGGCGAGGAAGGGCTCGCGGGAGCTGGCCCGGACGATTTGAGCGGCGACCGGCAGGTCGACGGCGTACGCAATCATCCGCGAGGCATCGTAGGCGTAGGTCTCGCGCCCGAGCGCCACGACCTTGGCGCCCTGCGCCACGATGCACAAGGCTGGCGAGACGGTCGCCCGCACCATTTCGCGGGTCACCATCGAGCGCCGGATCGCGTGCACGCCCGGCACGCGAAGCTCGAACGAGCCGTCGTGCGGCGCGTGCTTCGCGAGCAGTTCGGCCAGGCGGGCCAGGTGCCGCGCGTGCGGCTCCTCGTCGTGACCCGCGGGACTCGGGCGCGATGCCGTGCCGGCCGCCGTCAGGCTGGCCCGGCTCGGCGAGGCGACGCGACGGCGGATCGTCGAAACGGCTGCCCCTTGACGCTTCATGCTCCAACTCCCCGGTGCACCCGCCGGCCTCGTTCTGCCACGCGCACGCGTCGGCGCCGCGGCGCTTCTTGTGCTGGCAACGAACCCGGTCTGACAGGCTCAGCCTAGCAGCAGAGCCGGGCGGCCGCTTGCACGATCCTCCGAGAATCTGCACCGTTCGTCCAGGGCTCGCGGGCCGGGGTCGCC
>CAZBIP010000687.1:0-1642 GCA_964491885.1 uncultured Vicinamibacterales bacterium
GGAAGAAGCAGGCGCACGGAAGCTCTCATGAGTCCCTCGATTCGGGCGAATGATAGCACCCGAGCCAAGACCATCGGACCAAGGAAGCTCTTAACGTTTCTATATTCGTTTCTCTTTTCTTTTCGAACAGACGACATTAACAAAGCAATTATGCTCATACCTGTTGCATCGTGTTTTGATATTATCATTTCACAATGACGTCGCTCATGAGCCAGCTGAGGCGTGGCGTGCTGGCGGCAGCGGACCTCCGGCAGCGGCTGGGGGTATCCCCCCCTACCCTGATGCGGGCCGCGCGCAAGGCCGGGCCGCACGTTCTCCGCATCGGTCGCGCGCGCGCCACGCGTTACGGATTGCGGGAGCCGTGGCCGGGACTGGACGCGTCGCGGTTTCCCGTGTTCCGGGTCACCGAGGCCGGCCGCGCCGAGTCCGCAGGCGAGATCTTCACCCTCGCATCGCGCCAGACAGCCTGGCTGCCGGCCGGTGCCGTTTTCGACGGGCTCCCTGTCGAGATTGCGGATGCGCGGCCCTCGGGCTTCCTTGGGAGGCACTTCACCGTGACCCACGCCGACCTCCGGCTGCCGGCGCGGTTGGCTGACTGGTCGGATCATCACGCGCTCCTCGCCATGTCGCGGCGCGGCGAGGACCTGCCGGGCAGCCTGATCCTGGGCGACGAGTCGTTCGCGCGATGGCAAGCGCTCGATCCGGGCGCGGTGACGCGTGACGACTATCCCGAACTCGCGGACGCGACGATCGCCGGGCATCCGCCCGGCTCATCGGCCGGCGGTGAGCAGCCGAAGTTTGGCGTGTGCGTGGAGGGCCGGCACGTCCTTGTCAAGTTCGCTTCCCGTTCTGCCAACGCCGCAGCGCGGCGGTGGTGCGACCTGCTGGTGATGGAAGCGCTGGCGCTTGGCGTGGTGTCGTCGAACGGCGTGCCTGTAGCCCGCACGCAGATCGTCGAAGCCCCTTCGTACTTGTTCCTCGAAAGCGAACGATTCGATCGGGTCGGCCCGCGCGGCCGCGTGGCCGTGCTGAGCCTGGCCGCCGCGCACGGCGATCCCGCGCACACGTGGGCGCACGTGGCAGTCGAGCTCCGGAACGCGGGACGCCTGTCCGACGATGACGCACGCCGCCTGCGCTGGCTCGACGCGTTCGGCGCGTTCATCGGGAACACGGATCGACACCAGTTCAACGTCCTCGTGTATCCCGCCGGCTCGGGGATCCGGCTGGCGCCGGCATTCGACCAGGCCCCGATGCTGTACGCGCCGCTGGCCGATGGCCGGGTGCCGGCCCGGACGTTCGAACTGCCAAAGGCAGATTCCTTCACGCTGGACGTCTGGTACGACGCGCGCGCGGCGGCGCGGGAGTTCTGGGAGCGAGCGGGCGACGACCGTCGCCTGTCAGACGACGTCCGCGACACCTGCTCCGCGAACGCCCGCGCGCTCCAGGGCTGATCCGTCCAACTGGCGCCGAAGCGACCGTGACGCATCGCGGCGCAGTTGGCTCCGGGGGCGGGCGTCTTCACCCGCCTCCTGAGTCGCGAGGAACCGGCGCACGGGCCGGCCTGGCTGCGTCTACTGCTTCCGCTTTGCCTTGAAGGCGATCGAGCCCATGCCCTCGATGTCTGCGGTTCCGGTCAGCGTGT
>CAZBIP010000688.1:0-1639 GCA_964491885.1 uncultured Vicinamibacterales bacterium
GGCCTGGATGCCAGCACGCACAACAGCGGCGTCATCCACGCGGGCATCTACTACCCGCCCGGCTCGTTGAAGGCCCGGCTCTGCGTGGAGGGCGCCCGGGAGATGTACGAGTTCTGCGTCCGGCACGGCGTCCCGCACGCGCGCTCCGGCAAGCTCATCGTCGCCCTGGACGACCGTGAGGCGGGCCAGCTGCAGCTGCTGGAGGCGCGGGCCCAGGCCAACGGCGCCAGGGGGCTCGCCATCGTCGGCGCGAGCGACATCCGGCGCCGCGAACCGAACGTGGCGGGCGTGGCGGGCCTGTGGTCGCCGGACACGGGCGTCATCGAGCCGGAGGCCTTCGTCCGCGCGCTTGCTCGTGCTTGCGCCAACACGGGCGTTCACGTGCTGACGGGCACGAGGCTCATGGCGGCCGACGAGACGGCGGGCGGCATCCTGTTGCGGACCGAGCGGGAGTCCATCCTCGCACGCGCCGTCGTAAACGCGGCGGGTTTGTTCGCCGACCAGGTGTCGGGCATGCTCGGCGGGGAGTCCTTCCTCATCCACCCGTCCCGGGGCGAGTACGCGGAGTTGGCCTCGTTTCGCAGCCATCTGGTGCACGCGCTGGTCTATCCGCTGCCGAACGCCTCGGGCCATGGATTGGGCGTCCACCTGACGAAGACGACCCGGGGCCGCGTGCAGATCGGACCGACGGTGCACCACCAGCGGAGCCGGCACGACTACGAGAGCGGCCGGCTGGCCCTCGAGGCCTTCCTCGAACCCGCCCGCCGGCTGCTTCCGGGTCTGGAACTGCGCGACCTGAGGCTCGGGGGGAGCGGCATCCGTGCCAACCTGAACGCGCCCGACGAGCCGTTTGCCGATTTCCTGATCAGGCGCGACCGGCTGAACCCGCGCGTCGTGCACGCGGCCGGGATCAGTTCGCCCGGCCTGACCGCCTGCCTCGCCATCGGCCGCCTCGTCGCCGCCCTCCTTCCATAGGGGTCAGCGGGAGAGGTAGCGGGAGAGGGCGTCGGAGAGAGTGGGCATCGGGATGCCGGCGGTGCGGAGTTTCGACGGATCGAGGGCGGAGAACCTGGGCCGGCTGGCCCGGAGCGTCAGTCCGTCGAGGGTGATCGGCCGCAGGCGCGGCTGTCGTCCGAGCAGGCGCGCGACTTCGATGGCGACGTCGTACCACGTGCGCGCGCCGACGTTGACGCAGTGGTAGAGCCCTCCGGGAGCGCCGCGCTCCAGCAACTGCCGGGTTGCCGAGGCCACGTCGACGGCGTATGTCGGCGACACCGTGCGATCGACGAACACCGGGACTTCGTCGCCCGCTTCGATGCCGTCCACGATCCGGTCGAGGCTGCCGCCGCGGCCGGCACCCGCGCCAGCCGGCCCGAACAGGCTCTCGACCCGCAGCACGACGCTCCGCCGGGCCTCGAGCGCAAACCACTCGCCGAGCAGTTTCGACGCGGCGTAGACGCTCCGGGGGTTGGGCTCGTCCGCCTCGGTGTACGGGCGGGACGCCGTGCCGTCGAAGACGAAGTCGCTGCTGAACTGGACGAGCGCCGCGCCGGCCTCGTCGGCGGCCCGGGCGAGGGCGCGCACCGCGAAGGCGTTGGCCTCGAGGGCGCGCACCGGGCGATCCTCGGCGCCATCGACG
>CAZBIP010000689.1:0-1639 GCA_964491885.1 uncultured Vicinamibacterales bacterium
TCGAATGCCGGAACCTCGGCATCGACGGCGTCGCCCTTGTGGAACTTCCAGTCGAAACGAAACTCGCGTATTCTGTCATGCATGAGGAACACGCCGGCGGGGATTCGGACGGTTCCGCCGGGTGTGCAGGCGTCGATGGCCGCCTTCTACTACACGAAGTGGCACTGCGCCGTGCTCGGCAACGCTGACGCCGCCATCGGCAACTACGACGTGCTGTTCCGCAAGCAGCTGGAGTGCCTCAAGACCACGCGGGTGCAGCGTGACGTCAGCGCGGGACCGACGACCACGCCCGCGGAATGGGCCGTGGCACTGCTCGCCCGCGTGAAAGAGGCCAGGGAGAAAGAGGCGAATGACGACGAAACCGAAAAATGATCGCGTGGAAGTCGTCGGGCGCCCCTCCTGCGGTGCGCGAAGTTCCGCGACGTTGCGCGAGCCGGATTTTTCCGGAAGGTCGCATAACACACCTTATGAGAGGCGCGAGCCGGAAGGCTCAGAGGCTTTCGAGGGCGTCTTCGAGTTCGTCGTTGCTGATGTGGGCGTAGACCTGGGTGGTGGTGACGCGGGCGTGGCCGAGGGCCTTGGCGACCAGCAGCAGGTTGTGCGTGCGGCCATAGAGCAGCGTGGCGAAGGTATGGCGCAGGCCGTGGACGGTGATCTTGCCGTCGAGCCCGGCCCACGCGAGCCAGAGCCCCATGCGCTCCTGGACCTGGCGGGTGCTGATGCGCCGGTCGCGGTTGGACAGGAAGAGCGCGTCGGTCTCGGCCATCTCCTTGCGGCGGCGCTGGACGTACTTGCGCAGGACGGTTCGAAGCTCGGTGTTCAGGAAACGTACCTGGGGCTTGCCGCCCTTGGCGCGCCGGATGCGCAGCTGCTTCTCGTCCAGGCGAACGTCGCCGACGTCGAGGCCGACCAGTTCGGCCAGGCGGATGCCGGTGCCGAGCAGGACGCGCAGCATGACCAGGTCGCGCTCGGCGGCTTCGCCCTTGCGCGCGGCGACCGCCTTGACCAGCGCTTTGACCTCGGCGGGCGAGAGAAAAGACGGCGCTTCGCGCTCGTGGCGCTTGATCTTGATCCAGTCGGCGGGGTCGCGCCCCGTTGCGCCCACGTTGGCCACAAAGCGCCCGAAGCTGCGCAGGCAGGCCTTTATGCGTCCCAGGCTCGCTTCGCCACGGGGCGCGCCCGTGTGCGTCGTGGTCACCGGCGCGGACAAAAGGAACTGTGCCAGCAAGTCGGCGGTCAGGGCCGACGCCTCGATATCGCCCGCGAAGGCGAGCAACAGGCCGAGGTCGCGGCCATAGCAGCTGAGGGTGTGCGGGCTTTTGCCGTCCGCCTCCAGGCGCGTGAGGAACTGGGTGATGGCGGTGGAAAGGTTCATGGGCTACTCCTTCCCGGCCAAACCGAGCCGCCGAATGATTTCGGCCTTGTCCTCGGCGGGGAAGTCGATCCGGTCTTTGAGGTAGCTCCAGGCGCTCTGGTTGAGATTGCCGTCGGAGTCGAAGATCGCTTCGCGGATAAGCTCGACCGCCTTTTCGATCTCCGCTTGCCGGGCACGGTCGGCCCGTTCCAACTGCTCGATGGCGATGGTCACGCCGAGGGGCGCGGCACGCATGCAGACCCGCACTACAGCCACTCCGAGGGC
>CAZBIP010000690.1:0-555 GCA_964491885.1 uncultured Vicinamibacterales bacterium
GGCACAGTCCGTCCTCTCCCCGCCTGCGAAGAGGAGGTTCGCGCGCTGGGCGCGGCTCACGCGACGTCCGCCGCGTGTCGAAACCGGGTGAGCGGCTTGGAGCCGGAGTTCAGGCCGGATCGATGCGCGCGCCTCGCTCCTGCAGCAGTTGCCTGAGGGCCGGGCGGTGGCACCGGGCCTCGTTTTCGCAGTAGCAGCCGACGGAGAACGCGGCGCCGTGCGACAGGGCCGCCAGGAGGTCGAGGAGCCGTGCTGCCGCCGGCCGCTTCATCTCGGCGCGGTAGCGCTTGAGGAAGGCCTGCCACTGGCGCTCGCTCGCGGCGCGCTGACCGGCTTTGACCAGCGCCTCCGACGGGGCGAGATCCGGCAGCCAGACGTCGTAGAAGTCACGAGACGCGAACTCGCTCTTCGGCACTCCCCGAGGGGGCCTTCGCACCGTGCCCAGGCGCACGCCCTCGCCCGATGCGCGCGGAGTGCCCAGTCGAACCACGCGTATTCCCACGGTCTTCAGTCTCCTCTGGTGCGCGTCGAGGCGTGTCAGAAGGTCCGCCCGGC
>CAZBIP010000690.1:565-1635 GCA_964491885.1 uncultured Vicinamibacterales bacterium
GGCTCATGACGTCTTCCGGCCGGCGGGCCCTGCCGTCCGGCGCCGGGCCCCGGCGCGTCTCGCGATCTGCGCCTTCACGATCTTCCGCACGAGGGCGGCCGGCGGCGGCGCGTCGGGCCGGAAGCGGATCGTGCCCTTGCTCGTGTCGTAGCCGGCGAGCTCGTCCTTGAAGGACCCGATGACCGCGCCGGGATAGAAGGCGCAGTGCTTCGCCGCCGCGCCGAAGTGGCAGAGCAGCGTTCCGTCCAGGCGGAAAGCCGGGATCCCGTAGCTGATGCACTCTTCGGCGCCTGGCGCCGCCGCCCTGATGTGCCTGCGCATCCACTGGAGCGCGGCGCGCCTGTCGGCCGGCAGCGCCGCCAGGTACTCGTCGATCGTCGTTGCGGCGGCCTTGTGCATGGGGGTCATGGCGTCCGCTTCGGATCAGTGCCGGTGGTAGATCTTGCCGACGATCTTCCAGCCGTCGGGAAACTTGTACAGCGACAGGTAGTCGGTGAAGATCCGTCGGTCGTTCTGGTGGAGTTCCAGCTTCACGGACGCGGCCGACCCGGTCACGTCGACCGTCAGGAACCGGCAGGTCGTCAGCGGCGGCTTCGCTCCGTCGGCCTTTCGCTTCCCGGCCGAGGCGACCCACTCGGCGATGGGGAGGCGCGTGAGCGCGCCGTCCCTCAGGCCGAGCAGGACGAAGTCGGCGTGGAAGCCTGCCTTGGTCTTGTCCAGGTCGCCCAGGTTCTGCAGGCCGTCCACGTAGGCGGTCTGCACGAGGGCCTTGATCGCGTCCTCGTCGGACGGACCCTGGGCCGGGGCGGCTGTCGGAGCGGCGAGCAGCGCGACGAGCACGGCCGTGACGACATGGTGTGTGCGCATGCTTCCTCCTGAGGGGGACTTCCAGATAACGTACACCGCCTTGTCGGGGTTCGCCACTGCGCTCTTGGTGTTCCCGTTTCGGGCCGAGAGCGTGGACGTGTTCGAGCGGGCCGCGGACCTCTCGTCCAGCTGGAAACCGACGTACGACCTGGCGCTCGCCGCGGGCGTGCCCTCCCCGCCGGCCGCCGGGCTCGCTGACCGCC
>CAZBIP010000691.1:0-1634 GCA_964491885.1 uncultured Vicinamibacterales bacterium
AGGAGCCCCGGAGGCCGACGAAGACGAGGGCGAGGCCAGCGGGAGGTCGGGCAGCAACGCCAGCCGCGCGCGCGCCACCTGGTAGTCGCGTGCCGCCACGGCGCGGTTTGCCTGGGCCTGTTGGAGCAGCAGCCGGGCGTCCGACAGTTCGAGTTGCGTCGAAATGCCCTCGCGGTAGCGGAGTTCGGCGATCTCGTACGCACGCTCCGCCTGCTGGACGGTGCCCGCGGTCGCTTCCCATGCGGCGCGGGCCGTCGAGATCGCCTCGATCGCCGCCTGCCCGTCCAGCCACGCGTACTCGCGCGCCAGCTTCAGCTGGGCCCCCGCGCGGGTGAGGTCCGCCCGGGCCGCTGCGCGACTGGCCTCGAGGCGCCCCCCCGTGAACAGCGGCACCTGGACCGAGACCCCGACGGTCCAGTTAGTGCGGTAGTTGGCATTCGGCCACAGGTTCGACGGGTAGCCGACGCGGAGCCACTGCGAACTCGCGCTCACCGTCGGCTGGCGCTGAGCCGACGCGATCCGCACGGCCTGCTCGCCCGCCCGGACCGAGGCCGCGACCTGCCGCACGGCGGCACGGGCGTCGATGGAGGCCGGGTCCAGTTCGGGCGCGAGCGCGGCGAGCGTCGACGCGAACGACGCCGGCGGGGGCAGGGCTGGATCGTCGAGGTTCGCCGCCACCGTCATCGGCTGCCCGGCCGCCAGTTCGAGAATCTGGCGCAGCCTCAGGTAGGCCAGCGTCTGCTGCGAGCGCGCGCGGATCACCGCAGGCCGCTGGTTGTCGCGGTCGACCTGCGCGCGCAGCCGGTCGAACTCCGGCTGGCGGCCCGCTTCGCGGCCGAGCGTCACCCGGGCGAGCGTCGACTCGGCCTGGAAGAGCGCAGCCTCGGCGATCTCCACCAGCCGGTCGCTCAGGGCGGCGTCGTAGAACGCCTGCGTCACATCGAGGACGGCCTGTGCCCTCGCGGAGTCGACGGCGAGGTCGGCTGCCTCCCGCTCGATCGACGCCAGCCGCCGCTGCGCCGCGATGCGGCCGCCCGTGTACAGGCTCTGGGTCACGGCGACGCCGACGCGATAGGTGTGCTCGCGCCCGAAGGGGAGGTCCTCGAAGCTGGAGTCCGAGAACCCGCCGCCGCCGACGGCGCCGCAGTCCACGGCTCGCTCGAGTTCGCCGACCCGGGCCTCGAGCGGGGCGTCGGGCCTGAGGGTGAACGGGTCGCACCCCGGCTCGCCGCCCCCGGAGAACAGCCCCTTGAACTCGGAGGCCAGCGTGCGGTCGTACGAGGCCGACCCGAAGACCTGGGGGAAGCGCTCACTTCGCGCGAGGCGCTGGCCCGCACGGGCGCGATCGGTGCCCGCCCGCGCGGCCACGAGCTGCTCGCTCCGCTCGAGCGCGAGCCGGATGGCGTCGTCCAGCGTGAGCACCGGCGGGACGCTCGTCTGGATCGAGGGCGGTTCATCAGGAACGCCGCGACCCTGAGCCAGCCGCTCGACGGCGCCCTGCGCGCCCGCGGACCGAACCAGCAGCAATTGCGCGCCCAGCGCGACAAGGCCGACGAGGAGGACAAGTCGCTTCATGATTCGTTCCCACTCCGTCTCACGCGTCGTCCGGACGCCACCCGAGGCACGCGTGACGC
>CAZBIP010000692.1:0-1622 GCA_964491885.1 uncultured Vicinamibacterales bacterium
TTGTCTCCATTCTTACGTCATATTCGCCAAGGGTAACGTGATGATAAATCGCGTGCCCTTGCCCGGTTCGGATTCCACGTTCATCGTTCCGTTGTGTTCGCGGACGATGCGTCGGGCGGTCGGCAGGCCCAGGCCGCTGCCGCCGGTTTTCGAGGACCAGTAGGCGCGGAAAATATTCTGCAGGTTCTCGGGTGCAATGCCCGGGCCGGTGTCGATGACTTCGATCTGCGCGTTTTCGCCCTGCACGCCCAGGCGGATGAGCATCTCGCCGCCGCCATTGGACATCGCCTGCGTGGCGTTGATCATCAGGTTCAGCAGCGACTGCTTGAAGAGGTTGGCGTCCAGCCGGCAGAGGATGGGCTTGTCGCCCAGATTTGTTCGCAGCACCACGCCGCACGCCTCGGCCTGCGGCAGGAAAAAATCCCGCAGGTCGCTGACGACGTTCCGCAGGTCCACCGTTGCAAGAGTCAACTCATGCCTTCCGGCGTAATGTAAAAAGTCGTCGAGAATCTGGCGGAGGCGTTCGGCTTCGTCCTGCACGCGATGAAGCCGGCGGGCGAGGCGAAGGTGCTCCTCGTGCGGGATCTCTCGCGACTGGCTCGCGGCCTCGACCTGACCGGGTACCTCAGGGTGGCCGTCCAGAAGGCTGGCGGTGCCGTTCGCGTAATGGGGGAGTCCGAGGACCGAATCTACCGGCTCTTCGACGCCGTCAAGAATGAGATGTACCGGACAGCCGTCAGCGATCGCATGCGGCTCTGGGCGACTTCCCGCAAGGCGAAGGGGCAGCACCTCGGGCAGCCGCCGTACGGCTTCCTGCTGGGCGAGGAGGGTCGCCTCGAGCCGAACCCCGCGGAATGGCAGACGCTCACCCGGATTCGCGAGGCGCGCGAGAGGGGCGAGCCTTTCCGCGCGATCGCCGCGAAGCTGAACGCAGAGGGGATTCGCACTCGATCCGGCAAAGCGTGGGCGGCGGCAACGATCCTGAACGCGACGAGGAGAGGACCCTCGGCTACCGCTTGAGGGCGCTCTGGCCACCGTCGGTCCCGCCGGAGGGTAGGGGCCCCCGCCGCTGAAGGATGACCTCCACGTCCTCCCCGGGCCATTCCCTGCCCTCGGGCAGCACCGGAGCGAGGACGACGCCGGACCGATTGACTGGCCGGCCCAGCTCGGGGGGACGAATGCCGACGTCGTCGATCTCTAGGACCCAGACGGGCGGTCTGGCAGCGTTGACGAGCACGCGCGCCAGCGCACGTACGAATCCGGGCGTCAGGGCATGGTCAGCCACGAGGCGGCCTCCTTCCGTGCCGCGAGGGGCAGAGAGCCTGAGGCAGCGAACTCGAGGCGTTCCCTATCCGAAAGGCCCGAGAGCAGCCGAACGACTCGCGGGTCGACGTCGGGAAGCCCCGCACCTTGAGCGGAACCGACTTCCATGAGGCGGGCGATGATCTCGATCAGGTCGCCGGCCTGCTTCAACGCAACCAGAGCGGCCCGGAGGTCGCCATCCGTCTCCGCCTGCCTTCCGAGTCGTCTCATCTCGGCCTGAAGTTCCCGGAGCTGTTCGAGGTGGGAGAGCGCAGTCGCGTCCTCGTCGGCCGCTGCCGCGCGCACAATCGATCGTGAGA
>CAZBIP010000693.1:0-1621 GCA_964491885.1 uncultured Vicinamibacterales bacterium
CGCCGGAGGTGGACCCGTTCAACTTCCTGACGCACGTGCGCGTGCCGACGCTGATGATCAACGGCCGGCACGACTACTTCTTTCCGGTGGAGACGTCGCAGGAGCCGATGTTCAGGCTGCTCGGGACCGATCGGAAGGCCCACGTGCTGTTCGACTCGGGGCACGCCCCGTCCGAAACGGGCGAGGTGCAGGCGCGCATCCTCGCGTGGCTCGACCGCTACCTCGGGCCGGTCAGCCTGCGGTGAGGGGCCGGCCCGCCCCGCTCAGGCCGTCCTGGCACCTGAGTGGGGCGTGCTGATTGTCAATTGTATTGACAATTAGTCATCATGGCGCGACACTCCGCCCATGATCCCCCGCACGCTCGGACCGCGCCTGCGCGCCCTCGCCCGCCTCTTCCCCGTCGTCACGGTCACGGGGCCCCGCCAGTCCGGCAAGACCACGCTCTGCCGCGCCGCCTTCCCCGCGAAACCGTACGCCTCCCTCGAGGCGCCGGACATCCGCGCCTTCGCGTGCGAGGACCCCAGGGGGTTCCTCGCGCAGTTCCGCTCGGGAGCCGTACTTGACGAGGTGCACCGCGCGCCCGACCTGCTCTCGTACATCCAGGCCAACGTCGACGAGCGGCCGGCGCGGGGCCGCTTCATCCTGACGGGCTCCGCCAACTTCGCCCTCCTCCAGTCCGTCAACCAGTCGCTCGCCGGCCGCACCGCGCTGCTTCAGCTGCTCCCGCTCGGCCTGGACGAGGTTCGACGGTTCGGGCCCCTGCCCGCCGACCTGTGGGAGGTCGTGTGGCGCGGCAGCTATCCGGCAGTCTTCGACCAGAAACTGGACCCGAGGGACTGGTACCCGGGCTATGTCGGCACGTACCTGGAGCGCGACGTCCGCACGCTTCTCGCGGTGGGGGATCTTTACGCCTTCCAGACCTTCCTGCGCCTTGCGGCCGGAAGGGCCGCGCAACTCGTCAACCTCTCCGCCCTCGGAGCCGATGCCGGCGTGACCCACAACACGGCCAAGGCCTGGTTGTCGGTGCTGGAGGCCAGCTTCGTCGCGTGGCGACTGCCGCCGTTTCACGCCAACGTGTCGAAGCGCCTGGTCCGGACGCCCAAGCTCCACTTCGTCGATGCCGGGCTCGTCTGCTTCCTCCTCGGGATCCGCTCGGCCGACGAACTGCGCCAGCACCCGCTGCGTGGGCCGATCTTCGAGACGTTTGTGGCGTCGGAAGTGCTGAAGGCCCGCGCACACCGGGGCCGGCAAGGCGGGCTGCTGTTCTTCCAGGACCGGACCGGGCACGAGGTCGACCTGGTCATCGAGGGCGGCCACTTGATCACGGCGGTTGAAGCCAAGTCGGGGCAGACCGTCGCGGCCGACGCGCTGCGGGGCATGCGCGCGTTCGGCACGATCGTCGCGGCGGGCGCGGCGGCGCGGCGGGTGTCCTACCGCGTCATCTACGGGGGAACCGCCCGCCAGCGCCGCACCGACGTTGACGTCGTGCCCTGGTCGGGTGTCGATCGGTTGACGTGGTAGCCCCGGGCGGCCGCCGGCGCGAGCCCGCTCGTGCCGCCCCGCCCCGCTCAGGCCTTGATGATCGGCCGGTAGGCCTCGGCCAGGATCTGCCAGAGCGTGA
>CAZBIP010000694.1:0-1618 GCA_964491885.1 uncultured Vicinamibacterales bacterium
AGTTCGAGCGCCGTGGCGTTCGGCCTGCTCGTGATGAATCTCGCCGGCGTGGGCCCGGGATCGTGGATCACCGGGCTGATTGGCGATGCGGCGAGTCTGACGGCAGGCCTCGCCGTCAGCGTGGCCGTGAGCACGGCCTCCGTCGTCGCGTTCGCGGCCGCCGCGCGGCGCTGGCCGCGCTGAACAGCGCTCGCCCAGCCGGCGCGCCGTCTGGCCGACCGCGAAGGGGGAATCCCGCACGGGGACGAGGCCACTCGGACCTCGCGAGCGAGCGTCAGCTCCCGCCGGCCGCCGCGATGGCCGCCTTCACGCGCGGAGGCGTCAGGGGCAGGCGGAAGAGCCTGGCTCCGGTGGCGTCGTAGAGGGCGTTGGCGAGCAGGGCGGCCATGGCGGTCACCGTCGGCTCTCCGCACCCCTGCGGCGCAAGTTCGGGGTTCTCAACCAGGACGGTCTCGATCTCGGGGACCCACGAGAAGCGGGTGATCTCGTAGCTGTCGAAGTTCCGGTCCTTGACGGCGCCGCCATCGAAGTGGATCTCCTCGGTGAGGACCGACGAGAGCCCCATGATGACGCAGCCTTCCATCTGCGCCCGGGTCCCCTCGGGATTGACCACCTGGCCGAGGTCCTGCGCCACCGTGACGCGCTTCACGCGAATCCTCCCGCTCGCCTTGTCGACGGCGATCTCGGCCATCGCCGCCACGGCGGTGTTCAGGTAGTCGAGAAGCGCCACGCCGAACCCGCGACCGCTCGGGCCCGGGGCCGGCTTCCACCCGAACCGCTCGGCTGCGGCCTTCAGCACCCTGATGAGGCGCGGGTTGGACAGGTTCTTCAACCGGAACGCCACCGGGTCCGCCTTCGCCCTGGCGGCCATGAGATCGATGTGCGATTCGCGGGCGAAGATGTTGGTGTTGCTCCCGGGGCCCCTCCAGGCACCCGTCGGAAACGGATGAGGGCCTCCGCCACCGAAGCTCCCGGTGACCCTCGTCCGCACGTGCGGGACGTCGTAGATCATCTGCGAGCTGCGGTCGCCCGCGAAGACGGTATGGAAATCCCACGAGACGATGCGGTTCGCCGCGTCCAGGCCTGACGCGATCGTGACATATGCCGCGGGCCGGAAGGTGTCGAGGAAGAACTCCTCCTCGCGGGTCCAGACCACCTGCACCGGCGCGCCGGCGAACTTCGACAACCGAGCGGCCTCCACCGCCTGCGGGCCCGCGGTCTTGCCCCCGAACCCGCCGCCGACTGGCGGCGTGATCACGCGAACCCGGTCCTCCGGACGGCCGAGCGCTCTGGCGACCTCCCCCTGCACGCCGAAGGGCCGCTGGGTCGACGCCCACACCGTGGCCTCGTCTGCGGTGACCCGGGCCAGCGCCGAGTGCGTCTCCATCGGCGCGTGAGCGATGTAGGGCGTGAAGTAGGTCTCGCTGAATCTTGACGACGCCAGGTCAAGCCCTCTGGCGAGGTCGCCCTTCTCCTCGATCGCGCGGCCCGGTCCGGCCTGCGCCTGGAGATGCTCGCGGATGTTCCCGTCGTTCACCGCGCCCGGCGGAACCGTGAAGTCCGCCTTGATGAGCGCGAGCGCCGCCGCCGCGCCGTCTGGCGTCGGATGCACGACGGC
>CAZBIP010000695.1:0-1618 GCA_964491885.1 uncultured Vicinamibacterales bacterium
AAGTACGTCATCGTGCGTTCGTCGTTTTCGGGAGGCGGCCAGGCTGCCGGCACCTCGGCGTCAAGCATCTGCGCAAAGCGCGGCCGGTCGGCCAACTCAGCCCGGCACAAATCGAGCGAGCCTGGCACGAGTTCGAGACGCGCCGTCTGCAGCCGCGGCGGATGGTCGCCTCCTGACGTGCGCGTGTTGCGCATGACTGTGCCTCGTGCGTTCTACTGCACCGCCGGCGTGGCGACGTAGCTCTTGCGGGCTCGCGCTGTCATGCCGGGCCGCTTCACCCGAACTTCGAGCAGGTGCGTCTTGCCGTCCAGTTTCTCAGGCGAGAAGCCGAGCGTGTACTGCCGGTGCAACTCGTCCGCGACCCGCGCGAAGGTGGCTCCCAAGTCGTCGGTGTGCTGGAGCTCGAAGTAGCCTCCGCCAGACTCGGCCGCGAGTCTCGCCAGGCCCTCGTCCGGCTTCTGCTCGCGTCGGCCGGTGCCAGGCCGCCCGCCGCCGAGGGGCACGCGGAATCCGCCCGGCAGCACGATGCCCCCGCCCGGGCCACGGCCTCCGCCACCTGTCGGGACGGAGCCAGTCAGGCCAACGGCATACACCATGACGTCTTCCTTCCGCGCTCGTTGCATGACCTCCCGGAGGGTGACGTTGCTGCGGCGGTCGTTCCCGGGGCTGTCCGCGCCGTCCGAAAAGACCAGCACGACGCGGCGGCTGTCCTGGCGCAGGAGCGCCGTCATGCCTACCGCGACCGCGTTCCAGAGCGGCGTCGGCCCCGCTTCCTGGAGCTCCCGGCGGAGGATGGCCAGCAGTTCCTCGCGGTCGCTCGTGAACGTGCGCGGATCGACCTGGACGCGGTACGAGAAGCTCCCGATGCGCGCCCTGTCGGCGGGCAGCAGCCGGGTGACGAACTCCTCGGCCGCCTCCTGTACCCGGCGGAAGTTCTCGACCATGCTGCCGCTGCGGTCGAGCATCAGCACCACGCTGATCGGCTGGATGTCGCTGGCGAAGATGCTGACCGCCTGCAGCCGCCCGTTGTCGTAGATTTCGAAGTCGTCGCGCGGAAGGTCAGGGACGAGGCGGCCGTCGGCGTCGGTGACGGTCACGTACACGGGTACGGTCCGCGTGGCTGCGCGAAAGACGGGTTCCTGCTGGGCCGCGGCAACGGCCCCGAGGACGGCGACTCCCGCGGCCACGAGGAGGACGTCGATCCGCATGATGATCTATGCCTAGGCTGGCACAACCGCCCGATGGCGATCCACCCAATAGCCCCAGGCGACGAGCAGCCACATCGCGAGCGCGCTCCAGGCGGCCGCCATGCCGCTTGGCGGGGGCGGGCCCAACAGGTTCGCGGCGTAAATGGCGAGCAGGAACGCGGCCAGGCCCCACAGCGCGAGGCGGCCCGTGCGGTCGAGCGCCCGCGTCGCTCTCGTGTAGAGCCACAGCCCGGCCCCGAACAGCAGAAGTTCGACGGCGACCGTTCCGGGAAGGGAGTTCCAGAGGCCGAGCCCCACACGAGGGCTTGCCTCGCCGAGGGTCAACGGCATGTCCGGCCGGTGGGTCATCGCGTCGAGCGCCCAATGGCTGGCGACAACGAAGGCGAGCACCGCGCCGGTGCGCGCGGGCG
>CAZBIP010000696.1:0-1615 GCA_964491885.1 uncultured Vicinamibacterales bacterium
ATGGAGGCCGGGTCTTCAGATGCTATGAGGGCGCCCGGGCTCGCCGCAAGGACGAGCCGTCGCAGGTATGCTCCTTCAAGGTTTTGCCCAACCAGAAGGAGGAGCAGCCATGGCGACGACCCGTCGGACGGAGTGTAGCGCAGGGGACGCCCCGCTGTATGTGGCGTTCGAGCTGAGTGCCGGGGAGTGGAAACTGGCGTGCGCGCCGAGTGGCGGGGTGGCGCCTCGGCTGCGGACGCTGCGCGGGGAGGCGCGGCTCGAGGTGGCGCGGGAACTGGCCCAGGCGCGGCGGCACTTTGGGTTGGCCGCGACGGCGCCGGTGGTGAGCTGTTATGAAGCGGGTCGCGACGGGTTCTGGATTCACCGGTATCTGACGGCGCTCGGCGTGCGCAATGTGGTGGTGGATGCGGCGAGCATCGAGGTGACGCGGCGGGCGCGGCAGGTGAAGACGGATCGGCTGGATGCGGTGCGGTTGCTGGATCTCCTGGTGCGGGCCGCCGCGGGGCGCGCGGCGTGGCGGGTGGTGCGGGTGCCGCCGGAGGCGGCGGAGGATGCGCGGCACGTGATTCGGGAGCGGCGGACGGTGCGGGCCGACCGGACGCGGGTGCGGAATCGCCTCCGGGGGTTGCTGGCGACGCAGGGCGTGCGGCTGGCGTTGCGCGCGGACTTTGTGACGCGGTTGGCGACGGCGCGGCGGTGGGACGGGACGCCGCTGGGCCCGGGCTTGCAGGCACGGCTGGCGCGGGAGTGGGCGACGCTGGAGGCGATCGAGGCGCGGTTGGCGGTGGTGGAACCGCGGCCCGCGACGGGCAGCCAGCCCGCGCCTCCCGCCGTGGCCGCCTTGCAGCACTTGTGCGGCATCGGGGACGCCGGCGCGTGGACGTTGGGCGTAGAGGTGCTGGGCTGGCGCACGTTTCGGAATCGGCGCGAGGTGGGCAGCTTTCTCGGGCTCACACCGACGCCGTATGCGAGCGGGACCCAGCGGCGGGAGCAGGGGATCTCGAAGGTGGGGCCCCCGGCCCTCCGCGCGCTGCTGGTGCAATTGGCGTGGCAATGGCGACGGTTTCAGCCGCGCAGCGCGCTGGCGCAGTGGTATGAGCGGCGGTTCGCGGGTGGCGGCCCGCGCGCCAGACGCATCGGGATCGTGGCGCTGGCGCGGAAGCTGTGGATCGCCCTCTGGCGGTTTGTCACGCAGGGCGTAATCCCAGAGGGCGCGGTGCTGAAGGCGGCGGCGTAACGACGCGGGGCTGGATCGCCGGTGAGGGAACGCGCTCGGGCCAGGTCTGGGTCGTCGGCGACGGCGACCGATCTTCAGATGGAGCCGTTCCACGGGTGTCACGCGCGGGAGCGCAGACGCAGCTGGTGTCCGACGCCTCGTCGTCGGCACGGATAGGAGACGGTCGCCGAGCGGCGCTCGGGACCTCACGACACCCTCACCGCGGGGCAGACGGTCCGATCAACACGACGGCGCGCCGGCTCGTCACCGGCCGGCGCGCCTCACGAACCAGGTGACAAGGACCCGGGCCCGTGTGGGAGCTTGACCTCAGGCACCCTCATAGGAGACCCGGCGAGACCGCCGGCAGCCAGCATGATGACAATGAGGACCGACGACGCG
>CAZBIP010000697.1:0-1608 GCA_964491885.1 uncultured Vicinamibacterales bacterium
GGGCGGCGAAGGTTGATCTTCTTAGGTATGGCGGGCGATTCGGTTGACATACCAAAGTCACTGTAACACCGGGCCGCAGACCGTCCAGCGGAAAGCGGAGAGTGTGTGACGGGTGCGCGGAGGTACTGCGAAGGTTCTACCGGCAGGGAGTGACACAGAAATGGATTGGTTGGGCGCGAGACAACGCGAGCAAAAAAGGGGAGGCCGGAGCGGGTGTCGCGCGCACAGCGCCGGCGCGCCGGGGCAGGCAAAGAGTTTGTATCATCCGGGGTCTTCAGGTATATGAACTGGCCAAGTGAGCATGACCGTCGCCGAGTTCAAGAAGAAGTGGTCCCGCTACCAGGGCAAGGAATCCTCTGCCTACCAGGAGCACTTCAACGACCTCTGCCGCCTGCTCGGCCAGCCCACCCCCGCCGAGGCCGACCCCTCCGGCAACGACTTCTTTTGCTTCCAGAAACGCGTCGTCAAGGACGCCGAGCTGTTCGAGCTCGAAGCGCCGGACGCCGGCGATCCCGCCAAGCGCGGCTTCGCCGACGTGTGGAAGAAGGACTGCTTCGGCTGGGAATACAAGGGCAAGAAGAAGAGCCTCGACGAAGCCTACCGGCAACTGCTCCGCTACCGCGAGGCGCTGTTGAACCCGCCCCTGCTGGTCGTTTGCGATTTCGACCGCTACGTCATCCGCACCAATTTCAACGGCACCGTCCAGGAGAAGTTCGAGTTCACCAACGACGAGATTGACCGCCCGGAGAACTGGCGGGTGCTGCGCGCGCTCTTCGAGAGCCCCGAGCTGCTCAAGCCGCAGCGCACCACCGACCAGATCACCCGGGCGCTGGCCGAGAAGTTCGCCCGGGTCGCCCGCTCCCTGCAACAGCGCGAGAGCGCCGAACTGGCCGACGCCCGGACCCGCGCCGAGGTCAACGTCGCCCAGCGCCAGAACCTCCGCATCGCCCGCTTCCTCAACCGGCTCATCTTCTGCTTCTTCGCCGAGGACACCGGCCTGCTGCCCAAGGGCCTGTTTTGCGATATCGCCAAGGTCGCCCTCGATGATCCGCACCGGTTCGCCCAGGCGCTCGAATCGCTCTTCCGCACGATGGCCGCCGGCGGCCTGTTCGGCCTGCACCAGCTTCGCCACTTCAACGGCCACCTCTTCGAGGACGCCACCGTCTTCGAGCTCAACGACGAGGAGCGCCGCATCCTCGTCGAGGCGGCCGAGGCGGACTGGCAATTCGTCGAGCCCAGCATCATGGGCACCCTCTTTGCCCGCGGCTTGGACCCCGACCAGTTGGCCGCGCTAGGCGCTCAATACACCAGCCGCCCCGACATCGTCACCCTCGTTGAACCCGTGCTCATGGCCCCGCTCCGCCGCGAATGGGCCGCGCTCAAAGCCTCTCTGTTGCCCGTCTTCAAACGGGGCAAAGGCACGCCGGGCGACCGCGCCCGCATTCAAGCCCTCCTCAACAAGCTTCGCGAGCTGGTGGTCATGGACCCCGCCTGCGGCAGCGGCAACTTTCTCTATGTCTCGCTCCAGATGCTGCTGGACCTCGAAAAGGAAGTCATCACCTTTGCCACCATGCTCGGCTTCCAGTTCACGCCGGAAATCGGCGTCCC
>CAZBIP010000698.1:0-1607 GCA_964491885.1 uncultured Vicinamibacterales bacterium
CCTAATCTGGCACAACCGCCCGATGGCGATCCACCCAGTAGCCCCAGGCGACGAGCAGCCACATCGCGAGCGCGCTCCAGGCCGCCGCCATGCCGCTCGGCGGGGGCGGGCCCAACAGGTTCGCGGCGTAGATCGCGAGCAGGAACGCGGCCAGGCCCCACAGCGCGAGGCGGCCCGTGCGATCGATCGCTCGCGTCGCTCTCGTGTAGAGCCACAACCCGGCCCCGAACAGCAGAAGCTCGACGGCGACGGTCCCGGCAAAGGAGTTCCAGAGGCCGAGCCCCACGCGGGGGCTTGACTCGCCAATGGTCAACGGCATGTCCGGCCGGTGGGTCAGCGCGTCGAGCATCCAGTGGCTGGCGACAACGAACGCGAGCACGGCGCCGGTGCGCGCGGGCGCCCTGCGCAGGAGGGCGTGCGCCGCGCCGAAGGCGAGCGCCCAGATCGAGGCCGCCACGAGGCTGTGGGAGAAGGGGTAGTACAGGAAGTCGAGAGGCGTGACGACGGTCAGGCCCGGCCGCACGCTCACCCGCTCGACGCCGGCGATCACGAGCACGGGCCAGACGAGATCCGCGAGTTGCGCCGCGATGAACAGCGTGCCGAGCGACACCGCGGGCACAGCCCGCTTGGCCCCGAACGCGACGGCGAAATGTCCGACGAACATCTTCTGATCTTTCCCAGCCGGAAGACGGGTGTCAACGGGCTGGCTCGCGGGGAGACGATCATCGACGGCTCCCCGCAGGAAACGGTGTTCGAAGCTGTACTCCCGACCCGGCCGCGCCGGGATCCGGTTCGGCCGCTCTCACGGTCGCCCTCTGCGGCTGGCTCGCTCTGCCGCGCCGGGAGCGCGCCCGCGAACCGGTAGAATACGGACGATGAGGAGATCACCATGGCGCAGTTGAAGGTCGGCGACAAGGCTCCGGCGTTCGCGCTGGAGGATCAGCAGGGCCGGACGGTCAAGCTGTCCGACTTCAAGGGGCGGAAGCTCCTCGTGTACTTCTACCCGAAGGCGGATACGCCGGGCTGCACGGCCCAGTCGTGCAGCGTGCGCGACGCGCGGGCCAGCTTCGTAGAGAAGGGCGTGGCCGTCGTCGGCGTCAGCCCAGACAAGCCGTCGGCCCAGGCGAAGTTCGACGAGAAGTTCGGTCTGGGCTTCCCACTCCTGGCCGACACCGAGCACGCCATGGCCGAGGCCTACGGCGTCTGGGGCGAGAAGTCCATGTACGGGAAGAAGTACTTCGGCATCGTCCGCTCGTCGTTCCTGATCGACGAGAAAGGAAAGATCGCCGGCGCCTGGTACAAGGTGTCGCCCGCCGACACCGTGCCCGAGGCCCTGAGCGCGCTCGGCTGATCCGGGTCAGATCCGCGAATCTGCGGGTCGGATCTGCAGGTCTGCGGATCCGACCCCAGTTACCGCGCCCACGAGAGCGTGCCGTCTTCGCTGACGATGACGAACTCGTTGCCCCTGAAGGCGAGGCCGGACGGTTTCGACAGGCCGGGAATGGCGTAGGCAGCGACAACCGTCCGCGACCCCGGGTCGATGGCGAGCAGGGTGCTGTGGGCGGCGCTCAGCACGTAGAGCCGCCCGTCGTGGAACGCGGCTCCCG
>CAZBIP010000699.1:0-1587 GCA_964491885.1 uncultured Vicinamibacterales bacterium
CGCGTTCCTCTCGAGGCTGAAGCCGGGCGCCTGGCTCTGCAATGCCGGCCGGGGCGGCGTCGTGGACGAAGCGGCGCTCCATCGCGCGATGGACGCGGGACGCATGGGAGCGGTCGTGCTCGACGTGTGGGACCACGAGCCTGCCATCGACGGCCGGCTGCTCGCGCGCGTGGCTATCGGCACGCCTCACATCGCGGGCTATTCGCTCGAGGGGAAGCTGAACGGCACGGGGATGGTCTACGAGGCGGCGTGCCGGTTCCTCGGCGCCGCGCCCTCGTGGCGGCTCGCCGGCGCAGTGCCGCCGCGCCCGGCCGGCCTCCCCATCGGCGGTTTCGTGCGGGGCGAGGAGGCGGCGTTCGGCGCGCTGGAGCGCGAGGGGATCGCGGCGCTCGCCGCCGAAGTCGAAGCCTTCTATCCCATCCTCCGCGACTCGGACGCGCTGAAGCAGACGGTGGAGATGAACGCGGCGGAACGTGGCAGGACCTTCGACCTTCTCCGCAAGACCTATCCCGTCCGCCGCGAGTTCTCGTGATTGGCCGTCGCACGACGCCGGCCCGGCCTACCAGCGCGCGGCGACGTCCCTGAACCGTGCGATCTCGTTCACACCGGTCGCCAGGGCGGCGACGACGGCCGCCGGCTCCACGCGATGCCCCTCGTGGGCGAGCCGACTGCGGAGACCGCACAACATCGTGAGGGCGCCAGCGAGATCGGCCTCGACAAGGCCCGCGTCCCGGGCGGCAGCGAGAACGCCGCGGTAGGTGGCCGGCACGCGGAGTCTGCGCTCGGCCAGCGTGTGACGCGCAAGGTCGACGCACAGCAGGATCGCGACCTCGAGTTCCCGCTTCACGGCGGACGCGGTCATCCAGTCGCGGTCGTACTCCTCGACCGAGAGACCATCGAACGTCTTCAGGCGGCCGATCCGAAGGTCGAGAGCCGCGAGCAGACGTGCGACGGTGTCACCGGACGGGCGCTCGGCGCGCTCTCGCAGGAAGAGCAGTTCGTGGTCGTGGAAGTCGGCGTAGACGCTCGACGCGGCAACCTCGTAATCGACGCGCGCGACGCGATCCCGATCCAGCAGCAGGTCAGCCGATCGCAGCAGGCGGCCGGCCTCTTCCGCATCCATCGCGTTCAAGACCGCGACGCCGACGCTGGCCGTGTCCGCGCCGCCCGCGAGTCGCGACTCGACCTCGCGACCCGTGGCGTCTGCGTCCGCCATCGGATCGACGTAGAGCGCCACGAACGGACCGCCGGGCCCGGCCGCGTCCGTGACCGAGCCGGCCCCACACAGGTAGGCGAACCGGACGCGCGGATGGGTCCCCAGCACGGCCCCGATGTGCCGCCGCCGCGCGTCCGCCGACGCTCTCAGCGACTCCCTGGTCGCCAACATGATTGCCCTCGACGACGACGCCATCGTCGTCGGACGTCGTCAAGTCCGAAACGCGCCCGTCCGAAACGCGCCCGACGAACGGGGTCGTCCACGTCGTGTGGTGGGCAGGCCGGGAATGCGCGGTACAAACGAAGGGCGGCCGCGTGGCCGCCCTTCGTGCCCTCGTCCGCCGATGTCGGGGCATCAACCCCGAGACCGCG
>CAZBIP010000700.1:0-1585 GCA_964491885.1 uncultured Vicinamibacterales bacterium
CGGCGCCGTCGTGCCATCCCGCGGCGTGCGCGCCGCCGGACAGCGCGTGGCAGACGAGGATGGCGTTGTCGCGCGCCGCGCTGAGGCGGCCGTAGCATTCGTACGCGACGGTGACGGGGCCGAACCGCCGGCCGCACTCCAGTTCGACTCCGCCCTCCCACACCTCGGCGAGCCGCGTGTCGACGGTACCCAGGCCGCCTCGTGCCGGAGCCATCTACGCCCCCTCCCGCTGGCCGGCCGCCGCCGCGATGGCCTGGCCGAGATCCGCGATCAGGTCGTCGGCGTCCTCGATCCCGATCGACAGGCGGATGAAATCGTCGGGCACACCGGCCGCCGCGCGCTCCTCGGCAGAGAGCTGCTGGTGAGTGGTCGACGCGGGATGGATCACCAGGCTCTTCGCGTCTCCGATGTTCGCCAGGTGACTGAACAGCCGGACGTGGTCGATGAAGCGGCGCGCGGCGTCCAGCCCTCCCGCGATCCCGAAGCCCACGATCGCGCCGGCGCCCCGCGGGAAGTACCGCTCGGCACGGGCGTGATCGGGATGCCCGGCCAGGCCGGGGTAGTTCACCCACGCCACGTCCGGATGGGACGCGAGCCAGGCCGCGATCTTCGCGGCGTTCGCGCAGTGCGCGGCGATCCGGTACGGCAGCGTTTCGAGCCCCTGCAGCAGCAGGAACGCGTTGAAGGGAGACAGGCACGCCCCGAGGTCCCGCAAAACCTGCACGCGCGCCCTGGTGACGAACGCGGCGCCAGGGGAAACGGCCCGATCGTGCGTCCCGAACAGGTCCCAGAAGACGAGCCCGTGGTAGGACGGGTCGGGTTCCGTGAACTCGGGAAACCGCCCGTTCGCCCAGTCGAAGCGGCCCGAGTCGACGATGGCGCCGCCGATCGACGTGCCGTGACCGCCGACGAACTTCGTCAGGGAGTAGACGGCGAGGTCCGCGCCGTGGTCGAAGGGCCTGAAGATGAACGGCGACACCGTATTGTCGACGACGAACGGCACCCCGGCGGCGTGGGCGACGCCGGCCAGCGCCGCGAAGTCGTCCACGTTGTTCCTCGGGTTGCCGATCGATTCCGTGTACACCAGGCGCGTCCGGGCGTCGATGGCGGCCTCCACGTTGCGCGGGTCGGACGTGTCGACGAACCGCGCCTCGATGCCGAGCCGCTCGAGCGTGTATCGGAAGAGGTTGTGCGTGCCGCCGTAGAGGGAGCGCGTGGACACGATGTTCTGGCCCGCCCTCGCCAGCGTCAGCACCGCCGCCGCGATCGCCGCCTGGCCCGAGGCCAGCGCCAGCGCCCCGACGCCGCCGTCGAGTCCGGCCAGACGGCGTTCGAGCACCTCGGTGGTCGGATTGCTCATCCGCGTGTAGATGTGGCCGGGCTGCTGCAGCGCGAACAGCGCTGCCGCGTGGTCGGCCGATTCGAAGACGTACGACGAGGTCTGGTAGATCGGCACGGCTCGAGCCCCGGTCGAGCGGTCGGGCGCGTGGCCGCCGTGCAAGGCGACGGTGGCGGGACGGAACGAAGGCACAGGGGTCGGCACGTCTCTTCTCCTCCGGCGGGCGGTGAATTCCGCCGCTGGCTG
>CAZBIP010000701.1:0-1579 GCA_964491885.1 uncultured Vicinamibacterales bacterium
AGGGCGACGCGGTGAACACGCCGCCGAAGTCGAAGACGACAGCCTTGATGGTCACGAGTGCTCCTCTGTTCCTCCGCCAGCCAACGCCAGGCCTGCTCGACCTCGATCTGGACGCCGTCCTCCCGCCGCCGCTATGTCGGGCCCTGCAACAGAAAGTCCGTCCAGGCCTGTCCCTCGAGTCCGAGCCGCTCGACTGCCGGCACCTGCGCCGGATCGCAGAGCACGCGCGGCGCGTAGTCGGGGTGGCGGCGCGTGAACTCCGACAGTCCGCGCAGGCGGGCCGACTCGATCTCGCCGGTCTTGACCTCGATGGCCCAACGTCCCCAGCTCCCGTCCAGCACGGCATCGACTTCGAGCGGTTCCTCCCGCCAGTAGCGGACCCGCTGGCCGTTGTTGATGGCGTGCGCCAGGCAGGCGTTCTCCACCCAGGCGCCGAAGCGCGCGGGATCGGTCCCTCGCGCGGGCGCTCCCCGTTCGTCGAACGCCGCCAGCAGCCCGTTCGAGAGGACCACCAGCTTCGGCGGCGCGGCCCGCTGACGGAGGGGCCTCGCCGACACCTTCTGCAGGGCCGCGATCAGAAACGCCTCCTCCAGCAGGGATAGATAGTGAGCAATCGTCTCGAGGGCACCCGGATCCTGCAGTTGTCCCTGGATCTTTGCCAGGGAAACGACCTGCGCGGGACTGCTCACCGCGACGCCGAGCACCTGCCGCAGCAGGCCCGGCTTGCGGATGGGGCCGAGCGCGATCAAGTCGCGTCCGATGGCGGGCTCGACGATGGCGTCTCGGAGGTACGCGCGGCGCCTCGCCGTGTCCTGTCGAACCGACATGGCGCCAGGATAGGTGCCCCATTCGATCAACGTCTGGATGGCGCCGTCGTCCGACAGATCGAATGCCCCCGCCAGCGCGCGCGCGTTCCAATGGCCGAGCGTCACGCGTTCGAAGCGGCCCGCCAGGCTCTCGCGCGATCCCGAGGCGAGGCGGAGCGAGGATGATCCGGTGGCGATGATGTTGACGGGCAGGCGTGTGCGGCGGACCCGGTCCCATTCGCCCTTCAGCATCCTGCCCCACTCCGGGAGCAGGTGGACCTCGTCGAGCAGCAGTACGGCGCGGCCGTGGCGGCGGGCCGTTTCGTCAGCCCGGCCCCATAGCCGATCCCAAAAACCGGGAAGCGCGGCTTCCGGCCCATCCGCCGCCGCGTAGAGAGCGGCCGGGCCGAGATCTTCGGCCAGGCGCAGCAGGAGGGTGGTTTTACCAACCTGGCGCGGCCCGACGAGCAACTGGACGCGCCCGGGTGAGGGTTCTGCCGCGCGCTGCCGGAGCAGATCCAGGCATGCGGGGAAGTCGAGCACGCAACGCCCGGCAGTCATAATCTAATAATTATTCGATTATAATATCTCTTGTCAAGCCCCCTCCTGCTCGCGCTCGACGACGTGCCGATCGAGGCCGCCGAGAGACGCGGTGTCCGCCGCTCCACCCGCCGCCCGCGCACGTCAACTGCGGAGCTTCTTGAAGCCGTCGAGGTTGGCCTTGAGCGCCTCGACGGGGGGCGTGCCTTCGCGCTCGTACTCGACGATGTACC
>CAZBIP010000702.1:0-1579 GCA_964491885.1 uncultured Vicinamibacterales bacterium
CGCGCGTTGCCGATACCTCTGCCGCCGCCGGACCTCATCATCCAGGACGAGCTGCATCTCATTTCCGGACCGCTCGGGACGATGGCCGGCCTCTACGAGACCGCGATAGATGCGCTCTGCTCGCGGACTGACGGCGGGCATGTGATCCGGCCAAAGATCGTGGCGTCCACCGCCACGGTGCGCCGTGCCGACGCCCAGATCCAGGCCTTGTTCACGCGCGCGGGCGTCGAGGTGTTCCCGCCGCCGGGGCCGGACCGCCGCACGTCGTTCTTTGCCCGGAATGTCTCCCTCGCGTCCAAGCCGGGCCGCCGGTACGGCGGGATCGCAGCCCAGGGCAGGTCGCTGAAGGTCGTACTTCTGCGAACGTACCTCGCGCTGCTGGCCGGGGCCGAGCGCTCGTGGAGGGAGGAGGGAGGCGTCAAGAACCCGGCGAACGCGGCCGACCCGTACATGACACTCGTCGGCTACTTCAACAGCCTGCGGGAGCTGGGCGGGTCCCGCCGGATCGTCGAAGACGAGGTGGCATCGCGCGTGCTCGCGTACGGCAGCAGGACGAGGGTAGGCGAGCAGGACGGGAGCTTCGCGGACCGGGTGGTTTCCCGGGACGTCTGCGAACTCACGTCGCGTGAAAGCACCAGCAAGGTCGCCGATACGAAGCGCCGGCTGGCCATCGGGTTCTCCGACAGAGAGAAGGCGAAGGACCGGATTGATGTGGCGCTCGCCACGAACATGATTTCGGTGGGGCTGGACATTACGAGGCTCGGCCTGATGGTCGTGCTCGGTCAGCCCAAGGCGGCCGCCGAGTACATCCAGGCCACAAGCCGAGTGGGACGAGACGAGGCGAAACCTGGCCTGGTCGTAACGCTCCTGAACGTCCATCGACCCCGGGACCGGTCCCACTTCGAGCGCTTCGCGGCCTTCCACGAGTCGTTCTACCGGGCTGTCGAAGCGACCAGTGTGACCCCGTTCGCGCCTCGCGCGCTCGACCGGGCGCTGCCGGCATTGATCGTCGCGCTGGCACGGCATAGCCGGCCCGCGATGACTCCGGCGCGCGGCGCGCTGGCGGTGGTCGGTGAACGTCCCGGGCTGGAGGCACTCGCGGGCGTGCTGGCAGAAAGAGCGAGACGGCATCGCCGGCTGACCGCGGAGGAGGAGGCGAGGGTCAACGCGTACCTGCAGGCAAGGTCAAAGGACCTGCTCGATTCCTGGGTGAAAGTCGCGAAGCGCCAGCAGGATGTCGGCGCCAGGCTCGTGTATCAACGCTACGAGATGGCGGAGGGCAAGGCGCTGCTCCGCCAGCCCCTCGAGGACCCGGACCCGGATCTGGGTCAGGACGGGCGGAAGTTCAAGGCGCCGCGGTCGCTGCGCGACGTCGAGCCGGCGGTAAACGTCTTCGTGAAACAGCTGGATGGCGTGGAGATCGAGTTGCCGGAGGAGGCCGACGCGCCGTGAAGAAGAAGCTGACACGCGGCGACGTGCGGCCCCACGGCCAGATCCGGCAGAGCCAGGTGGTGACGACCTTCGGACCAGGCGCGATCGTCGACCTTCCCGACCACGCCGTCATCATCGCCGGACTCGA
>CAZBIP010000703.1:0-1574 GCA_964491885.1 uncultured Vicinamibacterales bacterium
CGGCGCGAAGGTGTTTCTTGCTGCTCCGCGGCCGTACCTGGGTGAAGACCTGTGCGGGACTTACCGACTCTGGCTCGAACCGGGGGAAACGCCTTCCACCGACCTGGCGCGCGAGGTATTTAGGCCCGGGCCCCCGCCGCCCCTGCCGATTGGGCCCGGCCTGCCTTTCAAGTATTCCGCCGACCGGCCTTCCAACGCCAGGCACCCGGACACCCAGCCGGAGTCGCTTTTGAACGACGGGGAATGGCAGAGCGCTTCCCGCCAAAGCGTTCAGTACGACGGGGACGTAATGGCGTATCAACGCCCGGCGGAGTTTGCGGTTGCGCGCGTGACCGTGTCGGTCGGCAACGACGGCCAGAAGTGGTCGCCGTCGGGCGTAATCACCAACCGGGATGCTGCGGAGGTCGAATGGAACGCGCTGGATCTTGCCGGCGAGGTCAGTGCCAAGGCCCGCTATCTCAAGCTCGAGATACAGCGCGCTCCCGAAGCGCGCCGACTGTTACTGGGGGAAGTTATTGTCGAAGGGCCATCGGTTGGCGGAGCACCCGCGGCAAAACAGCCACTTGCCCGGCTAGCGACTCCCATGCAGGTGAAACGCACGCTGGACCAGGCACTCATCAAAGCCAAGGTGCCGTTCCTTTTCTGGTGCTATGCCACCGAACTGTTGCGGGATGCGACGGGCAAGCCGGCCGGCATCATCCTGTCCACCCGGTCCGGCAGGCAGGCGGTCTTGGCCAAAGTGATCATTGATGCCACCGCACGCGCCAATGTGGCGCGCATGGCCGGCGCGGCGTTCACAGAGTACCCGGCCGGCGTCCAGCAATTCAGGCGCATCGTCGTCGGTGGCGCGCCGCGCCAAGGCAAGGGGCTGCGACTGCGCCCGGGCGCACTCCCTCTGGCGGTCACCGGCCAGAAAGGCGAAGTCTTCCCGGTGCATGAGTATGAGCTTGAAGTCCCGATGCGCAGCGCGGCCTTCGGCGCGTTCGCCGAGGCGGAGCAGCTTGCGCGGGACCTGACCTGGTCGCCAGAAGCAGTGGACAGCGCCGAAGTGTTGTTCCAGGTGCCGCCGGACCATTTCCGCAGCCGGCGGACCTTTGGAGGGCGGTGGCCGGGCGCAGACAAGGTGCCGCTCGAATGTTTCCAGCCGGAGCACGAGGAACGGATATTTGTGCTGGGCGGCTGTGCCGACGTCTCACGGGAAGCAGCGGCGGCGTTGTTGCGTCCGGTACAGCAAATGGCTCTGGGCGCTCGCATTGGCCCGGTTGCGGCGGCGTTGGCCGCCCGGGAGCCGAAGCTCGAGGGGATCCGCGTCGCCGGCAAACCCTCCGCGTCAGCGCGGCCCGGGATCATCCGCGAGGTGGCGATCGAGCAGAACATTCGGGCGGAGGGGGCGCGCCTGGCCGAGAGCACTTATGGAGTCCCGGTCGTGGGCCAATATGACGTTGTGGTGGTTGGCGGCGGTGACAGCGCGATAGAGGAGAGCATCTTCCTCACGAAGTTCGCCGAGCGCGTGCGGGTGATTCACCGGCGCGACGAGCTGCGCGCCAGCGAGATTCTGCAGCGGCGCGCGTTCA
>CAZBIP010000704.1:0-802 GCA_964491885.1 uncultured Vicinamibacterales bacterium
CGTCCACGGCGCGGCGTCGTCCTCCTCAGGTGGCAGCCGTACGCCGACGACGCGACCGCTGTGTTCGGCCTCCTGCGCTAGTCGCTCGGCGTGGTCCCGGCCAACTCGAGAAACAGTGGCCAGAAAGGCCCACTGGTCCGGCCACGGTGACAGATGCTCGTCGAGGAACACGCTGTTCCCCTGATCGCGGGCTCGCCGCTGCAGGGGCAGGGCGATCAGGTTCCCGAACCCGCCGTGCGGCATCGTGTCCTGGTTGGGAAACAGCCGGTCGTACGAATCCAACCCGATGTCCGGCCGCTCCTCCATCGTCTCGGTGAGCAGAAACGACGCAAGCCTTCGGGCGAGGGCAGCCGGAATTGCTGCATCGAAGAAGATCCACACGTGGCCGCCTCGCCCGGAGCGAGACCGCTCGAGGACCGCCGGCAGGTCGAACCGCCGGCAGGTCGCGAGGAAGGCGACGGCATCCTCCTGCCACCCGGCTTTGTCGAAGTCGATTGCGAGGAAGTGGCACGTCTCATCCAGCAGCAGCGGATACACACCTGCGACGAACGGTATTCCGGCAGCGTCCTTTCCCCTCAGGTGCCAGCCGACGACTTCGTCGGTCACTGGAAGTAACCGACGCTGGAGGCAGTCCGAGCACTTGATCCGCGGCTTCTCGCAGAGACCCCTCACCCACTCGTTGGCACACGCCGGTTGGTAGCCTGCCCTTCCGGTTCGTCGGCTCTCGAATCGGCGCGGGTACACGTCTTCCCGACCGCGGAAGAGCGAACGAAAGAGCGCGATCTTCTCGTGGGGCGGCGAA
>CAZBIP010000704.1:812-1573 GCA_964491885.1 uncultured Vicinamibacterales bacterium
GACACGAGGGTCAGTCTAGCCGGGATCAGGGGCCGAGCAATGCCCAGAGAACTCAGCGTGTCGCTGGGGCTGACTTGGGGCTTTGGAACGCGCGTTCAGCGGAACGCGCGTGTTGCGCGGGCGCGATTCTCTGGGACAATGCAGAAACAGGCCGGATCTTGAGAAGCGTGTCAAGTCCGACTCCCGCCGCCTCCACACTTCGCTCACCTCCGGCTTGCCGCCTTCCTCGGTGAACTTCGTCTTGGCAAGCCACGTACACGCGAAGTTGGTCACGCCGAAGCAACGGGAGGAGGGCATCCATCCGAGTGGAAGCTACTTGTGTGGATGGCGTTCACGGACGCCGCAGCAGCGGCCAGGTTCGAGCGGTACCTCAAGACCGGCTCCGGCCGGGCGTTCGCCAGGCGCCACTTCTGAAACGCGCCGTTGCGCGTTGCGGTGCCGCGGGACTCGCCGAGTCCGGCAACACGGCGTCGGGCCCGACGTTCGACCAGCGCGGCGTCGCGAGACCTCAGGCCTAGCGGCCTCGTCTGCCGGCGACCACCGACATGGGCGCGTTCGAGTTCGAAGGGTCATCGGGCCCGTTCGACGCAGGCGAAGGAGTTGCCTCGGAACGGCCTGGAGGCGTCCTGTTCCCCGCGTTCGCGGCTGAATGCAGCCACGAGCGCGGGTGACAGGGCTGCTTGTTCCTACCTGGCCGGGTTGGGCTTGGCCGTCTGAGCCGGAGCCTTCGGGCGGCTCTGTTTCGCGAGCCACGCGAAGAT
>CAZBIP010000705.1:0-1563 GCA_964491885.1 uncultured Vicinamibacterales bacterium
GCGGCAACAGCGGCGACGGCCACCAGTGGGTGACGCAGGCCAACGAGGCCGACTATGCGATGTGGCCCGGCTACACCGGCCGGAGCTATCCCTTCGACGGCTCCGACGCCCTCGCCTACGCGCCCGGCGGCTTCATCTGGGACGGCGCGCGTTCACGCAACAAGACCGTCCGCATCTACGGCGAGTTCATGCCGTCGGAGCGCAGCGTGCCCTCCAAGGAGCGCGCGTCACTCCTCCGGGAATGGGAGCGAGGCGCGGAATTCGGCGGGCGCTGGAAGCCGACGCCGCGCGTCCAGGGCATGGCCGAGTACGTCGCGCCTGACTTCCCGGCCTATTCGACGGCCATCCCAGACGTCGTCCGCGCCGACCTCTTCCTGCGCGATCTCCGCGCGTGGGAGGCGTCCGGCACGATGCCGAACCTCGTCCTGCTGCAGCTGCCGAGCAACCACACTTTCGGCACTTCGCCCGGACTCTCGACTCCTCAGGCGATGGTCGCCGACAACGACCTCGCTCTCGGCCGGGTCGTCGAGGCGCTGACGCGCAGCCGCTTCTGGCCGCGCATGGCCATCCTCGTCGTCGAGGACGATGCGCAGGACGGGGTGGATCACGTGGACGGGCACCGGACGGTTGCGCTGGCCGTGAGTCCGTACGTGCGGCGCCATCACGTGGATTCGACGTTCTACTCGCACCCGAGCATCCTGAAGACCATCGAGCTGATGCTCGGCCTGCCGCCGCTGTCGATCTTCGACCGCATCGCCAACGACATGCGGGCGAGCTTCACCGACGAGCCCGACTTGACGCCGTACACGGCGGTCGTGCCCAGGCAGTCGCTGCACGACGTGAACCCTCCGGCGAGCGCGTTGAAGGGCGCCGCGCGCGAGGCGGCGCTGGCGTCGGCTCGGATGCGATTCGACGTGCCGGACGCGGCGCCAACCGACCGGCTCAACCGCTATGTGTGGCACGCCATCAAGGGGTGGGACGTGCCCTACCCAAGCGTCAGGCGCGCGGTCTTCGCGCCGCTCTCGATCAACCTGGATGACGATGAGCGGGAGGAATCGAAGGCGGCGGACCGCGACCGGCGCTGAGATTGGTGCCTTCGTCAGAGCACGCGGACGCCCGCTGCTCTCGCGGCCTTCGCCATCGTGGCATCGCCCGTCGCCAGCGTCGCCCCGCGCCTCATGGCCAGTTCAAGGTACGCGGCGTCGTAGACAGTGAGGCGGTACTGACGGGCGAGCGCCACGGTTTCTCCGGACACGTGGCGCGCCGTTTCCTCGTCGATCTCGATTGGCAGTGAGAACAGCGCCTGCAGCGCCTCGGACGCGCCGGCCTGCGTGATGCGCTTCCGCCGCTCCGCCGTCAGCAGTCCGTTGGCCACCTCGAGGCGCCAGTGCCCCGGCACGAACGCGGGGACCCCGTCGTCCAGGGCGTCAAGAGCCGCCAGCGCGCCGGGCGCCTGCTCGTCGGGCATGAGGAAGCCGAGCGCCGCCGATCCGTCGATGACCAGGGCATTCATGTCAGATCCGCCGGCCGGCCGCAATCAGGTCCTTGGCTGACTCGCCTTTC
>CAZBIP010000706.1:0-1563 GCA_964491885.1 uncultured Vicinamibacterales bacterium
GAAAGGCGAGTCAGCCAAGGACCTGATTGCGGCCGGCCGGCGGATCTGACATGAAGGCCCTGATCCTCGACGGATCGGCGGCGCTCGGCTGCCTGATGCCCGACGAACAGTCATCGAGTGCGCTGACGGCCCTCGACGCCCTGGACGACGGGGTCCCCGCGTTCGTGCCGGCGCACCGGCGCCTCGAGGTGGCCAACGGGTTGCTGACGGCGGAGCGACGGAAACGCATCACGCAGGCCGACGCGTCCGAAGCGTTGCAGGCGCTGTTCTCGCTGCCGGTCGAGATCGACGAGGAGACGGTGCGCCACGTGTCCGGAGAAACCGTGGCGCTCGCCCGTCAGTAGCGCCTCAGTGTCTACGACGCCGCGTACCTTGAACTGGCCATGAGGCGCGGGGCGACGCTGGCGACGGGCGATGCCACGATGGCGAAGGCCGCGAGAGCAGCGGGCGTCCGCGTGCTCTGACGAAGGCACCCATCTCAGTGCCGCTCGCGGTCTGGCGCCTTCGCTTCTTCCCGCTCTCCGTCTTCCACGTCGATCGAGAGCGGCGCGAAGACCGCGCGCCTGACGCCTGGGTAGGGCACATCCCAGCCCTTGATCGCGTGCCACACGTATCGATTGAGCCGGTCGGTTGGCGCCGCGTCCGGCACGTCGAACCGCATCCGCGCCGACGCCAGCGCCGCCTCTCGCGCGGCGCCCTTCAACGCGCTGGCCGGCGGGTTCACGTCGTGCAGCGACTGCTTTGGGACGAGGGCCGTATACGGCGTCAGGTCTGGCTCGTCGGTGAAACTCGCCCGCATGTCGTTGGCGATGCGGTCGAAGATCGAGAGCGGCGGCAGGCCGAGCATCAGCTCGATGGTCTTCAGGATGCTCGGGTGCGAGTAGAACGTCGAATCCACGTGATGGCGCCGCACGTACGGACTCACGGCCAGCGCAACCGTCCGGTGCCCGTCCACGTGATCCACCCCGTCCTGCGCATCGTCCTCGACGACGAGGATGGCCATGCGCGGCCAGAAGCGGCTGCGCGTCAGCGCCTCGACGACCCGGCCGAGAGCGAGGTCGTTGTCGGCGACCATCGCCTGAGGAGTCGAGAGTCCGGGCGAAGTGCCGAAAGTGTGGTTGCTCGGCAGCTGCAGCAGGACGAGGTTCGGCATCGTGCCGGACGCCTCCCACGCGCGGAGATCGCGCAGGAAGAGGTCGGCGCGGACGACGTCGGGGATGGCCGTCGAATAGGCCGGGAAGTCGGGCGCGACGTACTCGGCCATGCCGTGGACGCGCGGCGTCGGCTTCCAGCGGGCGCTGAAATCGGCGCCCTTCTCCCATGCGCGGAGCAGGTTCGCGCGCTCTTTGGAGGGCACGCTGCGCTCCGACGGCATGAACTCCCCGTAGATGCGGGCGGTCTTGTTGCGTGAGCGCGCACCGTCCCAGATGAAGCCGCCGGGTGCGTAGGCGAGCGCGTCGGAGCCGTCGAAAGGGTAGCTCCGACCGGTGTAGCCGGGCCACATCGCGTAGTCGGCCTCGTTGGCCTGCGTCACCCACTGGTGGCCGTCGCCGCTGTTGCCGC
>CAZBIP010000707.1:0-1563 GCA_964491885.1 uncultured Vicinamibacterales bacterium
CGCGGCAGGAGGGCGGTCAGGAACGGTTCGTCGTCCGATCGGGCCGGCCGGATGGAGAGTCGGTAGAGTTCGCTGCTCATCGCATGCTCCGGGTGACGCGAGTGGCGACCGCGCGCCCACCCCCGCGTCGGAGGCGATCGTAGCAGAACCGGCGCGGCGACCGGGCAGAGCGGCTCACGTGGCCGGCGCGTGCCGTCAATCGTCCTGCGCGAACCTGGATCGCGGCACGGGTCCCCAGCTGTCGATCTCGCGCCCGACCTCGCCAGTTGCCGCTTCCCTCGCGCGAGTGTTACTCTTACTTGTAGGAGTAATACCACATGACCCTCACCTCCAAGGGACAGGTCACCATCCCGCAGGACATCCGCACGCGGCTCGACCTGCTCCCCGGCACTCGCGTCGTCTTCGACGTGGTTGGCGACAGCGTCCGGATCCGGAAGGCCGGCGAGCAGGCGCGCGGCGCCGCGCTGGTGGCCCACATGCGGGCCGTCGGCGGGCGCGCGCGGGGACCGCGGCTGTCGACGGACCAGATCCTCGCGCTCACGAGGGGCGAGTGACGTGGCCGCGACGCTCGTCGACGCCAACGTACTGCTCGACGTCATCACCGAGGACAAGGAGTGGCTCGACTGGTCCGCCGCCGCCCTCAGCCGGGTTGCCGACGAGTCGGCGCTCGTCATCAACCCCATCGTGTACGCGGAGGTGGCGGCGCGGTTCGCGCGGATCGAGGACCTGGAGGAGGCCCTCCCGCGCGCGTACTACGAGCGGCGGCCGCTCCCCTGGGAGGCGGCGTTCCTCGCCGGGCAGTGCTTCGTGAAGTACCGGAGGCGCGGCGGCGCCCGGCGCTCGCCACTGCCGGACTTCTACATCGGGGCCCACGCCGCTATTGAGGGCCTCACTCTGCTCACGCGCGATCCGCGGCGCTACCGGACGTACTTCCCGGCGCTTCGCCTCATTGCCCCATAACGGCCTCCGGCAGCCGGCGTCGGGAACAGACCCGCTGCCCATCTGCCAGTGACGGAACCGTCATCGGCGCGAGGCACTCTGCGTGAATAGACCCGACCCCTTCGTCACGCCTCGCGGAGCCAGACGATCGAGGTCGGAGGCGGCGGGGCGGGGCGAGGTGCCGGCGCCTGCCCAGATGCGGCCATCGGCGGCGAGGGCGGCGGCGCGGGCGGGTTGCGGTTGTAGCGCGCGTAGTTGGGGATGGCGAGCATGGGCTTGCCGCCGGCGAACCGCCCGGTGACCACCCTCACGCCGCCCAGCAAGTCGGGCCGCCACTCCGCCGCGAGCGGCGCGTCCGCCGGCAGGGCGCCCGCGATGTCCTGGTCCACCTGCTCGATGTTGTAGACGAGCGGCCCCACGCGCAGCGCGACCTTGCCCTTCACCGGCGAGGGCGCGTCGCTGCCGGAGATGATGCGGTCGCTGCCGTACACGCGCTGGACGGGCATCGGCAGCGTGAACGCGACCGTGTCACCGCGCTTCCACTCGCGCGACACCTCCACATACCCGTCGGCCTCGGTCGCACGCACCGGCGTGCCGTTCACCGAGAGGCGGCTGATGCCATCC
>CAZBIP010000708.1:0-1559 GCA_964491885.1 uncultured Vicinamibacterales bacterium
TCGAGAGCAGCGGCCCGCGTGCCAGTACCATCGCACGGTGCATCAGGTTCTCGAGTTCCCGCACGTTTCCCGGGTAGTCGTACTTGAGCAGCAGGTCCATGGCCTCGCGCGAGACGCCGTCGACCCTGCCGGACGCCTCGCCGGCGAACCGGCGCAGGAAGACGTCGACGAGCAGCGGGAGGTCTTCGCGGCGATCCCGCAGCGGCGGCAGGTCGATGCACACGACGTTGAGGCGGTAGTAGAGGTCCTCCCGGAACTCGCCGGACCGGACCATCGCGGGCAGGTCGCGGTTCGTGGCCGCGATGACGCGCGCGTCGACGCTGAGCGTCTTCGTGCCGCCGAGGCGCTCGAAGGCCTGCTCCTGCAGCACGCGCAGCAGCTTCACCTGGGTGCTCTTGGGCAAGTCGCCGATCTCGTCGAGGAACAGCGTGCCCCCGTCGGCGAGCTCGAAGCGCCCGCGGCGTTCACGATCCGCGCCGGTGAACGCGCCCCGCTCGTGGCCGAACAGCTCCGACTCGATGAGCGTGTCCGGAAGCGCCCCGATGCTCACCGCCACGAGCGCCTGCTTCGCGCGGGGGCTGGCGTAGTGGATGGCGCGGGCCATCACCTCCTTGCCCGTCCCGCTCTCGCCTCGAATCAGGATCGTGGCCCGGCTGGCGGCGGCGCGGCCGGCGGTATTGATGGCTTCCGACATCCGCGCGTTCGCCGTTTCGAGCCCGGACAACCGGTACCGCGACGCGAGCTGCTCCTTCAGTTGCTCGTTCTCGGACACCAGCGCGCGGCGCTCCAGCGTCCGCGTGACGAGGACGTCGAGTTCGTCCAGATCGATCGGCTTGGTGAGGTAGTCCGCGGCGCCCCGCTTCATGGCGGACACGGCGCTCGCCACCGTGCCGAACGCCGTCATGACGATGACCGGCACCTCGGGATTGAGGGCGCGCAGGTTGTCGATGAGCACCAGCCCGTCCTTGCCCGGCATGTTCAGGTCGGTCAGCACGAGGTCGATCGTGCGGCTGGACGCAAGCTGCACGGCCTCGTCCACGCCGGCCGCCGTGACGGCTTCGAGGCCCCGCTTGCGCAGGAATCCCGCCAGCACTGTCCGCTGCGCGGCCTCGTCGTCCACGACCAGCACCACCCGATCAGCCATGCGGCAACTCCGCGCCGGCGGGCAGGTGGACGCTCATGCGCGTGCCCCGGCCCGGGGCGGACTCGACGTCGATGCGCCCTCCGTGGGCCTCGACGATCTGATGTGTGACCGCCAGGCCGACGCCGGTGCCGTCTGCCTTCGTGGTGAAATACAGGTCGAAGATCTTCGGCAGGATGTCGGGAGGGATGCCGGGGCCCTGATCGGTCACCACGATTGCGTGGCCGCCCGCCTCGGGCCGCGCGCCGATCACGACGTGCGCGCCCTCCGGTGACGCATCGACGCCGTTGCGGAGGAGGTTGTCGATCGCCTGCCTCAGCTGGTCGGCGTCGAAGACCGCCCGTCCTGCCTCCTCCGCGTCGGTCTCGACGGTCACCCCTCGCGCCGCGGCCCTGGCGCGCTGGGCCTCGGCGACCTC
>CAZBIP010000709.1:0-1556 GCA_964491885.1 uncultured Vicinamibacterales bacterium
CCGCCGATCTCGGCCCTGATCTCGAGGGCGTTGTAGATCGGGGGCAGGTGGCCGCCCTCGAACTCGACGTCGAGCACGGGACCGATGATTTGTACGATCCGGCCCTCACGGACACTCGTTGCTGATGTACTCATGCCTCTCTCACGTCGGGGGCCGGGGGCTCGGGGCTGGGGGCTGGGCGCACCCCAGTCCCCGACCCCCAGTCCCCAGTCCCCAGCTACAGCGCTTCCGCCCCCGACACGACCTCGATGATCTCGTTCGTGATCCCGGCCTGGCGCACCTTGTTCATGTAGAGCGTCAGGGCGTCGATCATGTCGGTCGCGTTCTTCGTCGCGGCGTCCATGGCCGTCATGCGCGCCGCGTTCTCGGCGGCCGCCGACTCGAGCAGCGCCCGCCACACTTCCGTCCGCACGTAGGCCGGCAGCATCTGGTCGAAGAGCGCCGCCGCGTCCGGTTCGTACACGTAATCCACCCTCGCCGCCGCGGGGACCTCGTCCATGTCGCCGCGGGGGATGGGCAGCAGTTTCTCCGTCACGATGCGCTGCTGGAGAACGGACTTGAACTCGTTGTACACGAGGTACACGGCGTCCACCCGCCGCTCGCTGTACTCCTCGATCGCCACGCCCGCGATCGCCGCCGCGTCGTCGAAGGCCAGGTGCTGGAAGAAGTGCGAGCGCTCGTACACGACCGGGAAGCCCCGGCGGCCGAAGAACTCGCGGGCCTTGCGCCCAATCAGGGCGAGCACGACGCGCCGGCCTCCCGTCGCCAGAACCTCATGGCCGGCGGCCTTGATGATGTTCGTGTTGAAGCTGCCGCAGAGGCCCTTGTCGGCCGTGATGACCACGACGAGCGCGGTCTGTTCGTCGCGGACGGCGAGCAGCGGGTGCGCCCCGGGATCCGTGCGCGAGGCGAGGTTCTGCAGCACGCGCAGCGTCTCGTTCGCGTAGGGGCGCGCGTTGACGATCCGCTCTTGCGACTTGCGCAGCCTCGACGCGGCGATCATCTTCATCGCCTTCGTGATCTGCTGGGTCGACTTCACGGCCCTGATGCGCCGGCGGAGATCGATGAGCGAGGCCATTACGCGGCTGCCGTCTTCTTCGCGGCGGCGGACACGTCCGCGAACTCCTTCAGGGCCGCCAGGAACTCCGCCTTGAGCCCGTCGTCGAACTGCTTCTTCTCGGCCAGCGTCCGCAGCAGCGCGGGCTTGTGCGAGTCGAAGAAGCGGTACATCTCCTGCTCGTAGGCGCCGACCTCCTCCACCGGGACCGGGTCCAGGAAGCCGTTGGTGCCGGCGAAGATCATCAGCACCTGCTTCTCCACCGGGAGCGGCCGGTGCTGGGGCTGCTTCAGGACCTCGACGAGGCGCCGGCCCCGGTTCAACTGGGCCTGCGTGGCCTTGTCGAGGTCGCTCCCGAACTGGGCGAACGCGGCCAGTTCGCGGTACTGCGCCATGTCGAGACGGAGCGTGCCGGCCACCTGGCGCATGGCCTTGACCTGCGCCGACCCGCCCACGCGCGACACCGAGTTGCCGACGTTGATCGCCGGGCGCACGCCCT
>CAZBIP010000710.1:0-1555 GCA_964491885.1 uncultured Vicinamibacterales bacterium
TCTTCTTCTTGAGCCATGAATCCCACTTCCCAATCCCGCTCCGACGACTTCCTCGCCATCGCCGGCCAGTTCAAGCTCGGCGTCCTGACGACCGAGTCGTCGCATCCCGTCACGGCGGATCTCAGCGAGACCGCCCGCCTCGACACAGCCGCGGCGCTCCGCCTGCTCTTCGACGTGGACGACGACGTCGTCCGGACCTACCGGGCGTTCGTGGAGTCGGGCCGGGCCGCGGGCATCGCGGGGACGGTGTCGCGCATCCTGCGGCGCGGCGGACGGATCTTCTTCACCGGCTGCGGATCGACAGGCCGGCTGAGCATCCAGCTCGTCTCCATCTGGCGCGACTTCTGGCAGCGGCAGCGCGCGCGCGGCCTGGCGTGCCGGCCGGCCGCCTCGGAATGGGAAGACCGCGCGTTCAGCGTGATGGCCGGCGGCGACTTCGCGCTCATCAAGGCGGTGGAGGGATTCGAGGACTTCACGGCGTTCGGGAAGAAGCAGATCGGCGACCTCGGCGTCTGCGACCGTGACGTCGTGTTCGCCATCACCGAGGGCGGCGAGACCTCGTTCGTGATCGGCACCGCGTGGAAGGGTGTCGAGACGGGCGCGAAGGTCTACTTCGTCTACAACAACCCGGACGAGATCCTGTGCGCGCACGTCGTCCGCAGCCGCGAGGTCATCGAGGACCCGCGCGTCGAGAAGATCAACCTGACGACGGGCCCGATGGCCGTCACCGGCTCGACGCGCATGCAGGCCACCACGATCCAGCTGTGCGTGCTGCTGACCGTGATGGAGATGGCGCTGCGCGACCTGCTGGCCGGCCTCGAACCCGGCGGCCCGTGCGCGCTCGACCCGGCCGTCGTGCCGCGGCAGTTCCTGGCGCAACTCGTCGAGATGCACGCGCGGCTGAAGGAGCCGGAGACGCTGGAGCGCCTGGCGGCCCTCGTGTCCCTCGAAGAGGCGACGTACCGCGCCGGCCGCAAGCACAACTACTACGCGGACCGGTTCGGCATCGACGTGCTGACCGACACGACCGAGCGGTCGCCCACGTTTTGCACGCCGCCGTTCCGGAAGTTCGACGACACGACGGCCACCGAGTCGTGGGCCTTCCTCTTCGTGCCGCAGGACGCGACGCCGGAGGCGTGGGTGCACCTCATCAAGCGCGAGCCGGACTGCGTCGAGTGGAGCGACGACGAGGTCCGGGCGCTGGTCGCCCCGGACAAGCTGCAGCAGACGCTGGAGACCGTCCGGAAGATCAGCCGCCGCGAGCTGCTTCGGTTCAAGGTGGGCCTGGATGGGTTGCCCGCCCGCCGCCTCGGACCCGGCGACAGCGCGGTGACGATTGTCGGTGACGACGACGTGGCGTCGCTCCTGTCGCCGGAGGGGTTCCACCGGGTGCGGATGGAGGAGGCGCGGGCCGCGGGCGCGCGGACGGGCGTCATCGCGGTCGGGCGAGGGCCGGGCCTGGAGCGGTTGCGGGAGGGGTGCCTGGACCCTGCGTGCGTCACGCTGGCGGTGCGGGCGCCCGACTCGGACTTCCTGCTGGACGGCGTCGCGCGCG
>CAZBIP010000711.1:0-1554 GCA_964491885.1 uncultured Vicinamibacterales bacterium
GCTCGTCGCCGCCGCGCAGGAACTTGTCCCAGGTGTAGCCGATGATGCCGTCCTCGGTGAGCGGCCCCTTCGCGTCCGCGAACTGGAGCGGCTGGCTCGGGACCATGCGCAGTTCCGCCACCACCGATCCCGTGGCGACCGCGACGCGCGCGAGGTTCTCGTCGGCGGCCTTCGGCGCGTCGTTCGTATTGTTGCCGCCCGTGATGAAGAGGAGCGCCTTCCGGTGCCGGACCCTGGCGGGCTTGATGACCGTCAGCCAGTGCTTCCAGACCGGCTTGTCCACCTCGGCCGCCGTGCGCCACGTCTGAGAGGTCATGTTGAGAACGAACGCCGTGTATCCCTCGCCTCTGATCGTGGCGGCCAGGGCGTACTTGTAGCTCGGGTCGGGCGCCTCGACGTAGCGGTCGAGCGCCGTCTTCTGCGAGCCCGGCGCCACTGGCGCGAGAGCCGGCGCTTGCGCGAGTGCCGTGCTCGCGGGCATCAGTCCGGGCGCGAACGGCAGCGCGAGCAGGAGGAGCAGGATGGCGGAGAGCGTGGCGGCGGTCTTCGTCGCGGGCATCATCTTGTGCGTGGTCATGGTCGTGATCGTCTCCGGGGGCGGCCGGCGCAGAACGCCGCATGGCGGGCGCGCTTCAGCGTTCCGGCCGGCCCAAGCGTACCGGCAGGGCCGGGTGTTCGGCAATATCCCCCGGGCGGCTCCCCGGCGTGGCGGAGTGCCGCGCCTGCTCATCCCATCCGCATCGCCCCGGAACCTTCGTCGCGGAGTAATCGAATCAACAGGCGGCGCCCTGACTGTTTGGCTTTCGCAAGGGCCCGCTTGAGCCGGTTGGACAGGCGACGTTGCTCGCGCTCCCGCGCCCGGGCCTGGTTGTATTCCTCAGTTCGCCTGGTCATCTCGGCCCTGATGCGCTCGATGGGCCACTCGGCGAGTACCTGGTCGCGGACGCGCGCGGCGTCAGCCGCCGCGTAGGGTGTGTGTCCCGTACCCTGGCACACCCAGCACACGCGAACCTCGCCCCCAGGAGTGACCTCCTTTCCCCCTCGGCCCTCGCAGGCCCTACAGGGCCCCTCGTCGATCTCGCGGAACAGCTTGTCCGCGAGCTGGCGGTGCGGGCCGTAGGGTGGCAGGCCGGTTTCCCTCGCGTACCTCGCCATCATCTCGACGACGCTCCGCCCGATGCGGTCGAAGGTTGCGCGCTCGCCGCACCGCCAGCAGCACCACGGCTCGAAGCGCTGGGTGCTCTTGCCGGTTCGAGGACAGCGGTGTTCGTAGACGGGGCGTGCCATGATCAGTTCCTCCTCGCGCGGGGGAGGACCGCGGCTGGCGCGTGAGTGTCGTGCGCGGCCGGCCTCGCGGCGATCGGCCGGCTGCCGGGGCGTGGGGTTGTCGTGTCGGGCATGGTGTCCTCCAGGACTGAAAGACACCCAGAGGGGCGGGTCAGCCGCCCCGGACAGTTGGGTTGTTCCCGCCGGAACCGCATCTCCCCGCGAGGGGAATCCACCGTGCGCTGTCCGCCGCCGGTTGGCAGGCCCGAAGGCCACTCTGGATGTCGT
>CAZBIP010000712.1:0-358 GCA_964491885.1 uncultured Vicinamibacterales bacterium
CGCCCTACACGCAGGCTCCGACGCCGAACATCACGATTGGCGAGCAGCCCGGCGAGGCCACGACGTACACGCCGCCGTCGCAGCGCCTGACACCGGGCGGGCCGAACGAGAATGACCCTGACTTCGAGACGCGGCGATTGCTCCAGCAGGCCGCCGCGCTCATGGGCCGGCAGCAGCGGGGCGTGTTCTAGGGCCAGGCGATGCCAGCCAAGGGCACCCGCACCGTTCGCGCGGCCTCGAAGTATCAGGTGCTCGAGCAGAGCGACCTGACGGGCGGGCTGGACCTGCGCCGGTCCCCGACGCTCGTGCAGCCGACGCGCGCCCAGACCCTGCGGAACTTCAGCCTGACCTCGCCCGG
>CAZBIP010000712.1:368-1554 GCA_964491885.1 uncultured Vicinamibacterales bacterium
GGGGGCGCTCCGCGTCCGTCCGGGCTATGCCGCGTGGTCCTCGCACGCGCTCGGGTCGAGCGGCGGGCAGGGCGGGCAGCGGATCTATCTCGGCTCGACCCAGTTCACCCTCTACGCCTGGGGCGGGGCACTCTACCAGCCCACGGACACGGGCGGGCTGTCCACGACGCCCGTCTCGTCAGGCTACACGGCGACGGAGCCGATCCACTTCTGTTACGACCGGAACATGGTCGGCGTGTTCGATTCGACCTCGACGCCGCAGAAGTCCACGAACGGCACGGACTGGAGCCGCCTGGGCATTGCGAACGCCACGGTCGCGTCTACGCTGTCCTCGGGAGGTACCGGCAGCCTGAGCACGTCCGAGTTTGAAATCACCTACACCTACCGGGACCGTGGGCTGGCCTACGAATCGAACGCCGCGCCGGTCAGCACGGTGAGCCTGTCGGACACGGGCAGCATCACGGTGACCGTGCCGAACAGCACGGACCCGCAGGTGGACGCGATTGTGCTCTACGCCCGGAACAAAACGGCCGGGGAGACGGTGCTGCGGAAGGTGAGCAGCGGCGCGCAGTCGTCCGGGGCGTCCAGCACGTTCGTGATCGCGTCCTCGGCGTGGAGCGCGAACGTCGAAGTCCCGACCACGCACACGGCCGCGCCGGTCATCGCGTTTGCCGTGAACTGGAAGAACCGCTGGTGGGGCAAGGACGCGACGGTCGGCAACCGGATCTGGTTCACTGACCTGTTCCAGCCGCAAGCGTGGTACGCGCTGTACTACATTGACATCCCGTTCGAGCGCGGAGATGAGATTCAGGCGCTCGTGGCGCTGGGCGATACGCTCGTGGTGTTCGGGTCCACGCGCAACTACCTGATCATCGGCACGACCTCGCTGGACTTCGAGGTGCGCCCGTCTGCCGGGGCGCAGGCCGGGGCACTCGGCCCTCGCGCGGTGGACGTGATCGAATCGGCCGTCGTGCATGTGGCGGCGGAAGGCGTCTACCTGTTCGACGGCGCGACGGACGAGTTGCTGAGTTACGACCTCGAGCCGGCGTGGCGCGATCTGGTCGAACACACGGCGTCCACCGGGCTGCAGAAGGTCGCCTGCACGTACGACTATCTCCAGAAGGAACTCCGCATCGCCGTGCCGCGCGTCTACCCGACTGGCGCGGCCGGGGAGTTCGTGCTCGAC
>CAZBIP010000713.1:0-558 GCA_964491885.1 uncultured Vicinamibacterales bacterium
GTGAGCGCCGAAGATGCCCGTGCGGCCGCGCGAGCCTTGGTCGAATTACCTTATGAGCAGCGAGAAGCGGTGCTGCTGCACGTCACGGCCGGAATGAGCTTCCGGGAGATCGCCAAAATGCAGAACGTGTCTCTGCGCACCGCGCAGGGCCGATACCGATATGCCATGGACAAACTACGCTCGATGTTGGTCCAGGGAGATGAAACATGAGCAACCGAAACTACATCGAGAGATGCATCAACAGCCTGCGCCTTTCCACGGGCGCGGATGTGCACGGTCGCATTCTGGACGATGTCCTGCGCGTTCACGCCGAGACCAAAGCCGCTCGGTCGGGACACTCGCATGCGGTCGTAAGGAGACTGATCATGACGAACTGGATGTTGAAGATAGGCGGCCTTGGCATGGCTGCTGTCGTTGCGGTTGCGTTCTTCGCCCATCTTGGCGGGGGGAATGCCGTGTTGGCCGACGTCCTCGAACACATTCAACAGGAGAGCTACAGCTTCACTCTGACCCTGCGTTCCGGACAGGCGGACAGCATGCTGCGCGGCCTGGTGCACC
>CAZBIP010000713.1:568-1105 GCA_964491885.1 uncultured Vicinamibacterales bacterium
GAGACGTCGAGCACAATCGTGGACCTCGAATCGCGGAAGAGTCTGCTGCTGTCCCATCAGACCAAGACCGCCCAATACGTGGAGGGACGCAAGGAGCCGGCCAATACGGGGGCGGACAGGCTCCTGCTGCTGTGCTCGCAGCCCATGGAAAGCCTCTGGCGTCTGTGCGACGGCACGGAAGAAGACTTGGGCGACGCGACGGTTGGCGGGACGAAGGCACACGGGTTCCGCATCGTGCATGAGGACGAGTACTTCCGCAATGAGATCACGCTGTGGGCGGCCGCACGGTCGGGCCGACCCCTGCGGGTGGAAATCGCCTCGATGGGGCTCAAAGGGGCGAAGGACCGGCTCGACTTCGTCCTGGAGGACTTTGTGACCGAGAATGACCTGGACGACGGACAGTTCAGTCTGGAGGTTCCGTCCGGGTATGTGCTGCGCGGACAGGAGACGGCGCCCGAGGACGGAAGTTCCGACGAAGCCCTGAAGATCGCCGAGGCCTTCCAGCTCTGGGCCCAGGGAAGCAATAATAAAGCTCTC
>CAZBIP010000713.1:1115-1550 GCA_964491885.1 uncultured Vicinamibacterales bacterium
ATCGATTGGGACAAGCCGATAGCATTTGCGGGCGAGCCGTACGTCTTCAGTCTGACGGAACAGGCCGTCGGCGCCCTGGAGCAGACGGACCGCGAGCGGGTCGTGGCGATGGTCACCGGGCAATGCAATCAGCTTCGCAAAATATGCTTTGCGCTGGTCGAATGGGCCAAGGAGGCCGGATCGGCCCGGGACTATGCCAAGGCGGAGACTTGTCTCGCTGCCGTTGTACACCTGGGCGAACTGGCGACCCGCGACCCCGGGGGCGTGTTCATCGCACGGCTCGCGGGCATCGGGGCCCACATGCTCGGCCTTCAGCAACTGAAATCGCTCTATGAGCAGATGAATGCGGCGGAGAAGCTCGTCGATGTCGAATTGAAGATTCAGCAGGTCGGCGCTGAGCACCAGGCTCTCGTGAAGAAAGCCCGCGAGCAGAAA
>CAZBIP010000714.1:0-1548 GCA_964491885.1 uncultured Vicinamibacterales bacterium
CGCTGAACGTCCGTCCGTGCTGGACGCAGAGCACCGTCGTCGGCACGAGGACCGCAACCTGCTTGCCCCCTTCGACCGCCTTGAAGGCCGCCCGCATGGCCAGCTCGGTCTTGCCGTAGCCGACGTCGCCGCACAGGAGGCGGTCCATCGCAACCGGCTCCTGCATGTCGGCTTTGATCTCGCGGACAGCGCCGGTCTGATCGGGCGTCTCCTGGTACGGAAACGACTCCTCGAACTCCATCTGCCACTGGGAGTCCTCGTCGTAGGCTATGCCGCCGACCGCCTGACGCTTCGCCTGGACTTCAAGCAGCTCGGCCGCCAGGTCGCGCACCGACTCCGCAACCTTTTCCTTCTGCTTCTGCCATCGCTTCGTGCCCACCTTGCTGAGCGTGGGGCGCTTCGGGCTCGTGCCAATGTACTTCTGGACGAGCGCGATGTTCTGGACGGAGACGTGGATTTTCGCGTTGTCCGCGTACTCGATGGTGAGGTACTCCGCCTTGCCGCGCAGCTCCTGCTCCTCGGGAGTACGATTCTTCGCGTTTTGGTCCGTCTCGTCGATGGTCTCAATCCCAAGGTACTTGCCGACGCCGTAGGAGACGTGGACCACGTACTCCCCCGGCTGCAAATCCGCCAGCGAGTCCACGGGCGCGGTGGCACGGGCCGGATGCTCCCGCCGACGGAGGGCGTACTGCCCGAACAGCTCGTGGTGACTCACGACGATCACGCGGAGCGATTCGACGACGAAGCCCTGGTGGACGTAGCCGAGCGGGAGCTGGAAGTTGTGCGGGACCTGGCCCGCAATCTCCTTGATGATCTCCGCGATCCGCTGCGTCTCCGCGGGACTCTCGCAGTACAGAAGGACTTCGTTGCCCTCCTTCGCCCGCTGGACCAGCTCATCGAGCGCGGCCTTGTGTCCGGCCCAAAGCGACGTGGCGGTTCGCTCGAACTGCTGGACGCTCTTGACTTCGAGATGGAGCGGCTGCTCCGACGGGTCCGTCGCAAATCGACAGACGTGCAGTTGCGTGAGCTTCGCTGCGGATTGATAGATCTCGGACCACGGATACAAGCGGTCTGCGTTCTCGATCCGGGCGAGAAAGACCTTGGCCACCTCCTCCACGTCGGCGGGCTCCTCGAAGACCACAATCGCATCGTCGGGCAGGATATTCAGGAACAGCTCGCGTTGCTCGATGACGGCCCCGGAGGCGGCTGCGATGATCTGGATTGCGTCGATCTCCTCGGTGGATCGCTGCGTGTCGAGGTTGATCATGCGAATACTCTCGACTGTGTCTCCGAAGAACTCGATGCGGAACGGCCGGGCGGCAGCGTCCGGCGTGCTTGCAGCAAGCCCGCCATCGCGAAGACAAAGGTCATCAGGCGTCTTCGTAGCACGGGCATCTTGCCCGTGTACGCCTGGACTATCCATGGGCGAGACGCCCATGCTACTCACGGGCAGGATGCCCGTGCTACTGCGAACCAGCGGCGCGTAGATGTCGATGATGCCGCCGCGATGGGCGAACTGGCCCGGCAGGTCCACCCCATCAACCCGCT
>CAZBIP010000715.1:0-1544 GCA_964491885.1 uncultured Vicinamibacterales bacterium
GCCCGCATCATGCCCGAGGGCACGGGCATCTGGCTGAACGACTCGCTCGCCTACTGCACGTTCGAGCCGAAGGGCAACTCGATGGACGCGCACCCGGGACGGCGGAAGCTCTCGGGCGACTGCCCGACGATCGTCCTGCGGAACGGGCGGCCGTGGGCGGCGCTCGGCACGCCGGGCGGCCACACGATTGGACAGACGGTGCCGCAGATCGTGATGAACCTCATCGACTTCGGCATGCCGATCGACGAGGCCATCGCCGCGCCGCGCGTCAGCTTCGTCGAGCCGGACGTGCTGGCGGTGGAGGAAGGCATTCCCGAGGAGGTCCGCGCCGCGCTCGCCTCCATGGGCCACAACGTGCGCGTCGTCCGCGCCATCGGCAACGCGCACGGATTGACGCTGTCGTACGACTCGGAGGGCCGGCCGGAAACGTTCCGCGGCGGCGCCGATCCGCGCGGGGCAGGCGCGGCGCGCGGGTACTGACGGGCCCCGGACCGCCGAGAGCCCGGGGAGCGACAGGCCCGGAGCGCCGGGACTGACAGGCCGGGAGGCGCGCTAATCCTGTTGATCCGGGTGGTCCGGATCGGCGGCGAACCACAGGATGTGGCCGCACTGCTCGCAGACGTAGGTCAGGGCCGCGCGGTTCGCCCAGTCGAAATTGAAGAAGCTGGCGACCCTCGTGTTCAGCAGGTACGAGCGCGAGTAGAACTGCGTGTGCCTGCAGACCGGGCACGCGAGCTGCCGGCCCCTGACGGATCGCGGCGCCGCCTCGTTGTCCTTGCTCACTGCCGACCTCCCTTGCCACTCACGCCGCCGCCGCGCCTTGCGCTTCCACGGACCACCGGTGCGCTACTCAGGCAGTCGCCTTCAGCGGGTGGCCGCGGCGCTTTCCACGTGCCCGCAGGCTAGTCACCGTCAGTTCTGCCGAGGACACGTGGAAACGTCGCGGACAGGACCCGATACCGAGGCGACTGCTCCCGGCTATCGCGCCCGGCCGGTCAATTCCGCCACGAGCGCGCCGGCGCCGTACAGCTTCCTCAGTCCCTCGACGATGCCCGCCGAGTGCACGCCGACGGCGCGCGAACCCTCCGCCTCGTCTATGTACAAGTACCGGTTCGGCAGCTTCTGCAGGTTGCTGTCGAAGTTGATGCCGCACACCTCCGCGTCGCGGTTGATCACCGGGCTGCCCGAGTTGCCGCCGATGGTGTCGGCGGTGTAGACGAAGTTGAACGGCGTCGCGAGGTCGAGCTTCGCCCGGCCGTCCCGCCAGCGGGCGGGAAGCGTGAACGGCGGCTTCTCACCGAAGGCGGCGGCCCGCTCGTAGAGGCCGTAGAACGTCGTGTGCGGCGGCACGAGCGTCGTGTCCTCCGCGTAGCCGAGCACGCGGCCGTATTCGAGGCGCAGGTTGAAGTTGGCGTCGGGGTAGGCGGTCTTGCCGTAGACGGCGAACCGCGCCTCGGCGATCTTCTGGCCCGCGCGCGCGTCGGTGCTCTGGATGCGCGCTTCCTGCCAGGCGCGCAACTCGCGGACGATCGGCTCCACGCGCC
>CAZBIP010000716.1:0-1541 GCA_964491885.1 uncultured Vicinamibacterales bacterium
CTAGGCTATAATCCGTCGGCGTATGGACCAGCCGCCGCGCGAACCCGCCTATCGCCGCGTTCTCGTCAAACTGTCGGGCGAAGCCCTGATGGGCAGCCAGGGCTACGGCATCGACCGCGCCGTGGTGGGCCAGATCGCGACCGAGATCGGCGAGATCCGCGCGATGGGCGTCGACCTGGCCATCGTCATCGGCGGGGGCAACATCTTCCGGGGCGTCGCGGCCAGCGCGGCGGGCATGGACCGCGCCCAGGCCGACTACATGGGCATGCTCGCGACGGTGATCAACGCCCTCGCGCTGCAGGACGCCCTCGACTCGGCCGGCGTCTCCACGCGGGTGCTCACGGCCATCGAGATGCGGTCCGTCGCCGAGCCCTTCATCCGGCGGCGCGCCATCCGCCACATGGAGAAGGGGCGCGTGGTCGTCTTCGCGGCCGGCACGGGCAACCCGTACTTCACGACCGACACGGCCGCCGCGCTGCGCGCCATGGAGATCAAGGCCGAGGTCATCCTCAAGGCCACGAAGGTCGACGGCATCTACTCGGCCGACCCCGTCACCGATCCCGACGCCACCCGGTTCGAGTCGCTCACCTACATGGAAGTGCTCGACCGGCGCCTCAAGGTGATGGACGCCACGGCCATCTCCTTGTGCATGGACAACAAGCTGCCTATCATCGTCTTCAACCTGCGCCGGCCCGGCAACATGCGGCGGGCCATCCTGGGCGATGCCGTCGGCACGTTCGTCCGGGCGTAGGGCGCCAGACAACCCGATTCTGGAGCAGACCAGCATGGACGTGACCGACCTCAAGTCGCTGTACGCGGATCTCAAGAAGCGGATGGACCAGGTGATCGACCATCTGCGGCACGACCTCGCCGGCGTCCGCACGGGGCGTGCGACCATCAACATCCTCGACCCCGTCCACGTGGACGCCTACGGGTCCCGGATGCCGCTGAACCAGGTCGCCACGCTCTCGGTGCCCGATCCGATGACGATCGTCGCGCAGCCTTTCGATCCGAGCCTGCTCGGCGCCATCGAGAAGGCCATCCGCGCCTCGGACCTCGGCCTGAACCCGACGAACGACGGCCGGATCGTCCGCATCCCCATCCCGTCGCTCACGGATGAACGCCGCCGCGAGCTTTCGCGCCACGTGCACAAGATGGCGGAAGAGGCCCGCAACGGCGTCCGCCTCGTGCGCCGCGAGACGAACGAGAAGCTCAAGAAGCTCCTGAAGGACAAGCTGGTGTCGGAAGACGACGAGCGGAAGGGCCTCGACGAAGTGCAGAAGATCACCGACCAGCACGTCAAGCTCGTCGACGAACTGCAGGACAAGAAGGACGTGGAGTTGCTGGGGAAGTGAGAGGGGCTAAGGGCTAGGGGCTAGGGGCTAGGGACTAGGCGCTAGGGGCTAGGCGCTAGAGACTGGGACAGGCGCCCGGTCCCTGGGGCCTGATTCGGCCCCTGAGTTCCTCCTCGTGCGCGTTGGCGGAAGGCGAGCGCGCGTGATAAACTAGTCTGATGTCGGGCGGCTAGCTCAGCTGGGAGA
>CAZBIP010000717.1:0-1541 GCA_964491885.1 uncultured Vicinamibacterales bacterium
CATGCCGGGGCCCGGTGCTGTTGAATGCACGACTCGAACCGCGACGCCCGACGACCTGGAACGGCCCTCATGCACACAATTGTACACCGCGAGTCGCTGTCGGAGCACGTCGTGCTGCTGCGCGTCAAGGCGCCACTGATCGCCGAGGCGCGGCGGCCCGGCCAGTTCGTGATCGTCCAGCTCGACACGGCCTTCGGCGAGCGCATTCCGCTCACCATAGCCGACGCCGACCCCGCGGAGGGCTCGATCACGCTCATCTTCCAGGTAGTCGGCGCGACGACGCGCCGGCTGGCGGCCCTGCGTGTGGGGGACGTCATCGAGAACGTCGTCGGGCCGCTGGGCCGTCCGACGCACATCGAGCGGTTCGGCACGGTGGTGTGCGTCGGCGGCGGGATTGGCGCGGCACCGCTGTTCCCCATTGCCCAGGGTATGAAGCAGGCAGGCAACCGCCTGGTCGTCATCCTGGGCGCCCGCTCGCGCGGCCTGCTGATTCTCGAGGCGCGCCTGCGGGCGCTGGCCGACACGCTCATCGTGTGCACGGACGACGGCTCGGCCGGACGCAAGGCGCTGGTGTCCGAACCGCTCGCGGAACTCTGCGCGGCCGACCCGAAGCCGGACCTGGCGGTGGCCATCGGCCCGCCGATCATGATGAAAGCCTGCGCCGAGGCCACGCGGCCGTTTGGTGTGCCGACGGTCGTGTCGTTGAACACCATTATGGTGGATGGCACGGGCATGTGCGGTGGCTGCCGGGTGTCCGTCGGCGGCCAGGCCCGGTTCGTGTGCGTGGACGGCCCGGAATTCGACGGGCACCAGGTAGATTTCGACAACATGATGCAGCGGCTGCGCGCGTACCGCCGGCAGGAGCACGAGGCGGGCGAGCAGTGCCGGCTCGACCTGGCCATCGCCTCCGCCACGAGGACGCCGTCGTGAGCGGTTTCGTCCCACCCGACCGCCTGGCCGATGAGGCGCGCCGCCTGCTCCGCGAACTCGAGGCCCAACCGGGCCCGCTGTTGCCGAAGGGGCGCCTGGCGATTCCCGCTCAGCCCATGCCGGCGCAGGACCCCGTGGCGCGGCGTCAGACGTTTTCGGAAGTGGCCCTCGGGTATACGCCCGAGCAGGCGCAGATCGAGGCGCGGCGCTGCCTCCAGTGCCGCAACGCGCCCTGCGTGGCGGGCTGCCCGGTGCGCATTGACATTCCCGGGTTCATTCGGGCCGTGGCCGAAGACCGGCTGCCGGAGGCCGCCGCGATCCTCAAGCGCAGCAGCCTGCTGCCCGCCGTCTGCGGCCGGGTCTGCCCGCAGGAAATCCAGTGCCAGGCGCCGTGCACCGTCGGCCGCATCCTCAAGGACGTGGGCCGCGCGGTCTCGATCGGGCGCCTCGAGCGGTACGTCGTCGATTGGGAGCGCGAGCACGGGGTCGCCGGCGTGCCGGCCGTCAAGCCGGACACCGGCCGTTCCGTGGCCGTGATCGGCAGCGGCCCGGCCGGGATCACCGTGGCGGCCGACGTGCGGCGCGAGGGGCACGCCGTCACGCTCTTCGAG
>CAZBIP010000718.1:0-1537 GCA_964491885.1 uncultured Vicinamibacterales bacterium
GGAATGGCTCGAAAAATACGGCATGCTGGCAGGGCTCGGGAGCGTGAAGGGGGACCACGTCCGGTTCAGCCGAAGGCAGGCAGGACTGCTGGATGTTTTGCTGGCTTCGCAGCCCGACGTGAGCTGCGATGAAGTCTTCGACCGCGTTCGAACCGAGCTGCGCGATTTCCGGGGGATCGCCGCCGCGCTTCCCCCTCAGAGCTTCTGCGGCGTGCTCCGCTCCTACCAGCAAGAAGGGCTGGGCTGGTTTCATTTCCTGCAGCGATTCGGATTCGGCGGTTGTCTGGCCGACGACATGGGGCTCGGAAAGACGGTCCAGGTGCTGGCCCTCCTGCTCGTCCTCGATCGCGAACGGACGTCCCGCGCGAACGGCGAGCGCCGTCCGAGCCTGATTGTCGCGCCCGCGTCGCTGCTCGCCAACTGGGCCGCCGAGGCCGCCCGTTTCGCGCCGGGGCTGTCGGTCCTCGTGGCGCACCCGTCGGCCGTTCCGGCCGCCCAGTTGAGGGCGATGAGTCCTGCGCGCGTGCAGAAGGCCGATGTCGTCGTCACGACGTACGGTGCCGTGCGCGCGATCCCGTGGATGTCGGCGTCCGACTGGAACATCGCCGTCGTGGACGAGGCGCAGGCCATCAAGAACCCGGAGGCGAAGCAGACGCGCGCCGTGAAGGCGCTGCAGGCGCGGGCCCGCATCGCGCTGACCGGCACGCCGATCGAGAACCGCCTGGGCGACCTGTGGTCGATCTTCGACTTCCTCAACCCGGGGCTGCTGGGATCGGCACAGCAGTTCACCGCGCTCACCAAACGCCTCGCGGACCGGCCGCACAACGCGTACGGCCCGCTGCGCAGCCTGGTGCGGCCGTACATCCTGCGGCGCATGAAGACGGACCGCACGGTCATCGCCGACCTGCCCGACAAGACCGAGGTGAACGCCTACTGCCTCCTCAGCCGGACGCAGGCCGCGCTGTACGAGCAGGCCGTGCAGGACCTGCGCGACAGGCTTGCCGCCGCCGACGGCATCGAGCGCCGGGGCGTCGTGCTCGCGTCGCTGATGCGGTTGAAGCAGATCTGCAATCACCCGTCGCAGTGGCTGGGCGACGGGGCGTGGCGGCCGGAGGACAGCGGCAAGTGGGCGCGGTTGTCGGAGGTGGCCGAGGTCATCGCCGCGCGGCAGGAGAAGGTGCTCGTCTTCACGCAGTTCCGCGAGGTGACCGGCCCCGTCGCTGCCCACCTCGGCGCCGTGTTCGGCCGCCCGGGGCTCGTCCTGCACGGCGGCACCCCGGTCAAGGACCGGCGCGAGATGGTGCGGCAGTTCCAGGAGGACGAGCGCACGCCGTTCTTCGTCCTGTCGCTGAAGGCCGGCGGCACCGGGCTCAACCTGACCGCCGCGTCGCACGTGATACATTTCGACCGCTGGTGGAACCCGGCGGTCGAAGACCAGGCCACGGACCGCGCGTTCCGCATCGGCCAGACGCGCAACGTCCTGGTGCACAAGTTCGTGTGCCGGGGCACGGTCGAAGAGCGGATCGACGCGCTCATC
>CAZBIP010000719.1:0-1536 GCA_964491885.1 uncultured Vicinamibacterales bacterium
ACGGGATCACGGTGAACCCGGCCTCCGCGTCGAGGATCGAGGTCGTGAGGGGGCCGGCCACGCTGCTTCACGGCGCGAACGGCATCGGCGGCCTCGTCAACGTGATCTCGAACGCCGTGCCGTCGGAGGCCGTGAACGGCGTCAAGGGCGCGTTTACGGGGGACCTCGCGAGCAACGGCGCGCCGGCCCAGGGCGCAGCGGACCTGTGGTGGGGCAACGGGTCGGTCGCGGTCCACGCAGGCGGCGGAGGGCAGCGGGCGGGAGACTACTCGACGCCGGAAGGCGAAGTCGCGAACACCCAGTCGCGGAGCGGGTTCGGATCGTTCGGCCTGTCGTGGACCGGCAGCCGCGGGTACCTCGGGGCCAACTACGCCTACGAAGACACCCGGTACGGCCTGCCGTTCATCGAGGACGGCCAGGTCGAGCTCACGCCGCGGCGGTCGATCGTCAACGTGCGCGCGGAGGCCCGGGACCTGCAGGGGTTGTTCTCGTCGGTCCGCGCGTCCCTGGCCGCGCGCCGCTACAGGCACGAGGAAATCGCCGGCGGCGAGGTGGGAACGAGGTTCCGCAACGACACCGACGAAGCCGAGGTCCTGGCGACGCACCGCCGGTTCGGGCCGCTCGGCGGCACAGTCGGCGCGTGGGCGCTCGATCGGCGCTTCGCCGCGTCGGGCGACGAGGCGCTGTCGCCGCCGGTCGATCAGCGCGCGGCCGCCGCCTTCGCGTACGAAGAGGTGACCTGGCACCACGCGACGCTCCAGGCCTCGGGGCGTCTCGACGCCACCCGCTACGAGCCCAGGGGCGGCGGGCTCCGGCCGCGCAGTTTCGCCACGTTCTCCGGGTCGGTCGGCCTGCTCGTCAAGCCCCCGTTCGCCGACCACTCGACAAGTTTCGCCGTCAGCCTGACGCGCGCCACGCGTTACCCCGCGCTGGAAGAGCTCTACTTCCACGGCCCGCACCCCGGGAACTTCGCGTACGAAGTCGGCAACCAGGACCTCGACCCGGAGCGCGCGCTGGGCGTCGACGTGTCGTTCCGGTGGCGCTCTCCCCGGTTCGAGACCGAGGCGACGTACTTCTACAACCGCATCGGCGACTACATCTTCCGCCGGCCCGTCGAAGGGGCGGTCGAGGAGGAGTTTCCGGTCGTGGAGTACGTCGCCGAGGACGGCCGGCTGCAGGGGTTCGAGCTGCACGGCGATGCGCAGATCACACCCCGACTCGTCGCCCAGTTCGGCATGGACTACGTGCGCGGGACGCTCGCGGGCCCGGGCACGCCGCTGCCGCGCATCCCGCCGCTTCGCGCCCGTGCGAGCCTGCGGTACCAGGTGCAGGCGTTCAACGCCGGCGCGGAGGTCGCCGCCGTCGCCGCGCAGAACCGGGTGTCAGGCGCGGAAACGGCCACGTCCGGCTACGGCCTCCTCAAGCTGTTCTCGTCGTACTCGTGGCCGTCGGGGCGGGCCGTCAACACCATGACGCTGCGCATCGACAACGCCACGAATACGCTCTACCGGAGCCACCTTTCGTACGTGAAGGATT
>CAZBIP010000720.1:0-1536 GCA_964491885.1 uncultured Vicinamibacterales bacterium
ACGTCCGCTTCGCGGCGACCTCTCCGAGCGACGTCGTCAGCGACGTGAACTCGTCTCCGATGAGGCCGGTCTCGTTGGGATCGAGGGCACGATCGATCGGAACATCCTTCGCGAGACGATGCGCCTTGATGCTGGCGAGCGACCGCGCCATGAGAGCGGAGGCGGACCGCTGCGCGGCCGTGATCGTGGATGCCGCGCCCTGACCGGCATCCGCGCCGGGGACCGCGCCGTGACCGCTGGCATCCGGCGTCCAGGCGACGAGAACCGCCGCCAACGGCAAGAGAGCGAGTGACAGTCCACGCGTGTTGGTCATCGGGAACGGGTGCTGGGCCACGCGGCCCGGCCTCCATGGACCTCATCATCCTACCCGAGTCGCGGGTCGGGCTCTGGCTCCGCCTATCTGGCTGACAGAAAAAGGGTTGCGGGACACGGTGGCGCGGCTGGTAGCGGGCTGCTAGACTGTCCGCTTTCTCATGGCTGCCTTCGCCGCGCCCGAGCCGGTTCGCATCACGTTTTCCGAGTCCACGTGCCGCCTCTCGGCGGTGTCAGGGACGTCGTGCACGCTGATGCTGCCGTGGCCGGCCATCAAGGCGTTCCGGCGGCGGGCGGCGCGCGGGCCGTGGCTGGCGTGCACGCCGGAGTTCGCCATCGTGCCCGACCCTGATGCAGCCCTGCCTGCAGGCGGGCAGTTGCACGGCCTCCCGACCATCGGCGGCGCCATCGACATGGACGCGCTTCGGAACGTCCACCGGTTCTGCCTGACGGTCCCCCCCACGGTGAGGCGCGATGTCGCGGCGTTCCCGGAACGCCACTGGGAGTTGCTGGCGTGGGCGGCGCGCACGGGACCCGCCGCGGACGAGTTGCTCGCGTCGAACCCGGCGCTGGCGTTCGCCGTGGCATGCGGGCACCTCCTGTACCCGGACGACGGGGCCGCGCGCTTCCGCGACCTGCAGTTCCTGATGGCGTACCACGCGCAGCGCGAGGTGATGGCGAGGCTCGGTTTCCCGCCGACCGAGCGGGCGCGTCGCATCCTGCGCAAGATCCAGCCGCGGGCCGTCAGCGTCGCCGGGCTCGCCGGGCTGCGCCCGCGCATGGCCGACCCCGAGATCGCGAAGCGGCTCTCCCACGTTCGGCGGATCAACAGCGGCGTGCTGGCCATGGCCGCAAACGGCACGATCACGCGCGTCTCCCCGGCGGCGCTTCAGCACGTCACGGCTGAGCGGGCCGACGCCGAAGCCGATGAGGCCGCTCGTCGTCTTGCCGAGGCGATCCGCTTATGGGGGCTCGTACGGCCCACGGCCTCGCTTCCGGTGTTCGGGCGGGCGGAACGGCTGCGCGAAGTTCATGAAGGCCTGCGCGAGGATGCGGCCCGGCTCGCCGGGCCCGTCCCGGTTCTCGCGCCCGCGCCGCGTGCCGCCGGACGTCCTGACGCGCGTCCCGCTCCTCCGCCCGCGCGCCGTCGCGCCGTGGTTCCGATCGAGCTCGGGCCGCCGCCGCGGGAGTTCCCGCCGCCGCCCGTTCCCGGCACCGACGCGA
>CAZBIP010000721.1:0-1531 GCA_964491885.1 uncultured Vicinamibacterales bacterium
GGAAGGCCGACCAGGCGTACCCGCCCGTCGTCGGCCTGGCGGTGACGCGGGCGCAGCTCGGGCTCGGCAACGAGGAGGCAGAGCGCCGCATCGGCCTGACCTAGCTCTGGCAACGCTCGCGATACCTTGTGATATAGTCACATTGTGACGATAATACAAGGCATAAAGCAGTATCGACGTCATCACCTCGACTGGATCGTCCGCGTCTTGCGGGCGTTTCCGCTCGTGGCCCTGACGGGCGCGCGACAGGTCGGCAAGTCGACACTCGCTCGGTGTGTGGTCGACGAAGTCGGCGGGGAGTACGTCTCTCTCGACGACATCGCCGCGCTGTCGGAGGCACGGGCTGACCCGGCGGGCTTCGTCAGGAGGTCGAGCGGACTCGTCGTCATCGACGAAGTCCAACTGGCGCCCGGGTTGTTGCCGGCCCTCAAGCTCGAAATCGACCGGGACCGGAGACCCGGCCGCTATCTGCTGACCGGATCGGCCAACCTGCTCCGCATGCGACAGGTGACCGAGAGCCTGGCCGGCCGTTCAGCCTGGCTGGATCTCCCCCCCCTGACATGGTCTGAACTGCTCGAGCGGCCGAGGCCGACGGTGGTCGATTCGGCGTTCGACGCCGTGGACGCCCGCGCGTTCGTCGAAGCGCTCGGCCGGCCGCAGCCTGCGCACGCATCGCAGGCACGTGAGCGCGCGATTCTCGGCGGCATGCCGGGAGTGCTCGGCATGGGTGAAGCGGACCGTGCGCTCTGGTACGACGGCTATCGGCTCACGTTCCTCGAGCGGGACCTGAGGCAGCTTTCCCGCGTGGAGAACGTGCCGGACTTCAACCGCCTCGCGACGCTCGCCCTGCTGCGGTCGGGCGGTCTGCTGAACAAGAGCGACCTCGCCAGCGACGCCGGCCTCGATTTCAGCACGGCGAAGCGCTACCTGAACACCCTCGAGGTCGGCTACCAGCTCTTCGAGCTGAGCCCTTACCTTCCGAACCTGGGCAAGCGGCTGGTGAAGCGCCCGAAGCTGTACGCGAACGACGTCGGGATGGCGGCCCACGCGGCGAACGTGCGATCGTGGGATGGCGCCGTCGCGCTGGCGCGCGACGGCGCGCTGTTCGAGACGTGGGCGGTCAACGAATTCACGGCAATCGACGCCCTGTCGCCGGCGCGATCCAGCCGCCACTTCTGGCGAACGAGCGCGGGGGCCGAGGTCGATCTCGTCTTCGAGCGGGGACTCGACGTCGTCGGGATCGAGATCAAGTCGTCGGCGACCGTGCGCTACAAGGACACGCTCGGCCTGCGCGCGCTTCGCGACGACCTGGGGCCCAGGCTGAAGCTCGGCATCATCGCCTATCTGGGCGACGAGGCCCGCGCGATCGACGACCGCGTTTGCCTGGTGCCGATTGGCTCGCTGCTGGGTGCGGCCGTATAGCGGCGCGCCCGCGCGGATTACTTCCGCTTCCCGGTGAAGGTCCCCTCGCCCATGCCGGCGAAGTTGATCGTGCCCTTCATCGAGTTGGCGTCTTCGACGGTGCCGGTGT
>CAZBIP010000722.1:0-1523 GCA_964491885.1 uncultured Vicinamibacterales bacterium
GTCTCGTTCAGCACTCCTGACCCCCGGAGGCGCTCATCCGCGGAGCTGCCGCCCGGCGAGGACGCGGCCATGACACTTGTTGAAGCATTCGTCCGGACCGCCAAGACCCACGGCGACACGCTCGCGATCGTCGACCGCCTGACCGGGCACCGCGTCACCTACAAGAACGCGCTGCTGCGTTCGCTCATCCTGTCGCGCAAGCTCGAGCAGTACGACCCGGGCTTCATCGGCGTCATGATCCCCAACACCGCCGGGGTCATCCTCACCGTCGTCGGCGCGACGATGACGGGGCGCACGCCGGTGATGATCAACTACTCTGCTGGTGCTGCCAGGAATTGCGAGGAGGCCCAGCGCCGCCTCGGCTTCCGCACCATCGTCACCTCCCGGGCGCTGCTGGCCAAGATCAAGTGCCCGGAGATCGACGGGATGGTCTTCCTGGAGGACATCGCCGCCTCGGTGTCCCTCTTCCAGAAGGTCAGCGGGTCCGTCCGATCGACGCGTTCGGCCGAGGGTGTGCTGTCGTCGCTTCCGACCCTCTCCGAGGACGACAAGGCCGTCATCCTGTTCACCAGCGGGTCCGAGCGGTCGCCGAAGGTGGTGCCCCTGACGCACCGCAACCTGATGTCGAACATCGACGGCATCCACGGCATGGTCGAGTTCGGGCCCGGCGACGTCGTGCTTGGCAACCTGCCGTTCTTCCACGTCTTCGGCCTGAACACGGGGCTCTGGCTGCCGCTCGTCACCGGCATGACCGTCGTGACGGTGCCGAGCCCGCTCGAGTACCGGGCGGTGTGCACTGCCGTCCGGGAAGAGCGCGTGACCATGCTGATCGGCACGCCGGCGTTCCTGTCGGGCTACCTGCAGAAATCGGAGCCCGGCGACTTCGACAGCACCAAACTGATTCTCACCGGAGCGGACAAGTGCCCCGAGTCGCTGCGGCAGGGGTTCTGGGAGAAGCATCGGAAGGTCCTGCTGGAAGGCTACGGCACGACGGAAACCAGCCCCGTGATCGCGGTCAACTCACCCGAACACAACCGGCCCGGCAGCGTGGGCCGCGTGCTGCCGAACGTCCAGGTGCGCCTCGATCACTACGAGACGGGCGATCCCTGCCCGACGGGCACGATCGGGCGCATCCTGGTGAAGGGCCCGTCCGTCATGGCGGGCTACTTCGACGATTTCGAGGCCAACGCCGGCCGCATGCAGCGCGGCTGGTACGACACGCAGGACATGGGCTACATGGACGAGGACGGCTACCTCTGGCACGTCGGCCGCCTGGCCCGCTTCCTCAAGATCGGCGGCGAGATGGTCTCGCTCGTCCGGGTGGAGGACGTCCTCGAGCGCGCGGTGCCGCCAGGCGTCGTCTGCTCGGTGGTCGAGGTGCCTGACGCCGTGCGGGGCTCGCGGATCATCGGCGTCGTCAGCGAGGCCGTCGATCAGCGCGAGGTGCTGCGGCAGATGGGCGGCGAGTTGCCCAACTTCGCGCTGCCGAAGCAGTTCGTCGTCGTGCCGGAGATCCCGAAGAT
>CAZBIP010000723.1:0-1522 GCA_964491885.1 uncultured Vicinamibacterales bacterium
GAGTGCGTCCAGCCACGCGTCCCAGCCGCCGCCTTCCTCGTCGATGAAGACGTGCCACTCCACCGCCGTCTCACCGTGCTTCGCGCGCAGCAGCGACCAGGCGAGCACCTCGAACGGGACCCGATAGCCGCAGTCGATTGTGCTGATGATCGAAATCGTCATGCCGGGACGGGGTCCTCTGCGGGGTGCTGACGCCGGGCGCGTGAAGGGCGACTGGAGCAAGAATAGCTCACGCGGGCTCAGGACACACCGGCCGCCGGAATTGTCCCGCGCGTGTGCCCGCGAGGGAAGGCTTGTCACCGCCCATGACCTGGTGCGACGAGGCGGCCTGTCGTCGCCGGCGCGTGAAGGAAACGTGACCTCGCGGGGCAGGTGACACTATCCTTAAGGTGACACGTTCCAACTCGGCGGGACTCCGAATTGGAGAGTGTCACCGAATCCAGAAGTGCCGTTACGTCACCGATCGGGAGGGCTGCCATGAGCCGCTGCGCCGCCATCACCGCGACGGGCCGGTACCTGCCGGAGGTCGAAGTCAGCAACGACCTGCTCAGGAAGCGTTTCGCGCACCTGCCGGAGTTCGTGGACAAGATGGAAGCGTCCAGCGGCATCCGCTGCCGGTGGCACGCTCCTGAGGACTGGGCGACGTCCGACGTGGCGCTGCCGGCCGCCCGCGAGGCGCTCGAGCGCGCCGGGAAGTCGCCCGAGGACGTCGATCTCGTCATCTTCGGCACCGACTCGCCCGACTACGTCACGCCCGCCACGTCCGTCGTGCTCCAGCACAAGCTCGGCGCCAGGCGGGCCGGCACGTTCGACGTGGGGTGCGCCTGCGCGTCGTTCCCCACGGGCCTGGCCGCAGGGGCGGGGCTCATCGCGGCGAACCCGGCCATCAGCACGGTCCTGGTCGTCGGGGCCTACCTGATGCACAAGTTGGCCGCCCGGAGCGACCCGATGTCCTTCTTCTACGGCGACGGCGCCGGCGCGGCCGTGCTCGAGGCCTCGGACACGCCGGGCTTCGTGAACTGCGCCTTTCACGCCGACGGCTCGTATCACAAGGACTGGGGCATCTACTCGGGCGGCACCTACGAGCCGGCGACGGTCGAGTCGCTGAAGGCGGGCCGCACGCAGATCAAGGTGCTGAACCGGTATCCGCCGGAGATCGACCACGAGGGCTGGCCGCGCCTGGTGCGCGCGCTTGCCGAGGAGGGCGGGTTCTCCGTCGGCGACATCGACTTCATCGTCTTCCCCCAGCTGCGGAAGCCGTCGATCGAACTGGTGATGAACGACCTCGGCCTCCCCATGGATCGTACGCACACGATCATGGAGGAGTGGGGATACACGGGCTCGGCCTGCGTCCCCATGGCGCTGGACGACGCCGTCGGACAGGGGAAAGCCAGGCTCGGGTCCGGGGCGCTCGCCGTGTTCGTCGGCTCCGGCGTGGGCTACAACCAGGCCGCCGCGGCGTTCCGCCTCTGAAGAAGAAGGGGTCGGGACTGATTACGCATCGGTGCGGCCGCGGCTGACA
>CAZBIP010000724.1:0-1521 GCA_964491885.1 uncultured Vicinamibacterales bacterium
ACGGCGAATGCGCGCTTGTAGTCCCACTGCGCGACCACGTCCGGCCGGTCGGGCTGGCTGACGGAGTCGGCCGCGCCCCACGTGTGCTCGTGCCAGAGGATGACGTTGCGCCAGGCCTCGCTCGCGCGGCCGGAGGGGAACGCGCGGGGCGCGCGGAGCGCCCAGAGCGCCTCGGCCTGCACGAGGCGCCGGGCGGCGGCGCGGGCCATCGCTTCCTCGGCCGCGCTGGAGATGGCGCCGTCTTCCCAGTACGGCGTCATGTCGCCGGAGCGCACCGGGAGCGTGCGTCCGTACTTGCGCTCGAACTCCTCGAACATCGCGTCAGCGGTGCTGATGACGAGGCGCGGCGAGGCGAACTGCTCGTTCCAGGCCTTGACCGCGTCAGGCAGCGACGCGTCCACGGGCCCGTTGTCGCCGCCAATCGTGTAGCGCACCTGCACCATGTCGTACGGGTAGCCGTCGTCGGCGAGCGTCTTCATGTAGTCGAGGATCGCGTCGCGCGACCGGGCCGTCATCCGGCCGGCGTTGAGGCCGTGGAACCAGGAGTAGCCGCGGCCCGCCATCCAGAAGAGCAGGCGCTCCTCGCCCGAAGGCGACACCCACCAGAAGGGCGCGTCTCCAAGCGCCTTCAGCGTGCCGCCGATCCGGTCGCCGCCGTCGGCGAGGCCCGGCTGATAGTTCGGGCCGCTGCTGAAGTACCGCACGCCGGACTCGGCGAGGGCGGCAACCGACGTCCAGCTCAGGCCCGGGACGTCCGAGTGCATCGCGGAGCGCATCGGGCCGAGCCCGTAGGCCGCGCGCAGGCGCCGCGAGCCGTCGGTCCAGCGGCGGAGCTCCTCCGGTGTCGCGAGGCCGGTGAGGATGTTGGCGTCGTTGGCCTGGAGTCCGATCGTTCCGTCGCGGACGGCGTCCAGGAACGCGTTTCTCTCAGCCTCGCCGGCCTGCTTCAGGTAGCTCTCAACCGACCAGAGGCCCTCGACGTTCCACTTGAACCGGGCGTCGGGCGGGTGCGACGCCGTCTTGCGGCCGAGCGCGACCGCGTCTCTCAGGTTCGCCCACTGCTTGCGCTCGACCTCCGGCTGGGGGTCCGAGTAGCCGATGTCGACGTGCGAGTGCGCGAGGAGATGGAGGGCGCGCGGCTTCGCGGGCTCGAGCGCGAGCGTTTCGACGATGGGCGCGCGGCCGCCGATGACGACCGACACGGGCACGGTTCGCGCCGTGTTCGGGCCGGCCGGAACGAGGAGGCCCCAGTAGCCGGTCTGCGTGCGCGACGTGATGAGACCGCCGCCCGCGTCGATGCGCACGTCTTCGGGCTCGGATGCACCGCTCACGTCGATCCGCACGGCCCGCTCACCCGTTGCGAAGACGGCTTCCGCGGGCCGGATACGCACAGTCATCCGCGCGGGAACGCCGTCGCTTTGCTGCGCCAGGAGCGGCGGCAGGGCGGCCAGTGACACGGCGGCCAGGACGACGGCGGCCAGAGACACGGCAACGAGGATGACTGCGCGGCCCGGCGTGCGT
>CAZBIP010000725.1:0-1508 GCA_964491885.1 uncultured Vicinamibacterales bacterium
GCCGTGCGCGGGTGCGCGGGATCGAGGCCGAGGTGCACGCGGATCTCGGCTGGAACGTCACGCTCGAGTCGGCCGCCGCGCTCACGCGGGGCCTCGCGCTGGACGATGGCGCGGCGCTGGACGACATGCCGCCGTTGACCGCCACCGTGAGCGTGAGGCGCGCCATCGCCGCGAGGGGTTTCGTCCAGGTGCGGGGCGGTTTCTACGCGAGGGACGACAAGCCAGGGCCGACGGAGATCCGGATGCCCGGGTACACGCTGCTCGACATCATTGGCGGCGTGTCGCTGACGAAGGCGTTCGACCTGAACGTCACGCTGCGCAACCTGCTCGATCGCGCGTATCCCGTGAGCCCGGATTCGCGCGCCGTTGCGGCGCCGGGCCTGCACGGCGTGCTCACGCTGACGGCGCGGTTCTGAAGGGAGTCCGGAGGCGAAACGAACCCGCCACTGGCGCCTGCGGGAGGGAGGGTTCCGCAGGTGCCAGTGGCGGTTCTGCGCGAGTGGACTAGACGGTCACGGGCAGGCTGGGAGCCTCGTCGGCCTGTGGCGCCGGTTCCTGCACGTCCTTCCGCGGCGCCCGGGGGCGGCCGGCGCCCTGGCGGGGGCTGTCCTGCCGCATCCGGCTGGGAGCTTCCTTCACCTTCTGGATCTGTTCCGGGGTCAGGATCGCGACGACCTCGGCTCGGACCTTCGCCCGAAGCACGGCGGCGTCGGCCTCGACGGCGGCCACGTCAGCGGCCTTCGCGCGGATGAGGGCTTCGTCGAAGGCGTCTGCCGCGACGGCTTCGTGGAGGGCGACGCGGGCCGCCCGCATGCGCTCAACGATGGCCGCCTGCTCCTCGCGGTGCGACTGAACGGCGGCCTGCACCTGCTTCTGCTGGGCCTCCGTGAGTTCGGCCGCGCGCAGATTGAGCCCGAGCATGCCGAACGGGCCGCCCATCGTCCCGCGCGGCACCCGGCCCATCATTCCGCCGGGGCCTCCGAAGCCTCCGGGCCCTCCTGGGCCGCCTCGCATGCCCGGCCCGGGCTTCATCCGGCCAGGGCCCGGCTGGTCCGGACCTCGCTGTCCTGCCGCGACACCCGGGTCCTGGCCCGCGTCCTGAGCGGAGCGGCTCATGTGCGCGCTGGCCGCGACGCCGAGGGCGGCGGTCAGCAGGGCGACGGCGGCGACGACGACGACTGGCTTGACGCGATCGAGAACGGTTCCGGCCATGGGGGATCTCCTTCCGTGTGTCCTGTCTCATTGGACGGGAAGGACGTGATACGGCCGAAGCATGGTTGTGACAAGACGGTGACAGCCGGAACCTCGCGAAAACGGGCCGAAATGGGCGGTAATGGGAGGCAATGGGAGGTATGCAGAATCAGAGGCACTTTCCGATTCCCCGGTCGTCATGGGAATCGGAAAGTGTCTCTGATTCGGGAATCGGAAAGTGTCACCGATTCCGGCAGGCTATTGCCGGCGCATGCCGGCGGCCACGAGCAGCCAGGCCACCGCCAGGAACGCGAAGG
>CAZBIP010000726.1:0-1508 GCA_964491885.1 uncultured Vicinamibacterales bacterium
CCATGGCCCGCCATTTTCCGCGGCAAGTCGGGTTGGGGGGCGATACTCGCCATCCGGTACGCATATACCCCCATGAACCGTAATTGCTGTTCCCGCACCCCTCTGCCACACAAGTGTCGTGCGGCCAACCGCTGCCGCGAGTCGATTCGTAGGACGGGTCAATGGACACCGGATAAACCCGCGCCGGGTCCGCCAGCCAGAGCGGGTCAGCGATCACGCTCAGCACTAACAGCTCGCCTTCCTGACTCAGCTCCAGCCGAACCTCGCGGCTCTCGGCACCAGCGTCAATCCCATTGGCGTGATTGTCCGCCCAGGTCTTGTCATACATGAACGGTGCTGGGATCCGGCAGAGGTCCTGGCCGGAGGCGTCGGCAAAAACGACTTCGCCCGACTCCACCATCCGTCCGCTCACTCCGGCCGGGGTCTTAAGCGCAAACCGAAACACGTTCTGCCCCGTGTAACGCGTCAGGAATATGTCTTCCTCCAGCTTCCCGGAAAGCACCGTGTACTGCAGATCAATCCCCGGCCCCGCCTCCGGGTAGGCCACGCTTTCCCCTTGCACAATCGGCGGAACGTCACTGGCGTCTAACATGGCAAACTCAAACGCCTGCCCATTCAGCTCATAGCGGTGAAACCCGCTGGCCTTGGCGGCGAAGTAACTCCGGTAGGAGCTCTTGTTGTTTTGCAGGGCAAACCCCTGCGCCTGCGCCGAGGCATCCGCCGGCTCCACGTTGCAGTCAATATTCTGCCACACCCCCTGTTCATCCTGATAATGGATCGGATTGAGGTGCGACTCGAATGTCCTGGTCCCGTTTGGGTTGTCGAACACCCTTGAAAACGCCGTGCGCTGTGTTCGATCTTCCTTGCTCCCCTTGTACGGCACTTTATCAGGGGTCCAGGGATCGGCCACCCGCGGGGCGCGATGGAATAAGTGCGCAAACCGGCTTGCTGCGGGAGCATTCGGCGGGGCTTCCGGGGCAGCGATTTGCCGGGTTGCTGCCGATGGAACACTGTGGGCCGGGCCGCTGCGTCCCACCTTCGTTACTACCGGTGCCGCCGCCGCGTTTTCTGCGTCCGTGGCCGAGTGAGGCAGCAAGTGCCTCATCACCACCACCGCCAGCAGCAGGACGACCGCAATCAGCACCACACGCCGGGAACAAACCAGCCGCTTGAGTGGAGTAAACAGGTTGAATAGGCCATTTGAAATGGATCGGATTATCATTTTCGCTTTCATAACGTCACGGCTGCGCTTACATCGGCACCACCGCATCTCCCTTGGCCTCTCTGAGTATGCCAGCACTGCACACACCGCCCGCTAGCGCCAGCTCACGGCCACCGAAACACGGAGGGCCGGCGTTGGGCTCGCTTCCCAACGCATACTCTCTTGTGCTGACCATCTTTTACCAAAAATCGTTAAAGAGTCAAGCCTTTGTTTTCCTGCCTTCGTTGCTCGCCACGCCGGATTCGAGAAAGTGATTTGGGCGGATTTGGATTGTGGCCGGGTCGGC
>CAZBIP010000727.1:0-625 GCA_964491885.1 uncultured Vicinamibacterales bacterium
CATCCCCTATTACAATTCAGGTTCTGTTTAACTGCACGACAGTTTCAATGTGCCAGGTCTGGGGAAACATATCGAAGGGGGTGATGGACTGCACCTTGTAACCTTGTTGCACGAGGTATTTCACGTCCCGTTCCAGGGTCATGGGACTGCAGCTGACATAGAGGATTTGGGGAATGTTTTGTTCTGCGATCGCCTGTAAGGAAGCGCTGTCCACCCCTTTCCGGGGAGGGTCTAAAACTATGGTCGTAAAGTCGTGTTGCCTGACCAGAGTAGGCAGCAGGTCCTCCACTCTGCCGCAATGGAAAAAAGCGTTGATTATCCGGTTGAGTTTGAGGTTGGATTCGGCATCGGAAATTGCTTCGGACACTTCGTCCACACCATGTACTTCCCGGGCTTTGCCAGCCAGGTACAAACCGATGCTGCCGATGCCGCAATAGGCGTCCAATACGGTTTCGTCCTTGTCCAGCAGGCTGTCCAAATGCTGATAAAGCAGTGCCGCAACAGGTTGATTGACCTGGAAAAAGCTTTTGTAGTGAAGCCTCAGCTTGATTCCGTCCAGTTCCTCATTCAGGTAGGGACTGCCGAACAGGAGCTTTTCCTCATTGCCCAGAATAACGTTTCCGAC
>CAZBIP010000727.1:635-1506 GCA_964491885.1 uncultured Vicinamibacterales bacterium
CCGACTGACCGGTTGATGTTCTGGATGATGCCTTTGATCTGGGGAAAGCGGTTGATAAGAGTGCGTATGAGCTGATTGGTAAAGGGAAGCTTGCTGCCCTTGGTGACCAGTATCACCAGGATCTCATCTCCTGCCCGGTTGAGCCGGATGCCTGCGTGGCGAAGGATTCCCTTCCCTGTGATTTCGTCATAAGGTTCCAGTTTTGCCTTATGGGCAAAGGATGTGAGCTCATCCAGGATCTCATCCATTACGGGTGGCTGCAGCAGGCAGCGTCTGTGCGGAACCACGTTGTGGCTGTACCTTTCATACATGCCGAAATAGAGTCCGTCCGAACCTTTTCCGGCAGGCAGAAAGCTCTTGTTGCGGTAGTGTTGGGGCAGGGGGGAAGCAACTGCGGAGCGGACTTTTTTGCTAAGTTTAAGCGGTTCAAAGGTCTGCCTGATAAGCTCTGACTTCCACTCCAACTGCAGTTCATAAGGTGCCATCAGCCAGTCACAGCCTCCGCAGGCGTTTTCTCCGCCAAAGGCGTCGCAGGCAGGCAGGAGACTGGTTTTGGGGATTTCCTTGTATTCCGCCACAGCTCCAAAGATGACGTCCTTCTTTTCCAACAGGACTTTTACGTCCACACAGTCACCCGGCATGGTGTAGGGCACGAACACAGCCTTGCCTTCGGCATAACCCAGTCCGTAACCGTGCAGAGCTATCTTTTCAATGCTGAGGAAAGGGATGATTCTACTCATAGTACTTGCTTTACCTTATAGGTGAAATTGTCAGGATTGATCTTCGTGTCCTTCGTGTATTTCGTGGTTAAAAAATATATTAAAGCGCTTTCAGGATCGCCAGCAACCGCAGTTTCCAGACCATCCAGGCT
>CAZBIP010000728.1:0-1503 GCA_964491885.1 uncultured Vicinamibacterales bacterium
TAAGTGAGTATGGAGCCGGCGGTCGGACTCGAACCGACGACCTGCTGATTACGAATCAGCTGCTCTACCAACTGAGCTACGCCGGCCGGCTTGGTGGGCGGCCCGTGCGCCATCGCGGCGCGCAGGCCAGACAGACAATGTAGCACAAGAACGACAACCGCGACCAGAACCCGAATGCCGCGCGCCTGCGCTGAAGCCCCCGGGCTCCATCTGTCAGGCGTCAGAGCGCCGGACCTGAAGGTCCGGCCTCCACCGAACACGCTGCAAGCGCGAGGCGTCCGCATCGATCGCGTATCATCGAGCAGACGACAGTGGAGGCAGAGACGCCATGAAGACACGCAAGCTGGGAACGCAGGGGCTCGTGGTGTCCGAGCTGGGGCTCGGGTGCATGGGCATGAGCGACTTCTACTCGGGCCGCGACGAAGCGGAGTCGATGGCGACGCTCGAGCGCGCCCTCGAACTGGGCATCACCTTCTTCGACACGGCCGACATGTACGGCCCGTACACGAACGAGGAACTCCTGGGCCGGTTCCTGAAAGGCAAGCGCGGCCGCCTCATCGTGGCGACGAAGTTCGCGATCATGCGCGACGCCGACGGCACGTGGCGCGGCGTGAACGGCCGGCCGGAATACGTCAAGCAGGCGTGTGACGGCTCGCTCAAGCGCCTGGGCCTGGACTGCATCGACCTCTACTACCAGCACCGCGTGGACCGCAACGTGCCGATCGAGGACACCGTCGGTGCCATGAGCGACCTCGTGAGGGAGGGGAAGGTGCGCTACATCGGCCTCTCGGAGGCCTCGGCGGCCACCATCAGGCGCGCGCACGCGGTGCACCCGATCTCGGCGCTCCAGTCCGAGTACTCCCTCTGGACACGCGACCCGGAAGACGAGATCCTGCCGGTGATCCGCGAGCTGGGGATCGGTTTCGTTCCCTACAGCCCGCTGGGGCGGGGCTTTCTGACGGGCCGCTTCCGCAGCGCCGACGAGGTGCCGGCTGACGACGCGCGCAAGACGCACCCGCGCTTCGAGGGAGAGAACTTCGAGAAGAACCTGAAGCTCGCCGAGCACGTCGCCGCGATGGCCCGCGAGAAGGGCTGCACGCCGGCGCAGCTGGCCCTCGCCTGGGTGATGGCGCAGGGCGAAGACATGGTGCCGATCCCGGGGACGAAGCGGCGGGCTTACCTGGAAGACAACGCGGGCGCGACGGCCGTCCGGTTCACGCCAGGCGACCTGCGGCGGATCGACGCGCTCCTGCCAAAGGGCGCGGCGGAAGGGCTGCGCTACCCGGGCTACACGATGTCGATGTTGAACGGGTGACGGGAACCCGGGGTCTCCCTTCGGCTCGCGTCCGCTGGGCGCTCGCTCAGCGCAGGGAAGCCCCTGGGCTCTATGTGTCACGGCGTCATGCCGTCACACGGGCGCGATCACTTCCAGCGACCCCGCCGTCGCGCCTCTCACGGCCGTCAGCGGGATGCCTCGATCGAACGTCACGAGCCGTCCGCCGT
>CAZBIP010000729.1:0-1500 GCA_964491885.1 uncultured Vicinamibacterales bacterium
GCGCTGCATCGGCGCGACGACCCTCGACGAGTACCGCAAGCACATCGAGAAGGACGCCGCCCTCGAGCGCCGGTTCCAGCCGGTGCTGGTCGGCCAGCCGACGGTCGAGGACACGATCAGCATCCTGCGCGGGCTGCGCGAGCGGTACGAGATCCACCACGGGGTCCGGCTGAAGGACACCGCCCTCGTGGCCGCGGCCGTGCTGTCGCAGCGCTACATCACGGACCGGTTCCTGCCGGACAAGGCCATCGACCTGGTCGACGAGGCCGCGTCGCGCCTGCGCATGGAGATCGACTCCCTGCCCGCCGAGCTCGACGAGGTCGAGCGCCGCGTGATGCAGCTCGAGATCGAGGCGCAGGCCCTCCGCAAGGAACCCGACGCGGCGTCGGTCGATCGCCTGGAGCGCCTCGAGCGCGAACTGGCCGACCTGAAGGAGGCCGGCGCCGGCCTCCGGGCGCACTGGCAGCAGGAGAAGGACGCCATCCAGGACGCGCGCGCGCGGAAGCAGGAGATCGAGCAGCTTCGCCACGAGATCGAGCGGGCCCAGCGCGCCGGCGACTTCGCCACGGCGTCGGAGCTGCAGTACGGCCGCGTGCCCGACACCGAGCGCAAGATCCGGGAGGCCGAGCAGCGCCTGGCGGACCTCCAGCGCGATAGCAGGATGCTGAAGGAAGAGGTCGACGAGGAGGACATCGCCGAAGTGGTCAGCCGCTGGACGGGCGTGCCGGTCAGCCGGCTGATGGAGGGCGAAATCCAGAAGCTCGTCCGCATGGAGGAGCGCCTGCACCAGCGCGTCGTCGGCCAGGACGAGGCGATCGCGTCGGTGTCGAACGCCATCAGGCGCGCCCGCGCGGGGCTGCAGGACCCCAACCGGCCGCTCGGGAGCTTCCTGTTTCTCGGCCCGACCGGCGTCGGCAAGACCGAGCTGGCGCGGGCGCTGGCCGAGTTCCTGTTCGACGACGAGCAGGCCATGATCCGGATCGACATGTCCGAGTACCAGGAGAAGCACACCGTGTCGCGCCTCGTCGGCGCGCCTCCCGGGTACATCGGCTACGACGAGGGCGGGCAGCTCACCGAGGCGGTGCGCCGCCGGCCCTACGCGGTCGTCCTGTTCGACGAGGTCGAGAAGGCGCACGCGGACGTTCTCAACGTCCTGCTGCAGATCCTGGACGACGGGCGGCTGACCGACTCGAAGGGACGCACGGTGGACTTCAAGAACACCGTGGTCATCATGACGTCGAACCTCGGCAGCCAGCACCTGGCCGAACACGCCGGCGAACCCGGCGAAGCCGGCGACGAAGGCACCAGGCGGCGGATCATGGACGCGCTGCGCGCGCACTTCAAGCCGGAGTTCCTCAACCGCATCGACGAGATCGTCGTCTTCCACGCGCTCGGCCGCGCACAGCTCTCGCAGATCGTGGACATCCAGCTCGGGCGGCTCGCGGGCCGGCTCGGCGCCCGCAAGATGGCGCTCGCCCTCACGGACCGGGCGAAGAGCCT